>CAZYVR010000397.1:0-5219 GCA_964651145.1 uncultured Victivallales bacterium | reverse complement strand
AAGCCTTCTTTGGCCAGGCAGTGGTTGGGCTGATCCGGGTCATAGACGAACGCCATTTTGCCGGCTCCGTTTTTGCGCACTCTTAAGACTAGCTCCCGCGCGGCGGCGCGGCGGTTTTCCACTACGCACAGCTTGGCATATTTAGCCTGGCAGGCTGCCACTGCATGAGGGATTTTTCGCTGTTCCAGAGCGGCAACAGTTTCCGCGTCTTCAAACCCAAGGAGAATCACTCCTGGCTTGCCTTTGCCATTTAAAATCTTCTCATTGAAAAACGGATCGCTTTTTTTTATTATCTGACAGGGCACTCCCAGTTTTTCTGTGCGGGACGTTATTCCAAGATGATAGTTAGCAAGCCAAAATTCTTCTTCTTCCGTGACATTTATCACAATGAATATCTCAGTAAACAATCGCGGCTTTTCCAGAACAAAGGAGCCGCTCCTTTTGCGCCGTTCGATGAAGCCGAGCTTTTCCAGTTCCTTAAGGGCCCGCTCCGAGGTTATAGCTGACACGCCGTGTTCTTTTGCCAAAAGCAATTGCCCCGGAAGGCGCTTGCCTGGCTTGTAGACTCCGGAACGTATCCTGTCTATTACAGACTCTACAAGTTTTTGATATTTATTCTTATGCTCCATAATGTTGAATATAGACAAAATCATAGAATAATCAATGCTGGACTATTGATTATTTAAAAAACTAACCATATAATATATATAGTTAGAATCTTAAAAACATACTGGAGTCAGTGATATGAAGAACGGCAAATTGATATCAGCGCAGATAGGCTGCGGAGCTTTTGCAGAGGGTCAGGATTTTCCGAATTTTGCGAAGAATCCCAAAGTTGAAATTAAATGGTGCTGCGATATTTCGCTTGAGCGCGCGAAAGAAATGTCTGCCAAGCATGGCATAGCCAAAGCGACTGCTGATTTGAATGAAGCAATAAATGATCCTGAAGTGGATATGATAAAAGTATGCACTTCCCATGAAGCGCATTTGCCTATCATTGAAGCCGCCGCCGCAAAAGGAAAACACATTTTCTGTGAAAAGCCTATGGCGATAGAGCAGGAAGAGGCATATAAGATAATAAAGGCAGTCAGAAAAGGCGGCGTAAAACTTTGCGTGGATCTCAATCGTCGCATGGCTCCTTCAATGCAAGCCTTAAAAAAAAGCTGGCTGGCTCATAAAGCCAACCCGATGCATCAGCCATGGCGATATATGGAAGTTGAGAGGGATCAATTCCCGGAGGAAAAATTGACTCATTTCCTAATAAATATTCAAGATGAAAGCTCATCGTACCGTCTTGTGCATCTTGATCCCATGCATGGCGGCGGGCTGATAATTGGCGAGTCCGTGCACTGGCTGGATCTTGCGTGCTGGTTTTTTGCCCCTCAGCTTCCTGTCAAGATACAGGCATGGGGCTCCACGCGCCTGAGTCATGGAATAAATATTGTCTTTTCAGGGGGCGACACCGCCACTATTATTTTCAGTTCCTGCGGCTCTTTCGATTATCCGAAAGAAATGTATGAAGTGACAAGCAACGCTGCTTTGTTCAGAAACAAGTTCTTTGTCGAAAACGAGTATTTCGGCATTCCGGATATGAAGACGGAATTATTCCCATTGCAGCACGATCCCTTTTCCGATGCTGGCATCGAAGGCGGCATTTCGGGCTATATGAAAAAATCACGCAAGCTTATGGAAGGCTCGGAAAACAGCAAAAACGTATGGGGCGCGTTCTGTGTCGACAAAGGGCATGAGAATATGCTGAATTCCTTCGTGGACGCGATACTGGAAGACAAGCCTTCCCCGTGCGACGAAATAGACGGCCTTGTTTCGACATATCTGGCAAAACGCGCCATAACCTCAATAGAGCTGGGTCAGCCCTTGCCAGTGCCTCTTGAACATGTCAGGCCGGCAATAGTCTGTTAGCCTCACGTTCTTGTTTTAGTACTTTGGGCGGGGTTATTTGAAATCTTAGAGTTTGTTTAATTGTATTTAGGAGTTACTGTCATGTAATCATAAAATAATTAAGGCGGTTTAAAGAAAATGATAAAAAGAAGACTTCGCAAGAAAAAGCATGTTGGTGATTTTAAAGAAATGGGCTTTCTGCTCAGTGCAAAGCTGAACCTGAAATCAGAAGAGGAACTTGACCAGTTTTGCGATGAGATGATTGATTTTCTCGCAAGTAATGAGATTCACATGGAAGGCGGAATGGGAATTGATAATATAAGCCTCTTCATAGGCACAGGCATCGTAAACACTGGCGAAGAAGAGTGCAGGGCAAAGCTTATCACTTGGATGGAAGAGCATAAGAATGTAGAAGAATTTAACGCCGGAGAATTGGAAGACGCTTTTTACGGCTGATGCCATGCTGAATGCGTTGCCGTCTGGCAACATAAGAAATTCTCCGTTGCCAGCGTTGGCGAAGCAACGGAGTTTGCGGCCCGCCTGACGGCGGGCAGTTAATTACTCTCCGAAATATTTCATGTCCATAAGCTCTGTTTCGATGCTCTTTATCTGTGTTTTGATAAGATCAGGCGAATAGAGCCCCCTGAGATTCTGAATATTGCTTGCAGCCATTGATTTTGCGATGGCTTCGTTGGCCACATAAAGATCCGCAATGGATTCTTTTACGTTGAATCTGCCGGGAGAAGTTGGCGCTGGAGGCCATCTTGAGTCAGACACGTAGGAGGACGTAACAGCCTTGAGGGCGTTTTTCAGATCATTGTCCATTGAGTTCAGATCTTTCCCCATATATTCTGCCACAGCCTTGATGCCTTCGAAGACCGAGCGGCAAACCGGGTCCATAATTCTGGAATACTCTGTATTTGCCCAGGCTTTGGCTGTGCCGCCGTGCCATGCCACTCCATTTTCAATGCATGCTATTTCTTTGTTTTCTATTATCTGCGAGGCGGAACCGATTACTTCGCTCGGGGTGGACAGAGTGTAGCCGTTGGCTTTGGCTGTGTCCAGAAGCTGCTTGAAGCGTGGAACGCTTTCAGGCTCCGGCTCGAAGAAGCGCGCCTGATTGAACTGCTTTACATAGAAATAGGCGGATGTTCCGATGTATTCCGCATCTTCCGCGTAAGGAATTATGAATGTGCCGCTCTGGGCTATTCTTTCTTTCCAGTTTTTCAGCATTGTATTGATTTCTTCGATGCTTACAGGCTCTTTGCGCATGCCTTCGGTGGCGCCCATAAGGAACCAGAGCATTGGGTTTGCCATGCAATCTGAACGGAATATCATCTTAAGTCCGTTTTCTGCGATGGATGGATTCGTTATGTATTTCAGGAAATCCGGCTTGTCTTTAATGTACTCTTCTATTTTGAAAAGATGATTCTTGTTGCTGTGTCCCTTTACGTCGTAGAGCAAGCCTGTGGCTTCTCTGATCTCTTTGAAGGAAAGCATGAAGGAATCGGCGTCCATCACTAGAGATTCGAACCCGGCTTTTTTAAAGATGTCCGGGATATAGCTGGACCAGCCGCATTCGGGGTTCCATCCGGTTACAGGGCGGAAGCCTGTATATTTTTCCCAAGTGTCCAGGCCGTGAATCAGAGTATGCACCCCTATTTCCGGATCAATGTTGGTCAGCATGATGTGCGTATGAGGCGAGCCTACGGGCTCGACTTTGCCGTCTTTCATAAGTTGAATCAATTTTTCCAGCACGTCCGGGCATTCATCGGCAATGACTTTTATTGTTTCGCCTGATGCTTCAAACGCTATTTTGTAGTCTCCTGAGGCCACCAGGTCGAATAGTCTTTCATAAGAATTTTTGATAACCCACGCTCTTTTGGCGGGGGCAAGTTGTGAATATTGAATATTCGCATGCGGCATAAATATAATTTTAGTGTTGTTTTTCATAGTGTCTGTTCCTGAATTTTTAGACAAAATATTTGTAGATTTTCAGCGCATTAACGCGCTGACTCCCATTGCGGGAATAAAAAATAACTAGGGCAGAACAGAGCCTTTAGCCGTTTTCGGCCATGTAAGGTTTCTTGCAAACTAAATGTGGCGAATAATCTTTCATGTTCTTATTCTAATATCCCCGGACAAATTAATCAATCCCTGAATTTGAGAAAAAATTAAAAATAGCATGCGCCCGGTAGTTCACCGGACGCATGCCGGGGCGGAATTCCACTATTCACTTTCCAAAAAATTCATTGGCTATATCGTAGGAAAAGCCATGGCTTAGCATTGATTTTAAGCTTTTCTCTTCGTCAAGCTCTTTGGCAATATCTATTAGCTTTGCAAAGGTCGCTCTAGCCGCCCCTGAGCCAACGCTAAGTCTTTTAACTCCGATTTTACTCAATTTATCAAAGTCATTAAAACCCGGATTGGCAATAATATTAACTGGAGCGTCAATTCCATTGACCAATTGCCTCACTGCTTTCTCTCCAAGAATCCCTGGAATAAATACACAATCGGCTCCGGCGTCGGCAAAGACATTCCCACGCTCTATAGCGAGATTCAGCCTATTGTGTTCATCCCCTATTTCCAGCCAACACGCACAGGTTCTCGCATTAATGATGAATGGGATATCCATTTCCTCTTTTAATTTTGCGAGCTCCTTAATCTTCTCTGTCTGTAAATCTAAATCCTCAAGATATGGCGTATCTTCCGGGTATCCGTCTTCAATATTAAAGCCCACGGCCCCTGCCTCAATGATTTTTCTTGCGCTAGCTTTGATTTCGTCCACAGATTTTCCGTAGCCGCGCTCAAGGTCCGCAGAAAGCGGGATGGATATTCTATTTGTAATCTGTTTTGTCAAATAACACAAATCATCTAGCTGTATAATTTGGCCGTCAGCATATCCCATTGAGTAAGCCATTCCTGCGCTGGAGGTGCCGACAGCCTTAAAACCCTGCTTTTCGAAGACTTTTGCACTGCCTCCATTCCACGCATTGGGAAGAACAAACATTTTGTCCTCGTGATGCAGTCGACCAAAATCAATCGCCAGCTTTTTCTGTCTCTCTTTATTCATTTGCAGCCACTTTTTAAGGTTAAATGGATTCTAAGCTTCTTTTTTTATAACAATTCTATATGCATATAGTTGCATAGATTTCGTATTTAGTCAATCATATGGTTTAATTGCGAGGGGCCGGCAGGAGTGGCATCATTTTTAATTTTCCGGTCAAAGTGATGAGATGCAAAAGAAAAAATGAGGGAAAGGACTTTCAGCAACAAAGAATCAGAAATTCTTCGCGCTGATTTGACCTGAAAATCCCTTA
>CAZYVR010000396.1:0-5265 GCA_964651145.1 uncultured Victivallales bacterium | reverse complement strand
TAAACAAGCTTTCAACACTTGAGAAAAAGATATGGTCCTTGAGCGATGCTCCCAAAAGAGAAGAAGGCTCCAGGCAAGGCGTTTGCCTTAATGGCATATGGCGCGTTGCCCCCACAAACAAATATTCAATTTATCCTCCGTCCGACTCATGGGGACTGATTAGAGTGCCCGGCAGTTTTCGCTCTCCGCTTTTCCAGATATATAAGGAAAAGAACGGCGAAATGGTTTCCCTTAACTGGCGCTGGAAAAAGAAAGGTTTGCTTTCATATCGCGCCGCATGGTATCAAAGGGCTTTTGTTGTTCCTGAAATAATGAATGGCAAAAAAATATTCCTTAACTTTAAAAATATTGTCGCGGACTATGCCAGAATATACGTGAATGGAACTCTCGCTGATTCCTTTGTGAATGACTCGGCATCTTATACTGCTATTCCCAACAATGTCAGAATTGACATTTCCAAATGCCTCACGCAAGGCGAAAACACACTGTCTCTTTTTATTGATCGCAGATATTCCAAGCTCTGGCGCGGACATCCCTCAATCAATGACCATGGCGAAATTGCCCTTGACGATGTATGGCTTGAAAGCGGCCCGTCTTCTGTTCAGGTGGCCAGCGTCCTGGCGCTTCCGTCCTTCAGGAAAAAAGAAGTGTTGATGACCATAAAAATATTGAACCCTGAAGGAATAAAAGGCGCGGCTAAATTAAAGTTTGATTTCAGCTTCAAAGGCAAAAGTGAAAAAGAATTTGAAAAAGAAATAACTCTCAATGGAGAGCCTGATGAAAAAATCCAGTTTAAAATACCTTGGAGCAACGCGAAGCTTTGGAACGAAGAAACTCCAAACCTTTATAAGCTTACGCTAAATATATACAATGCCAAAGGCAAGCTTCTAGACAGCGCGGCTCCTGTGGATTTTGGCTTTCGTGAATTCTGGGTTGAGAACGGAACATTCTATCTGAACGGCAAGGAAGCGCGGCTTAGAATGTGGAGCAGTCCCGGAATCAGCCGCGTGCGCTACTATTATGGCACAAAGAAAGGCATCAAACAGTATATAGCAAATCTTAAAAGAATAGGCTACAACTCCACACGTTGTAATCCTATTGGCGGACTTGAAAGCCAGGTGGGCTGGGAGGATAAATTTTCCGAAGCCGACAAGCAGGGATTCTATCAGCTTCAGCCGGTTCCGCCTTATGAGGGGACGGTTTCTCTCGACAGGTATAACAAGCATATAGAAAAATACATCGAAGCTTTTGGCAACCATCCGTCAATTATAATGTGGTACACTGACTTTAACACGTGCAGTTATCCATGGAATCAGGATCCTGGCAAACTCAACGACACCGAGTATGTCCCAAAGAACAAGATCAGCAGCATTAAGCTTGCAAAAGCTGCTGAGAAAGTTATTCATAAGCATGATCCGCTTCGTGAGACATTCCAGCATGCAGGCGGAAACAGCGGCAAAGTATTCGGATCAATGAACTATCAATCCTTTGGCGTGCCTCTTCAGGAGCGCGAAGACTGGCCTAAGCAATGGTCAGAGAAGCACACCCAGCCGCTTATGGTTGCCGAGTGCGGATTCCCTTATCCTGCGCAATTCAAGCATTTTGAGTTGGACCCGCGCAGGGGGGGCTCTACATATAAAGGACAGAAAGCAAGGAATGTCTTTCTCATTGCCGAGCATGCGGCAAGATATTTTGGCGACGATGCTTTCAAAAATGCTAGACTGCCTTCCTCTGTTCACAAGCAGCCAGGCGCGCAGTTGGCGCATTGGCCTAAAAACTATACGGATATAAAGAAACTCCTTATGGACAACACGGTAAAAGCATGGCGCGCTTACGGTGTTTCCGCTCTGGGGCATTTTCCAGGAGGCAGAGACCATTTTGAGCAGTTCGCCACTGTCAATAAAGCCAATGTTGTTTATGAAATCCGCGACGACGTAAAGAATCCGGGATTGAAGCCGGATCGCATGGGGGCATGGAGCGAGGTGCACAAGCATTTGTTGTCAGATTACACCAAACCAAACGCTTCGTTTAAGACTCTTCAGAAATCATTCAGTCCGCTTCTTGTTTTTTTGGCGGGGACTCCAGAGGACTTCACCAATAAAGACCATGCGTTTTATTCCGGCGAGGAGTTCAAAAAGAGCGTTGTTGTGGTAAACGACAAATTCTCCGATCAGAAGCTGACTTTTAAGCTGAAATTTATTGACAAAACCAACAATAAAGTTTTGGCGGAAAGTGAACTGACCAAAGTTGTGGCTCCTGGGCAAATTAAAAAATATCCAATCGAACTGGAAGCTCCAAAAGTTTATAAGCGCATAGGCGCTGAGCTTAAAATGGAAGTCCTTCAAGATGGCAGGTTAATCGGCGAGGACAGCATGCAAGTCCAGTTCTTCCCGAAGCACGTTTTGACAGATTTCAAAAACACGGAAGTCGCGCTTTATGATCCTGTAGGACAAACTGAAAAGATGTTGAAAGAGGCTGGCTTGCCTTTCGTGAAGGTTGATAAGTTTTCAGAGCTTAAAGGCAAAACTCTTCTGATTATAGGCAAGAATGCTCTGGGCAAAACTACGCCTGCTTTTCTGAAAGAGCTTGACTCTTCAAGCATGATTGAGAATGGATTTAAAATCCTTGTGTTCGAACAAAAACAATGCAATCTGGGCAACCTTGTCTTTGAAAGCCCTAGCCAGAGAACTGCTTTTGTGCGCAAGAAAGGGCATCCCGCTGTTGAAGGCTTGAGAAACGAGGACTTCAGCAATTGGCGCGGAGGCACGGACACTGTTCCAGAATTTGTTGTCTCTGACGAGAATTCACCGCATTATCCTCATTCCAAATGGAAATGCGGAAACGGCGGAATCATTGCGGGGCACGTCATACGCAAGCCTCAGTATGGCAATTTTACGCCAATTCTGGATTGCGGCTTTAACTTGATGAACTCTCCGTTGCTTGAGCTTCAAAGGGGCAGGGGCGTGATTGTCTTTTGCCAGCTTGACGCAACGCTTCGCTATTTGAAAGATCCTGTGGCTACAGAGGTCGTTGACAATCTGCTCAAGTACATGTCAAGTCCATTTGTTCCTATTAAATCAGTCAGAACTGTTTACGCAGGGGGCAAGGCCGACATGAAGCTCCTTGACAGAATGGGCGCGAAATATAAACGCCTCGCATATTTCAAATATGCCAGAGACCTAATGGCTAATCATGTCCTTATCGTCGGCAAAGGAGACTGTAAAATATTGCAGAAAAAGAAAGAGTTTATAAAGGAATTTGTCAGCAATGGCGGCTGCGTTTTCATGATGCCCGGCTCTGATTTGTCTCTGTTGCCGTTCAAGGTGAAGACCGAAGAAGAGGATGTTTTCAAAGTGACGCTCCCGGAAAATGACCCGGCCTTCGAAGGAATTCCCAATGCTGACCTCTATTTCAGATACCTCAAGAAGTTGCCGGTGATAGTCAAGGCTCCGCATTGGACTCTAAAGTCCGATCCGGCCGTCATAGGAAAAATTGATTACGGCCTGGGATCAATTGTCATTTTTAATATTGATCCAACCGCTATTGATGGCTTATGGAACAAGGAGAAAATATTGCGGGTCATGTCAAAGATCCTTTCCAATATGAAAGTTGGACTCGCGAAGGATTACAAGTTTTTTGCCGGAGACAAGTACAGGCATAATCAGATTGGCAACCCTTCAGTTACCCCGAAAAACTGGGAGTTCAGGACTGACACGAAAGATGCTGGCGAGAAAGACGGATGGTTCAAGGACATTTACAGCGTCAAAGGCTTCAAGCCCATGACTGTCCCGGGATATTGGGAAAACTTTGGCGTTCGCGAAAAGAATCCTGATTACAAATATCCGCCAAAGGCGCCGCTCGCTTTGATTCAGCCCTACGATGGCTACGCCTGGTATAGGGTTAAATTTGTTCTCCCTGAAAAATGGAAAGGATACAAGGTGTATTTTAACACTGACGGAGCCATTGACGACAACGACTGGACCTATGTCAACGGCAAGCTGATTGGCAAAACAACTTTTGCCGACAACCCAAGAGCTTACGCTGTGAATCGCCGCTATGAAATTCCGGCAGATGCATTGAAGTTCGGCCAGGAAAACACCATTGCCGTCAGGGTCTTTGACAAATGGGGAATGGGCGGAATAAATGGCGAAGTCACTATTGAGCCAGGGAAGGGGATTGCCAAAGATTCCTGGAGTCCGTACATGGATGACTTGGACTTCTACGATGTGGACGCATTCCATAACTGGTAACGATAAAAGAAAGACATTTAAAATGACATCTGTTTCGCTTGAACATTTTGAAATAAAGCTTGTTGGAGAAACTCAAGGATTTGTTCCTGAAATATCCTTAAATGAAGTTTCGAAGAACCTCTTCGAAGTGAGCATTGAGTTGCGCTCGGAGACTGGAGCCGTTCCGCCAGAGTTGGCTTTGGAATGGCGCTTGCCGATCGCCGATATTCATATTTGTTGGCGCACATCATTCAGCGGAAGAGGATTTGTTCCTGATTGGGGGCCCGATTTTGTGTCGAAAGTGACAAGTCAGGCTCCTGTCAATTCTCTTTTTAATTATGCGGGGCAGAACCGCTTGACCTTTGCATGGTCGGATGTGGTTCAGCCGGTTTCTTTCGGCTCAAAAGTAGTGGAGGAAGAAGCTGTGTTTGTATGCAGCGTCAAATTGTTCAAAGCAATAAAATATAAATTGAAAGAATATCGAGCTTCCTTGCTCGTTGATTTAAGGGATATCCCGTATTACGAAAGCCTTAAGACGGTTTCAGAGTGGTGGGGAAACATGCCGGGATTGGCTCCGGCAGAGGTTCCTGAACATGCGCGCTTGCCCATGTATTCGACATGGTACAGCTTTCATCAGGGACTCAAGCCGGAAAAGATCGAGCGGCAGTGCGCGCTGGCAAAGGAGCTGGGATGCGAAGCCGTGATTGTTGACGATGGCTGGCAGACAGACGATGTGCAGCGCGGGTATGCCCATTGCGGAGACTGGAACGTTGCTAAAACTAAGATTCCTGATATGGCGGGGCACGTGAGCAATGTTCATGATATTGGGATGAAATATATTCTTTGGTATTCTGTTCCATATGTCGGGATTCATAGCGAAGCCGCAAAAAAGTTTGCAGATAAATCATTGCATTACAACGAAAGACAGGAAGCGTATATTCTTGATCCTCGTTTCCCTGATGTCAGGGAATACCTGGTTTCCATTTATGAAAAAGCGGCGCTGGAATTCGAACTTGATGGCTTTAAATTGGATTTT
>CAZYVR010000395.1:0-5303 GCA_964651145.1 uncultured Victivallales bacterium | reverse complement strand
AGAAACAATTGGCAAAATTAAATGAATTAAAGATTTGGAACAAGCCGGCAGAAATTCAGTTAAGCTGCGCTGACAGTTTTATTGTTTTGGCTAAAAGAGCCCAAGAAGCGTTTTATGACAGACTCTCAGAATCCTACAGCAATGAGGCATTTTCATGCCTTCAAAGAACTTCAGACATAATGACGCGCTCATTGCAAGAGAAATGGAGCTTGCAAGAAAACTTTAAAGCCCAGCCTCTCTGGGAATTCAAATGCGGGGTTGTGTTTAATCCTGACGGAAGTTGGGAAAGAAAAAGCAAGAGACTTAAATATGCGAAACAACTCAATATTGATAATATTCACTTTTGGCGACTCAACCTTAGAAAAGGCATTGAAAAATCTCCCTCCAAGTTTGATTTTAAAACAAACCAGAAATACTACAGGCTTTTTGATAAAAATGGAATAAAAACAATAAGCGGAGCGCTTTTTGTTGTGAATAACGCAAAAAATGCGCTGTCTCCTAAATGGACAAGAAAATTGCCGTTTTGCTATACTTCTCCCAAATTGGCAGGCGATAATCTGCCATCGGGATTTGCCGATAAAATCAACTGGGGCTTAAAAATCCTTGAGCGTGAAAAGGATAATAAGACAGTAATGGCGCATCATATAGGAAGCGAACCTTTTGTAAAGCCCATGCTTGATTCAGAGAATCCATTAATACACGAAATGTTTATATCATGGCTAAAAGAAAAATATGCAACGATAAGCAAACTCAATAATGCCTGGAACACAAACATTGCATCTTTTGAACAGATTATAGTCCCAAAATTCACCTCGATCAAAGGAACACGAGCAGGGCTTGTAGTCGGAAAAACCAACGACAAAAAAGTCGCATATTCGAACTTGGCAATAGCATATGACTTTTGCCGTTTTCAACAGTTTTGCTTCAGAAGTTACCTCAAATATTGTTCACAATTAACAGCATCCATTGATTCAGAAAAGCCAAACTTCTCAAGTTTTATAGGTATGTCTTCAAGGCCAATCTACTCTATTGGAGACCCATTGATGCTAGATGAAACCCAGTACAAAATTTATGGAAGCGATTACTATTATGGCCCTGAGCGCGGCAATGTGGGAGGCGGAATAGGCACAATGGATTATGCAAATGTTTTTCTTCGTGACCTTGAGCATTCAGCAGGCAAAAAACCTGTATGGGTTTTGGAGTTTAATCAAGGCTGGTGGAAACCTTACAGATTGTCTCCACATGGAAGATTTCACGGTGAATGCTGGTCTGCTTTTACGCGTGGCTTAAGAGGCTTATACCCCTTGAATTGGATGCCAGGAATCTGGGGCTTATTTCATTCATGCGATATTCCTGTTTCCCACGGAGAAGACATGATAAAATTTTATGCCGAACTGAAAGGATTAGGAAATATCGTCAGCAATTTGCAAAAGCCCAAGCCAGAAGTTGCGCTATATTTCCCCCGTGCCACATATTATCACAGAGACATGAAAACACCTGGACATCCAATACGAAAACTGTCTACGCCCAACAATACAGTGCGCAGTTTATACGAAATGATTTCCATTTACAGCAGTTATCCGGTTGACTTTATAGATGATGAAAGAATTATATCAGGAAAGCTAAAGGATATTAAAGCTCTGTTTATTATTGACGGAGTATACATGAACGCAAGCATACTTGAACATTTGAAAAATTATGTAAAAAATGGCGGGAAACTTTTCCTCATGGGGCCATTCGCTCAATACAATGAATACGGCAGAAAATATAACACTCTTCCGGGCGGAGGATTTGACAAAATCATAGGCGAATGCAAGCTATTGCAAGGCAAAAGCCCTGCTTGCGACGCGCATGGAAAATTTTTAAATAAAGTTTTAAATAATAGAATTTTGCAATACGTTTCTTTTAGCCCAGAACATGCAAACACTCAAGTATTGGCAAAATACATCAAGATTGACACTCCTGCCATAATTTCAGCAAAATATGGAAATGGAAAAATATTCTGCTTTGGATTTCCTGCATGCGCAGAAACAGACTATCAAGGAATGTTGGCTAAATTTGTTTGCGAAATTATGGACAAAGAAAATATACATTCTCCAGTTGCAATAAAAAATTTATCATGCAGCAGGAAAGTCGCAGCCGCCTTCCCTATGAAAGATTCAAATGGCGAAGACTGGCTTTTGCTAAATAATCCACAAGAAAACCCACAGTACATTGAACTGACATGGAACACAAAAGATAATGGGAAAAGAATTATAAATGTCTTAAATGGCAAGACATGGGCATTGAATAAAAATGAAGGAAAGCTTATTTTAAAGATAAAACTCAAGGCATACGATGTTGCACTGTTGAAAATTATAAAATGATCTTAATTAGCTAAAAAATTGACTTTAAAAATACAGCCAACGCAATAAAACAGAGGTATATTTTGTCGTCTTGAAATATCAAATAATCGGCAAGAATCCAGAAAATGGGAATATTTAACAGAAAGTATTTTGCATAATGACAGTGAAATTAAAAAAAATGTTCTTATTTACGCTCATCGAATTGCTCATTGTTATATCAATAATAGCAATTCTCGCCAGCATGCTGTTGCCAGCCTTGTCTGCAGCTCGCAAAAAATCACAGCAAATTTTATGTGGAAACAACATGAAACAAATTGGTTTATGCGTCAATATGTATGCCCAAGACTTTAATAATTACATGCCTGCAGCTTATGACTCTTCCAAATCCTGGGGAGAAATTTTAAAAGACCAGGGATATTTGGCAAATCAGAATGTTCTTGCCTGCCCTTCCTGGAACCCAAATAAATTTGTATCCTTTGCCTATGCATATGGGTACAGATGCTACTGGGGAGAAAACACTGTCGAGCGCTTTCAGAAAATAAATCAGCTTGGAAAGACATTCAAAACTCCACTCAATGATTATTTCATATTTGCGGACTCAATTCATGGAATAGGACTAAAGCAATGGTACTATATAGTAATGGGGGACTCAGGGAGCATTAGGCAAATTCATCTAAGACACTCAAAAAAAACAAATGCCTTGTTTCCTGATGGACATATAAGCTTAAAAGGAATAAATTACCTTCTAACCCAAGGAACGGGGATATGGTCTTTTCGATATTGAAAATTTCATCTATGATTGAACACTAAGGGCCTTGCGCTTCATTGCCTGTCGGAACTCGAGAGGAGAAACGCCTGAATAATTTTTAAATGCGTGACTGAAAGAGTAAAGCGAATCATAGCCGCAGGCCTCAGCTACTTCCCCCACGCTCATATCAGTATTAGCCAAATAACTTTGAGCTTTGTGCAGCCTCATCTCCTTAATGTACTTGCCAAGACTTATTCCCATCCCCTTGCGATAACGCGCGCGAAGATGACTCGACGAACAGGAAAATTGCCTGGCAAGCTCCGACATGACCAAAGAACGCTCCAAATTAGAGTAAATAAATTTATTGACGCGATCCACAAATAAAGCATCGCCGCGAATCTCTTCTGAAATATTATGATCTTTGCGTTCTCTCGCCAAATAAATCAACTCGTGAAGGATAAGAGAAGCAAACAGAACAAGCTTGGCAATGCCATTTGAGTCAAGTTTTTCCGAGCCGTAATAATCGCGCGTAAGCATCTCAAGATATTCCAAACAGTTGCCTGAAAAAGGCAGAGTTCTGTTTCTCAAAATCTCAATGGCGTCGCTCTGACGCAATTCAAAAGTAATGAAAAACCAGCGAATGCTTTCATCATAAAAAAAGTGATGATGCTGATGCGGAAACACCAAAAGACAATGATCGGGCGGGATATGGAATCGCGCCCCGTCAAGTATTGCGCCCCCCGCGCCTCCCAAGCTTAAAGCCATAAGAAAACGATGATGAGTTATGCTGCTGCAAGATGGAAGCCTTGCCACGTTGCGCCCAACAACAATAATATTGTCGGGCAATACAAGCTCAACCGGAGCAGTTCCCCTGTAATAGCTTGCGGGCTCCGGAATAGCCTTAAGCCTTTCAATAAGACGCGTATTAAGGTTGCCTTTTATCATAAATAATCACAATTGACAAATGTTTAGTCACTTTAGCTATTTATTAATCGTTCTGATTGCTATAATATATAGTAATCCTGAAAAAAACAACAGGGAAAAGGAAAAAATGAAAAAAACAGGGATAGGCATAGTAGGTTGCAGCGGAAGAATAAAAGGCGTTGCAAAAGGTTTGCTGGACTGCGATAAAAATGTTGAAATTCTCGCTCTTTGCGATCCAGACAGCAAAAGAATAGAAGACTTCAAAAATGACTTCGCGCCAAACGCGAAAATTTACGAAAGCGACAAGGAGCTTGCAAAAGACCCCGACATTGACTGGGTTGCCGTCGGCAGCTGGAATTCCCTGCATGCCCAACAGGCTGTCGCCGCATTTGAGGCAGGCAAGCATGTCTTCTGTGAAAAGCCCTTGGCTACCAACTTTGAAGATTGCCTGGCCATTCAAAAAGCCTACCGAAAAAGCGGCAAAAAACTCATGATCGGATTCACGCTTCGATATTCCCCGCATTACCGGAAAATAAAAAAAATAATAGAAGACGGCCTGATTGGAGACGTGCTGAGTTTTGAGTTCAATGAGACTTTGGACTTCAATCACGGCGGACACATCATGTGTTGCTGGCGCCGCAAACGCGAATTCACTGGATGCCATATTCTGGAAAAATGCTGTCACGACATAGATCTGGCAAACTGGATGATCGGCGCAAGAGTTAAAAAAGCGGCGTCTTTTGGAGGACTCGACTTCTTCAAGCCGGATAATACGCATCACAGAGACAGACTAAAAGCAAATGAAGCCGGGCACAAGGCGTATTCCTCCTGGCCAACCGCGCAAGGCAAAAATCCTTTCACCACCGACAAAGACATAATAGACAATCAAGTGGGAATAATGGAATACGAGAACGGCGTCCGCGCCACTTTCCACACCAATCTGAACGCGGCAATAAAAGAGCGTCGCATGTACATACTTGGAACCGAAGGCGCAATCAGGGGCGATGTGCTGACCGGAAAGCTGGAAATGCAGCGAATCGGCTTTAATGAAGAGTTGCAGGATTTTTCAACAGGCTCAAGCGGCGGACACGGCGGCGGCGACGAAACTCTAGTCGAATACTGGAGCAAGATGATTCACGAAGACGTGCCTTCGCTCACAAACATTGAAACGGGAATAGAATCAGCCGTAACATGCTTTGCGCTCGATGAAGCCATGCTTGAAAACCGCATAATCGACTTGGAGCAATACTGGAAAAAACTCGATAAAGAGCAATAGTAAACAAAAC
>CAZYVR010000394.1:0-5307 GCA_964651145.1 uncultured Victivallales bacterium | reverse complement strand
ATTAACAGATAAGGAAATCGGTTCTTAACACCAAAGAACTCGGTACTCTCAAGGAACATAGAGGGATAGATTATCAAATAAATTGGATTGACAGATTTATTGTAGACTACAAGTTTAATGCATTAAATATAGATCTGAGTTCTGTCGTTAAATTTGAAAGCCGCCCGGAATTTAACGGCCCTGAAAAAATTTATTCATTGCAGGATCTCGCAAAGCTGGCAAAATATTGCAGGAACAATTTCATTGATATAATTCCTAAAATGTCAATTGGAGCACATGTGAACAATTGGCTTTTTCCATATCATCCTGAATTGCGAGAAAAAGGATTTATTGCCACAGCCGACTTGACTGATCCAAGACATGATAAAATTGTCTTTGCTTGCTTAAACGACATTATGAAAGCTACACAAGCCAAATATTTTTGCGCGGGATATGACGAATTCTGGCACAAAAGAAAACCAGGCGAAGCTCCTGATAAATTGCTGCGGGGAAAAACTAGAGCGCAAGTTTATCTTGAAGGCATGTTGAGACTTCATTCTTTTCTTAAACAGAAAGGAGCAAAGCTCTGTATATATGACGATATGTTAAATCCTTATCACAATGGGAAAAGACACGATGTGTATAGCATCATTAACAAAGTTCCCCGAGATATTATTATATGGCCATGGTCAGACAGACATCATGAATATTTTCTTGACCGTGGCTTTGAATGCTGGGAAGGGTCTACGGGTGGCATAATCTTAAGTGACAAAGTCAAAAAAAGATTCAAAGGATATGGACAAGTCATATATTCCTTTGGGGATTGGGTTCGCTATATAAGTCAGCCCAAATATATTCATTACATGTATGCCATTCCGTTTTCAGCCGATTATTCATGGAATTTGTTTGAATACAAGCGTGGCGGCTACAAGGAACAGGTAACTTCGGGAAGGCTTGTTGCCTCGCGCAACATTGCGGCGGTTCAACCCAATCCAAATGCGTCGGAAAAAATGGAAGCGTTTGACATAAGCCAACGTATGAATTATTCATTCAACGAATACCTAAAAAAAAGAAAGCCAAGGGACTATCCTGAAGGCTCTCTTGCTATCGAGATGAAAGCCGGAGTTCAGGATATCGGCTTTATTCCAACATTGATTTCAGCAAATGACAAAGACTGCGTCATTCTTAAAAAAGGCTCCGCACAAGTGGATCTCCCCATAAATAAAAAGCTGTCTTCTTTGATCTTTCTTCATACTTCCGCCTATAATTTCACAAAGGCAGATTTAAAGGCTATGAGATTTAACAAGCGCGACTGGCCTTATGGACGTCCTAACGGCAATTATATTGTCCACTATGAAGATGGAGACAAAGCAGTTGTTCCTTTGCGCTCAGATATAAATATATATTGGTTTGACGCGCATCCTCTTACACGCGCCACCAACGACAACAGATACATTCATATGATAAAAGACAAAAACGGGGATGTTGTTAATCTTTACCAATTGGAATGGGTCAATCCAAAGCCTGAAAAAAAGATAAATAAAGTAAGCATGACACACGACAACATTTTGGATGTAGATATTGCGTTGTTCGCGCTTTCAGGAAGAAAGGTCAAAAAAGATGAATAAAGGGAGACGAAGCTTTGTTTTTGAATTTTTTACACTCATCGAATTGCTCATAGTGATTGCCATCATCGCGATTCTGGCCAGCCTCTTGATGCCTGCGTTGAAAAAAGCCAGAAATTCCGCTAATTCAATAGCATGCATAGGCAATTTAAAGCAGATTGGCGTGGCTGTCGGAAGCTATGCCAGCGATTATAACGGATTTTTCATGAGTGGAGACCCTGATGACAACGGCATTGATGGAGCTTATTCCCTTTCAGCTTTAGCTCCATATTTGGGCGTGGAAAAAATTTATGATGCGTCCAATGATTATGCAGCTACCACAAAAGTCCTGAATTGTCCTATGTCGGGAACAGTGCGTTACAGCAATAATTATGGTTGGAATGGATATGTTGCCAGCTCCCCTCATTCTTCCGACAGGGGATACATAAACAAAATGTCGGATTTAAGAAATCCTTCAAACAATTTGCTCTGCGCCGATGCGGCGACTATAACTGTTGCGTATTGGGATTACAAGGTGTTTCCAACTGACCCCAGAGTCAAACTCCGCTATCGACATGGCGGTTCCGACAAATATGGGCATGGCGGAAGCTCCATCAATGTTCTTTGGGGCGATTTAAGCGCACGTTCCACGATGGAATTAATGACTGTAGGCATAATGAAAGGCCGATAGCTTTTAATTTAAAGATAAGATAAACCTCTATTAAACCACCCGAGAAAAGGCAGGAAGAAACAATATGACTACAAGAATAATAATCTTCTCTATTTGCGCTGCAACATCGCTTATATGCGCAGGAAGCGCTCAAAATCTTTTGACTAATGGCGGCTTTGAAAAAAGCTTAGGCAGCGGCAATTGGCAAAAAAAAGGGAATTTTTTCCGGGGCAAAGGCACGTCTCAAATAGTGAATGACAATCCGAAATCAGCTCAAAAATGCCTGAAGGTTACAGGTGAATCAACAAATAGCGCTTACCAGTTAATATCCCAAAAAATCCCATCTACCCCGGGTTCCGACATGGAGTTGTCTTTTGCCGTCAGAAGTTCTTACCCAAGCGCAATCCAAAAGAATGCTTCAGCGCTGATTCGCTTTTATGGCGATAAAGGCTGCATAGGCCAATATTCCATACACATAAGAAAAATAGCAGATTCTCCTAATGCGTGGCTGGATTACAGCAAATTGGCGAACAACGAGAACGATACAGGTGAATATATAAGCAAAAATTATAAGATAAAATATGCCCTTTTAAAAAAGGGAGTCTTGCTCCCAAAAAACAGGAAAAATATCAAAGGGATATTCAAAATTCCCGAAGGCGTAAAATATATAAAAGTTTATCTCATGGCAAAAGGCGCAGGAATAACATATTTTGATGATGCTTCTTTAAAAAAGTTAAGCGCGCAACCTGTTGAAAACAATAAAAAAGAAAAGAAAATCAAAAAAGAAAGAGGAGCCTCGGCAGAAGAAAACAAAAAGGTTTTAGGCATATCAGAAGAAGCCAAAGACAGCAATGGCTTGTTGGACCAACTAGACAAACTCGAAATGCAAAGACTGCTATTTGAGCTTGGAGATGACATTTCAACTCCTAAAAAAATCCCGGGCTGGACTTATGAAATAATTAAGCCGAATCTGGTTCCTGAGAATGAATTGCCCAAAGGCACGGCTTCGGATTTCCCCATACGTGGACAAAATATAAAAATTAAAAATGGGATTTTTTATAGAAACAACAAACCCGCATATCTTTTAAGCTATGAACACACATACCTTTTCAATTATTGGTTTTGGCAGGCAGTCGGAATTGACATCTCCCATATTGGAGATTTTTATGTGCGCTGCAGCATCAAAAATGAAATGGACGAAAAGAACAAAAAAATAATTGTCAGAACAAAAGATTACCCCATGGCGTCATACATTTCTCCTCTGACATTGTCAAGCGGAGTGGCTCCCTATCTTCAGCCCGGTGAATCCAATATGCCTAAATTTTACAGAAAGGCAATGCGCAAAAATCCGAATAGAAAAAAGTTCGCAAACGAATTGCTTCTTTACCGTTACTGCCCCGAGCTATTTGTAACCAATGGGCACTTTATCTCCTATCGCCCAGGAACGCCTGACGCTGAAAGAATTCGCAAAAATGCCTGGAGGCAATATTTCAACCGCGCATCGCGCTTCCCTGCTTTTGCGTGTGAAACATTCAATGAACTCTACTATATGGACTATTCCAAAAAGAATTTTGACGCCTTCAACAAGCAAATGCGAAATAAATTTTCTGAACTTGACAAATTGAACAAAGCCGCGAAAAGCAATTTTAAAAAGTGGGAATCAGTAATGCCCCCCCTTATGAAGGCAGGCGACAGCAAAGATATGACCAATCTGGTTAATCCAGAGAGCTTTTCTCCCAATCTTTGGGTCGAATGGGTAAAATGCACGGAAGCTAAATCCGGCTCTTTTTTAAAGCGCTTCAATAAATTCATAAAAACGCTGGACCCCAATATATACGTCACCATGCAGCCGCGCCCTTCAGCAGATTTTGACGGACAGCTTGTGGGGTCTGATTTTCACCAAATAATTAAAACTTTTGACTTCTACGCTCACGAATTTTCCGCCGTGTTTTATAAAACTCTTTCAGGCAAGGACGTCGACCCATCCATTCTGCGCAGAATGGTTCATTCCCGCATGCGCCTTGAATCAACAAGACTGGCTTGCGAACTGGCAAAAAAGCCAATTTTAAATGTCGAAGGAAAAACGCTGGGCGGGGTTGTCATAACGGAATCGGAAAAGGAAGCCTGTGAAATAGCGCCAATTGAGGGCGAATGGAAATTCATGCCTGACGAAGAACAAAAAGGCATGGAAATGGGCTTCTTTAAAAATGACTTCGATGACTCAAAATGGGATAAAATACAAGCGCCTGGGCTTTGGTCTGAGCAAGGCAAGAAAAATTACAAATCTGCATGGTATCGAAAAAAAGTAAAGCTGCCAGAAAATAACACTGGAGAAATATGGCTTTGCGGATATAAACTTTCAGACAAAGTCAATATTTATATTAACGAAAAATTGGCCCATAGTTCTTTGAAATGGGACGAAAAATTCAATGTAAATATCAGTCCCTTTATAAAAAAAGGAAAGCTGAACTCCTTTGCAATTCAGTTTTTTGTGGATGGCATCGGAGGAGTTCGTGAATATTTAAAACTGTCCAGCAAATCTTTTAAAGCTCAGTCCCTTCAGCCGGAACAATTAAGGGCTGGATTTTGGACAAATATTATTCACGGAACGGACGGAGACGCATTGTCATACAGAGGGCCTAGAGGACGTTTTAACGCTTTTGTTAACCCGGAAAACACGGCGCCCAAAACTATTGCCAACATCCCCTTTGTCAAAGCGGAGCTGGACGCTTTGGCTCCTATTGTTATGCCCAAACCTCGCTTCCCTTCCCAGATCGGCGTTGTATTGTCCATGGACACAAAGCGGGAAATTTTAAATAAAAACGCCCTTGAAGTGGGCAGGCGATATTATGGGCATGCATTTGCCGATTATCTCGGAGCCGCATGGTGGACGGGTCTTGGAACAGAAACAGTGACCGATGAGCTTTTAAGGCAAGGAGCCTGGAGTCGATATCGCATTATTATTCTGCCTCTGGCGTGGCGAACGCACCCCGAAACATTGAAGGCTCTTTCAAAATTTGTCAAAGGCGGAGGCATATTAATTGTTGGAGCCGG
>CAZYVR010000393.1:0-5331 GCA_964651145.1 uncultured Victivallales bacterium | reverse complement strand
CATTCTCTTCATTGCAGGCGCCAAAAGAGAAGCTTTAACGTTGCCCTGCAAAAATTCCTCATAAACAGTTTTATTGGCAATTATATTCACCATGGTAAAATATCCCCGAAACAGCGTAATAATGCAGCGCGCAAGAAAAAATGTAACGGCATTTAATTTATAGACGACCACCAGCGGCAAGCCGGAAATAGCGCATTCAACTGTAACAGTTCCCGACGCGGCCAAGCCAGTCCCGGCTTCCTGCATCCAACGGGAAGTGTCACCGCAAGTTATCTCTATATCAGGCAACTCTTCGCCTTTGCGCTCTTCTCTGAAGCTGGCGCAAATAGCCTGCGCCTCTTTAAAAATCTTCTCCCTTGGAGTGGAAATGACAAACTTCAAAGACGGGTTTTCCTTAATAAGCTCCACAGCCGTGTCCAGCATAGGGCTGAGAAGGCGCTGGATCTCGTGAGAGCGGCTTCCCGGCAACAGGACAACCCTGTTGGGATCGCGTTTAATATTGTCGTCAAGTCTGCCTTTGATTATTTCCAGAAGAGGATGCCCCACAAATACCACATCAAGCCCGGAGCCCTTATAAGTGTCGGTCTCAAAAGGGAAAATGACAAGCATTTTCCGGCAATATCTGGCAAGCTTGGGGATATTTGACTTCCGCCATGACCATACCTGCGGACTGATATACCAGATCACCGGAATTCCGCGTTTATACATTTGCTTGGCAAAACGAATATTGAAGCCGGGATAATCGATCAGAACCACAGCGTCGGGTCGCTCTTCCTCCGCTTTCTTGACTAGAAACCTGAATATGCGGATAAAAAGAAAAATGTGCTTAAATACTTCAATCAAACCCACTATCCCAAGTTCGGTTGAGTCGACAAGAATATCAACGATGCCCGTCTCTTTCATTTTCGGGCCGCCCATGCCGGCAATTCTTACATTTTTGCCGCGCATCTGCTCTTTTATTTCTGTTGCGAGTTCCGCTCCGTAGTTGTCGCCCGAAGCTTCGCCGGCAATTATCCAGACATTATAATCATCTTTCATGGCATCCATATTCTCCATTGGGAAAAAGCATAATATAAACCATGAAAACGACAGAGCCAATCCCGAACGGCAATAAGAGCCATTTTAAGTTGAAAACCAGAGATTCCGAATTATCTTGAAATTTGACTTTACAGAATAAGATATGATTGGAACAAATTAAATGAAAAGCACTTTAGATTGCATTCCCTGCTTTGTGGAGCATGTCCTGCATATAGCTCAGATGGTGACAGAAGATAAGACTGAACAGTTTGAAATAATAAAAAAAAGCCTTGCCGAAATAGCAAAAATGGATTTGGATCAGTCGCCTCCGGAAATGGCCAGAACAATCCACGGAATAGTCCGCAAAGTTGCCAATGTAAAAGATCCTTACGAGGCGGTGAAAGACGAATCAACAAAATTCGCGCTGGAGCTTATGCCAACGCTCCGGGAAAACCTAAAAAAAGCAGAAGATGACTTTGAAGCGCGCGTGAGACTGACCATAGCCGGAAATATAATCGATTTTGGAGCCGACCGTCATTTCAATCTCGAAACCGCGCACGGACGCATAATGGAAGTTATGACCATGTCAATAGATATCGATGCCATAAAGCTGCTGAAAAAATCAATGGATGAGGCCGATAACATCCTGTATATTGCCGACAACTGCGGCGAGGCTGTTTTCGACACGCTTCTTCTGGAACTCTACAAAGAAAAAATAACGCTGGCTGTAAGAGGCTATCCTATCCTCAACGACATCACGCCGCGCGAAGTCCCAATGTCCGGTCTGGATAAAGTCATAAAGAAAAGGATCGACACTGGCGATGCGGCCCCTGGGGTAATACTCAAGCATTCCAGCCCGGAATTTGTGAAGGCATTTGAACGCGCCGATTTGATCGTGGCAAAAGGACAGGGAAACTTTGAGTCGCTGAACGAGACAGAACGGCCTATATTCTTTCTTCTCAGGGTGAAATGTCAAGTGATCAGCGAACTTCTGGGAGACAAAAAAGGCAGCCTGCACGTAATCCCCAAAAACATTGCAGCTAAGCGATAAAAGACTCCACTTTGCCCATATCCACGTTGGCTTCGAGCGCGGCGACGAGACGATCAAATATCTCATCCTGCGATTCCGGACTGTCGTGGACAATGGCGTCAGGCTCAACGCCTTTTCTTCGGCAAAGCCACTCTATCAACTGACGCCTCAACGGTTCGGAGTCAAACAATCCATGGATATAACAGCCAAACACAAGCCCGTCATCCGAAACAAAGCCTGCCTGCCCTCTGCGCTCTTCGTCCCTGCGCTTTGCGATGGTCAGAGGAGCGGCTCTTTCAGAAGAGTCAAGCGCCACGGTTTTTCCGGCGTGAATCTCATATCCTTTGAAAAGCGTCCCTTTTTCGGCAAAAGGCAATGAGGCGCATGTTTCGCCCTCCACCTGCGCAAGCTCTTTCTCGTCTTCAAGTTGAGTGGAGACGGGAAGAAACCCCAGGGCGTCAAGTTCGTCAATGTCGCCTTCAACGGCTTTGGGGTCGAAAAGTTTCTCGCCCAGCATTTGATAACCTCCGCAAATGCCGATTATGGGGATATTGTGTTTGCGCGCGGTTCTTATCCTTGCTTCCAGCCCACTTTCGCGCAAAAATATCATATCAGCAATGGTGTTTTTGCTCCCAGGGATAATGATCAAGTCAGGCCGTCCAATGTCAGCCACCCGGGCGACATACCTGACGGAGATTCCAGGACAGGTCTCCAAAGCCAAAAAGTCAGTGTGATTGCTTATGCGCGGCAAACGGATTACGGCAATGTCGACAATGCCTTTTTCAAGAGATTCACGTCCTTCAAGAGCCACTGAATCTTCATCTTCTATGTTCAAGTTCTCAACGAACGGCATAACTCCCAGAACTGGAATGCCGGTCAATTTCTCAATCTTTTCAATTCCGTTGCCCAACAACGACTTGTCACCACGGAATTTATTAATAATTATGCCTTTCAATCGCTCTCTAAACTCGCGAGGGATTAACTTGACAGTTCCAAAAATCGACGCGAACACTCCGCCCCTGTCAATATCAGCCACAAGTATTGTGGCGGCGTTTGCATGCGCCGCCATGCGCATATTCACAAAATCTTCCTCAAGTAAATTTATTTCAGCGGGACTCCCGGCTCCTTCCAGTATCAGCAAATCAAAGCGGCTTTTTAATCTGTCGAAAGCCGCAAAAGCCTCTTTGCGTATAATCTGCTTGTTTAGGTAATAGTTTTTGGCAGTCATGCTGGCGACCGCTTTGCCGTTGATTATTATTTGCGAAGTTGAATCGCCAAGAGGCTTCAGCAAAACCGGATTCATATCTGTATGGGGCAATTCACGGCATGCCTCTGCCTGAACAACCTGAGCCCTGCCCATTTCTCCTCCTTCTTTGGTGACAAAAGAATTGAGAGACATATTCTGAGCTTTAAACGGGGCAACCTTGATTCCTTTTTTGGCAAAATAACGGCAAAACGCGGAAGTCATAATGCTTTTGCCTGAATTGGAAGCAGTGCCGACAAGCATAAGGGCCTTCGATTTTTCAGGCGGCGCGCTTTCTGCTGCGCTTTCATTAAAGAAAGCGCGGAGTTCCTGAATGAGAAGCGCGCTTTCTTTTTTGTGCCTGACAGCAAGGCGGATATACGATTCGTTTAAAGCTGGAATTTGCGAACACGAACGGATCAGGAATCCTTTTTTCAGAAGTTCCGACTGCAATTCCGCAGAAGTCGTTTTCGCTCCATTTATCCTGCACAAAATGAAATTAGTTTCAGACGGGAACGTGGAAAGAGCCGATATCTGGTCAATTCCTTCGGCTAAAAACTCACGGCAATCGCGAACATATTCAATTGTTCGGCTGATATATGCTTTGTCACTGTAAAGTTCACATGCCACAGCTTGCGCCAGTCCGTTAACGCTCCATGGAAGCCTCATATTCCTGATGGCGGAAGCGGAATCCATATCCGCCACGTAAGCAAAACCAAGACGCAATCCGGCAATTGAAAAGAATTTAGTGAGTGACTTTACAACAATCAGATTGCGCGGAAGATCCGCGCCGATTAAAGATGCGCCATCTGCGTCCGGCAAAAAATCAATAAAAGACTCGTCCAGCACAACAGTCTTGCCGCTATTGCCTCTGGCAAACTTGATTATATCAGAGCTGTTTGTTCGTTGCCCCGAAGGATTGTTTGGGGAACATATAAAAACAACATCCGCATCCACTTCCGCAAGCTTTTCATAATCCGGCTGAAAACTGTTGCCTTGAAGCTTGGCAGGCACGGGCTCAGCCTTAATGGAAAGCTTTGCACAAATTTCCGAATAACCACTATATGCCGGCGCGCTCCAAACAACTCGTTGCGGCTTCAAAGCTTGCAGGATAAGCGAAAAGGCCTCCGTGGAGCCATTGCACAAGATAAGCCTTTCAGAGTCAGCCTTGTGCGCCTCCGCCAGCGCCCTCTCAGCTTTCGCTGGAAATATAGCCGGATATTGCTCGGCCATTTCAAAGCCGGAATGCAAGATTTCCTCCACAACAGACGGCGGCCCCAAAGGATTAAGATTGACGCTAAAGTCATATAATGGCTCCGACAAACAGCCCGAATCTATTTTTAAAGAATTTGAAACAGCGGCAAAATTGCCGCCGTGAATGTCAGCTGTAAACATATTCCTATTCCTTTCTGAAACAATCACGCAACTCTTTTACTCTGGCAACGACATCCACTGCGCGGGTTATCTCCGTGACCATCGCAATTTTCCGGGCGCCCTGTGAAAGCAGATCCGGAATATGCGCCATCTTGATTCCGCCCATTACGGTAAACGGTATGTGCAAAAGCGGCGAGATTTCACTTAAAGCATCAATTCCAAGAGCCTGACAAAGTCCTTCTTTGGTCTGTGTGACGTAAATAGGACCGATATTTATATAGTCAGCGCCCTCGTCCTGAGCTTTCAAAGCCTCATCTTTTGAATGCGTCGAACATCCCAACAGCATCTCAGGAGCAATTTTTCTTGCCGCAGGCAATGGCAAGTCGTCCTGACCCAAATGAACACCGTCGGCGTCCACAGCCAAAGCAACATCAAGATGGTCGTTTATTATCAGAAGCATATTGTATTCAGCGGTGATCAGCCTGTACTCTTCCGCGAGGCAATAAAGCTCCCTCTTTGAAATACTCTTCTCTCTCAACTGAACAATCCGCGCGCCCCCATCCGCAATGCTCTTGAGAATCTCAATCGGAGAACGCCCGTCGCAAAACTCAGAAGATATCACAGGATATACATCTATTTGTTTAAATTTATCTATTTTTGTCTGTTT
>CAZYVR010000392.1:0-5353 GCA_964651145.1 uncultured Victivallales bacterium | reverse complement strand
TAGGAGCCTCTCCATGGTATGGCTACGGGACTGCGGTTTACTACCTTAAATCCAAAGACGGAACTTGCGGAGCCAAATATTTTTCCATAGGCAAAAGCGAAGAAATGCGCGACATTCCGGCGCTGCTGATAGACGACCCGGCAGGATGGAAAAACAAGGAAGACATGCTATATATGGCGCGAAACCACGCTTACGAAAGCGCCGGATCATATTGCGCCGAAGGAATGATCAACTTTCTGCTTTCCAATGACGATCTCGCAAAATATTTCAGGGCAAAATACCGTTTCCATTTTGTCCCGATGAGCAACCCCGACGGAGTTTTCAACGGAATGAGCCGCCTGACCGCGCCAAAGGGCGCCGATTTGAATCGAAGCCATGAACAAAACGACTCCACATGGCAAGCCCTTAAAAACTATGTCGACAAAACAAAGCCGTCAATGCTTTTGAACATCCACAACTGGATGGACAAAACAAAAGATGGCTTGCTGGCAAACACTGAATGCTTTGCTGGCAACTTTAAAAGACTAATGCCGGACCTGCACGAAGACGGGCACAAATGGATGATGGAGTGGACAGAGCTTTATCTAAAAAAAGCCCAAAAAGCAATATGCCCGCCGGAAAGCTCCAGTTGGAAGGACTACTCCAGAAACAACTTTGAAACAACTGCGCTCACGCTTGAATTTCCATGGTTCAACCGAACAACAAAACACATGCGCGAAATCGGAAAAAAAGCCCTTCTCGCATTTCTCATGGCAGAAAAATATTAAAGAAAAAAGAGACAAAGCTATGCAAATCTACACTAAATCTCCCATCCTGAATGCAGAAACAAATCTGGGCAGAATGCAGCTTATTAAAGAAAGCAAAAACGCCTGGAAAGGCAACGGCATTGAACTGCTGGCATCCATGTCCGAGACAGAAAAAGAAACCCGCATAAAAGCCGTTGTAAAAAATTCAGGCAAAAACGCAGTCAACATACAGTCCATTGAAATAATCAACACGGAAATTCCGCAAACAGAACTGCGCTTCCTCCGTTTTGGACTGAACATGCCGGGCGATCCCGTGCGCTTCGGAAAATTAAACAAAAACGGAGCAACACCCGCCCCGCTGCCTCTTGATTCGCGCGGATGCTCCGAGACAGCAGACAAACACATCATAGACAACAACAGCCTCTTTGCGCTTGCAACTGTTGACAGAAAAAATATCACTGTAATCGGCGGAGAAACGTTCAAAATATCCGAAGGCTCAATACTTCTGGAATGTGACAAAAAATCAGGAGCAATGCGCCTTGTTTACAAAATAATTCTGGACGAAATGGAACTGCTTCCCGGAACAGAAAAAGAGCTTGACGCAATCCTTATATTGCAAGGCGGCAACCTTAACAGACTGCTTGAAGAATGGGCAGACAGAACAGCCGCTCAAACAACGCCGATCATACCGGAAACAATTCCGACCGGATGGAACGACTGGCAGTTTTATCGAAACGAAAAGACTCAGGAAGACGTGCTCGACAGCGCGGAAGTCCTGGCAGAATTGAAAGCCAAAGGCTGCCCTCTTGACTTCGTCCAAGTGGACGGAGGATTCTGCATGCATCTTTCAGAATGGAGCCAGCCGCGCCCTTCATTTTCCGACGGAATAAAAAGCCTCTCCAAAAAAATAAATTCAATGGGACTTAAATTCGGCCTGTGGCTCGCGCCGTATATTCAAAACAAAGAAACAAAAGTGGTCAAAGAGCATCCGGAATGGCTTCTGCTCGACAAAAACAGAAACATACTGGAGCTGCCAAATTCAAACGTCGGCCCGTCATGCCTTATCGATTACTCTCTGGACGAGCCGCTTGAATGGCTGCGCAAGCTTGTCAGAATGTTCGTGGATGAATGGAATGTGGAATGGATAAAACTGGACGGTCCGAATTACGCGCTGTACCGACCCGGAATGCTTCGAAACAACTCAATGACAATGACCGAAATGCTAATCAGGTCTTTTGAAGTCATACGCGAAGAGGCCGGCCCGAATGTCCTGGTGGAAGGGGAAGGGATGATGGGGCTTGCCCTTGGAAAAGTGGACATGCACAGAGTGCAAACCGACAATCACCCAAAATGGAACACCAACAACAAAGCCGACACCCCATACGCCCCTCAAGTATACGGCAAAGAATTGATCATGTCTTTTCTGCACAACAGATGGTGGCACAATCATCGCGAAAACATAGTGCTTCGCGACTATCCGTCCCCGCTGTGTCACGCCAGGGCAAATGATTCAAACGCAACAGAACAGCTGTTCACGGAAGCAGAATTCCAGACGCAACTGGCCGCCGCAGTCATGGGCTCCGGCGGAATGCTCCTGACTGACCCGATGAAAGAATTAAAAAAGACTCCATACAGAATGAAATACGCGGCAAAAGTCATTCCCGTATGGCCGCAGGCCGCGGAAATTGTGGACGCGTTTCCCGACGCCCGCTATCCATCCGCGTATATGCTAAAAATAAACACAAACTATGAAAACTACGCCATTCTCGGAGTCATAAATTGGGATGACGAGATCAAAGATTTCACATATGATCTGAAGAAAATTCTCGACAACAAAGAATACCTTGCGTTCTCCTTTTTCGACGAGGCTCCATTGGAAGTTTTGGAGAATGAAATAATCATAAAAGGAGTCACGGCGCACGGCTGCAAACTCATTGCCCTAAGAGAAAAAAAGGAGCATCCCCAGCTTGTCTCAACAAACATGCACCTTGTCCAGGGAGCGGTTGAATTGGACAACATAAACTGGAACGAACAGGAAAATAAACTCTCCGTAACAATAAAGCATTTTGAGCAAAATGACCAGAAACTATTCTTTGCCGCGCCTGAAAATTGGAAAATTGACAAAATAGAAACCAACGCAAAACGTTATTCCATAGACGACTTCGAGCCGCAGCTCCCAGCCATTCGCTTTGAAGGAAATCAATCAAAACTCACAAGCTTTAATATTTTCTGGAGCAAAAAATGACACTAAAAATAGGAACAATCAGAAAAGAAATAACGCCAAAAACTGGAACACTCCTGGCGGGATACGCCGCAAATGTTGTGTCGGACGGAATACGGGACGAACTATACATATCAGGACTCTCATTTGACGACGGAAAGAAAAAAGCCATCCTGCTAAGCTATGACCTTTTGGGCTTAGATGAGGACATAGTCAAAGAGATAAGGACAAAGTGCGCGTCCGCGACAGGACTCGACGCCAAAGATATAATTCTGACGTGCACGCACACGCACTCCGGCCCGCACGCAAGGCGCAACATGCTGGCCGACCTTGACAAAGACTATGTCCCAAAAATCATAGAATGGAGCATTGAGGCTTCTTATGACGCATTTAAGAACATGCGGGAAGTTGACCTGCTTCACTATTCCGCAAAATGCCATGAAAGCATAAATCGCAGGGTTATATTACCTGACAATTCCTGCAAAACCCTGACCGACTTCAAGCATCTGGAGCCGCTCGCAGACAACACGACAGACCCCGAGCTTGGAATATTGTATTTTGTCAACAAGACCGACGAAACTCCAGTTGCGACGCTGACAAATTACGCGGCTCATCCGCTTGCATGCCAGACAGGCGGCGCGTCATCCCGCAAAATAACATCTGACTACCCAGGAGTCCTCCGGAAGTATGTGGAAAAAGAGCTCGGCGGACACTGCGTTTTTACATCAGGAGCATGCGGCGACCTTCACCCAAAAGGCTTTGAAAAAGGCTTTGCCAGAACCGACGAAATGGGAACAAATATTGGGATAAAAACGGCGGAGCATTTTTTCGACGCCATAAGAAACCATGAAATGTTCAAGATCAAAAAAACGGAAATAAAAACGCATTCATCTCTTGTCGAAGTTCCACTCAGAGATTGCGAAGAAAAAACCAAGCTTTACGGCGACAAAAAGTCCATCACGCTTGAATTGCAGCTGCTGGCGATAGGGGACATTTGTTTTGTGGGCGTCCCCGGCGAACTGCTTGTCGAGCCAGGCCTGGAGATAAAATGGAACTCGCCGTTCAGAAAAACGTTCATCCTCTATAACTCAACAGCCTACATAAGCTACATCCCGCACGCGAACGCCTACCTCGAAGGCGGCTACGAAGCAGAAACCGCCCTGCTTGCGCCCACGGCATCCTTCAAAATAGTGACGGCAGCAGTGGAGGCAATGCAGGAAATAAAGAACAATAATTGATTAAACAACATCAAAAAACCTGTTCTTTTTTTGTGTAAAATCACTTAAACGCAGAATCAGCCGCCAAGATAACAATTGCTAGGCAACACATGCGCCTATCCTTTGCTTATTAACTCAATTTATTATTCTGCTAAAAGAAAACTTTACTGGTATTTTTACTGGCTTGCCATCTATTTCCAGCATGGGATAGGCAAGAAAATTGATTGGGCCAGACTCAGGCCCAGGTTCAACAACAAGGTTGCGCCCACGGCTAAATTCAATGCGGTTGGCCGGATGATGCCCAAAATAATAAGTTGACAGACTTGAATACTTGTTGGCTTCCGAGATGTCAACGGGCCACCACTTGCCGTCAGCGTAAAACTCCACCCAACAATGATAACCATCTATGCCGCCCTCATTCCGTGCAGATGGAATCGCTGCGCCAATGGCGAAACGAGCGGGAATCTTAACCGATCTTGCCAAAGCAATAAAGTAAGCGTGAAAATCTGTGCAGTTTCCGGAACGCGCGTTGCAGGCGTAGACGGCGTCAGCCTTGCCCCAGCCGGATCCATATTTCATATATTTCATGCGATCGATCACGTGGTCATACAGAGCGCGCGCACGAACAAGATCGCCCTTCTTGCCCTTAACCGCTTTCTCGGCGATACGGCGAAAACTGTCATTTGAAGCCGCCGCAAGAAATTTATTTAAGTCCACATCTTTCTCTGGATAAGCGGCCTTCTCGAGACGCTGCACCATAAAGCGAATATCTATTGTTTTCTTGCTATCCTTTGGACTAAGCTCAAAGAAAAGCACCTTGTTGCCGTGTTTGCGCTCCAACAATATGCGGCGCTTCTCCGGCGCATTAATGATTTTAACTTTAACTTTCTGAAAGGCGTCATTCGCCGGAAAGGGAATCCACATGCGAGCTGAATTAGTTATAGTCGGAAGTGTAGCAAAGTATTTAAATTCGAATTTATCACTGCCAACCTTCACTCCGAGCAACTCTTGCGAGGCCATTTTGACGGGAACTCGCTTCCAGGAGCGGTCTTTATTTTGCCGCCACGCGTAAAACGGTACGCCATTCAGCTTGTGCAACGTTGTTTCTGTCACGGTCATTGCGCCTGGCTCCCCTGACAGAAAGAATTCCACATCATACACATCGCCAG
>CAZYVR010000391.1:0-5371 GCA_964651145.1 uncultured Victivallales bacterium | reverse complement strand
AAAAATGTATCTCTCTCTATTTAAAAAACTTACTTTTTTCTGGACAGACCCTATGATAAATGAATCGGAGAAAACAGGAGCTCCGGTTTATCCTGGATACGTTCTTGTAGGGCGCGACGAAAACAACAAGAGGCATTTCCTTTTTCCTGTCATGGAGAAGAGCTCCGAGTGTCATTGCAGTTTGCGCGCAGTCGCGAAAGAGTCGCTTTTGCTGCCTCTTGAGGATGACGTGTCGTCTCGCGATGCCTGCTTCATGCGTTTTGCGAACATTGGCCTTCATCCTTTCAATCAGCTTGCGGCTTTGCCCGGAAAAGTGTGTGTTGTGGGACTTGGCCCGGTCGGGAATGTGGCTTGTCAGACAGCGCAGATTTTAGGCTGCGATGTTCTTGGCGTTGATTTATGCGAAGAGCGACTGGAAGCCGCGAAGCGCTGCGGGGTGTCGAATGCGGCTTTGCCTTCAAAGTTAAAGGATTTTGGCGGGCAGTTCGATTTGGTTATAGACACCGTTGTCAATGACGCGACTTTGTCAGCCAGCGCTGAAATCTTGAAGCCTGGCGGAGAGTGCAGCCTTGTGGGAATAGTGAAGCCGGGGAAGCTTTCGGCTGGAGAATTGCTTCAAAAAATATGGACGAAAAAGCTTGTTTTCCGCTCCGGGTGGGAAATGCTCAATCCCCTGAAAAAAGGGCAGGGCGTTTTTGCAAAAACAAGCACGGAGGATAATCTCTCTCGCGCCTTGTCCTGGCTCAAACAGGGCTTTTATAACTTTGAGCCTTTGGTCAGCTCTGTTATAAAACCGGAAGGCAGCTCCGTCAAAAACGCATACCTGAGCTTGCGCGACAATCCCTCAAAAAACATGTGCGTCCTTATTGACTGGCTGTAGTTTTTTGGAAAATTAATTGACAATTAAGGAGTTGATGAAGCTGAGCGCAGAACAAAAGTTCCCGGCGCTCGAACATCATTGGTAAATGCCAAAGCGTCAATGAGAGCTTTTTGCAGATAGAGCCCATGAACTGTTCTTATAACCTCGGAGCTGAACATGCCAATCCCAAATCCAGTCGCGCGATTTTTGGAGGATGTGACTTTTCTTTTTGCTTTCAATTTTTCGTTTATATACAGAAAAGCTTCTTGTGTTTTATCATCGTAAACAGCCGCTAAATGATGCCATGTGTCCAATTTTATTGGAGCTGACAATGTGACTCCATGGTTATTTTTATCTGTTGGAATAGTAAAATTAAGTGAAAATTTCCCTTCTTTGGCAGGCCCCATCCAGAGACGGCATACGGTGGCTTTTCCTGGATAATTGGGCAGTCTGCCTTCTCCTTTTGTGTTGTCAAGAAGAAGGCCGCAGTGATTAGCTCCATCAAAGGCTCCAATTCGAACCACAGCTTCCCAGGTAAATGATCCTGACTCAGGCAAACAGTTGGCGCCTGTCTTAGTCCGATAAGCGTCCAGGGAAAAAACATGGTTTTGTTTTAATTCAAGCGCTTGGCGGCCTTTTGATGCTTCTGTGGCATCCCAAGTGAAATATGAACGATAATAATTCCAATTTTCACCGCCTCCTCCATAATTTTGGAGAGGCGGCCCAAGCTCGCCTGCATTAGGATTCGGATTATAATCTTTTCCGTGATAGGGATATGTGGCGCTATGCAGCCTGCATCTTTCTTGTCCCTTGGGAACGCGCTTGTCAAAGGTATATTTTGCAATAACTTCAGCGCAAAGCATAAGTGGCTGGCAAATTAATCCCATGCAAATAATAAGGTGAATTAGTTTCATTCTTATTGCTCCAATATCAGCTCTGGCATACGCGATAAACCGTTTTTAAGATGGGTAAAGGTTCCCCATGAATCAATATCAACTTTACTTGACACTCGGAATATATTTAAATATAATTTACCATTTGGAGAAACATTGTTCGGGAGTATTGACGACAATTTGAACGCCACTTTGAATGTCCATTTATCTGGCGATTTCGTGTCTGAAATAACCGTTATTGCCGGTTTTTCAAGAGGCATATTCATGCGATGGGCGATTTCTCCATGCGCTAAAGCCGCTGTTGTTCCCTTTGAGTTAAAGGCATATTGGCGATAGGGCAGGCCGCGTTGTCCTGCAACAAAAATTTCCCAAGTATCGAATGGAAAAACTGTTCCGAAATTACGAAGTTTTGCTGTTTTGCATTGGTCTATAAGCTCAATGTACAAGTAATTGGAATCATGTGCTATTTTGCCTGAGAGTTTTCTCTTGGCTGGCCTGTCGCTGTTGTTTTGATGCCAATTTCCAAGGGAGACAGCCTTTGACCAATCGACCTTGTTGACATCTCCGTCAGCGGAAGGAATCAATGGAACTTTAAGGCTTTCAATCGAGGCTGCGTTGGAGCGGTTTTTTTGCGCCAATCCTTCTTTCATGTAAGACCAGATGGACAGTTCGAAAAGGTCAATGTTTTCTTTTTCTCTTTTGGTGGAGGCAAGCTTTTTGGCTTTTGACCAAAATCCTTCCAATTTATCCATTCGCTCAGAGGAATAAGTAATCAAAGCGGAGGAGCTCCCATTGTATTTTGTCTTCATATAGTTTTTTTCAATTTCGAGGTATAATTCTTTCATTGGCTTGGCCGCGCCCCCATAGAGGCCATTGAAATATTCATCAAGGAGTTTGTTCACTTTCAGGTTTGTGTTATCCATTAATTTGAACGTAATATAAGCGTCCGCTTCTTGTCCATAGCCACAATGAAACATGCCTTTGTAGCCTAGTTTTTTGAAGAGGCGCATTTGTTTTTCTATTGCATGGGCATAAAATCCTGGCCAACAATGTTTATTTGTGTTTTTTGCAAATTCAGCAGGGAAGCAATAATAAAGCCAAAGATATAATTTTCGGCCAGTTTTTTTAGCCTCTTCACTCCAGTATTTGGCTATTTCCATTTCTGTGTCACATCTTGGGCCAGGCAGATGGTGGGAAATTGGACAATATTGCACGGCAACTGAAGGATCAAGCTGTATGTTCTCTTCTTTTGCATGGGTCATATAGGCTAGAGTCATTACGGATTTATCGGGGTGGGTTTTATGCAATTCTTTGACTACTTGATTGACAAAATTGAAAAAATAGTCGCTATTTATGCAGTTGCTATAAGTATTGTCGCTAGCTCCTTTTTTGTGCAAGCCAATTATTTCCTGACATTTTTTACATTTGCAGAAAGCGCGGTTGTCCATTGCTTCCACTGGAAATATATTTGGGCGTCGTGGGTTCCAGAATATTCCCAATTCTTTGCCGGTTTTCTTGCCATCATAATAATCACGCGCGTCCTGGGCTACTTGCTTGATCAGCTTTGGATTAGTGTAGCACATTTGCGGGGGCTTGCCTTTGTATCCTTTCGCAAACATAGCCGCATCTCTGGTTTTTGGATTGTTCCAGAACCGTTTGTAATAGCCATATAATGAATGGTTGCAGCGCTGGAGGTTTCCCCCGTTGCGCATTCGCTTTAGAAATAGGAAAACCATTTCATTTCGAGCTTTTTGGGGGTCTTTCAAGTGGCTTATTTCTGAATAAGCTTTGTCTTCCCAATTTTTAAATTCCATAGATTTAGTTGGCCAAAGAGTGGTCAAGTGATTATAGCGAGACAGGTGGTCTCCTATAGCGGCCAGGGCGTCTCTATACTCAAAAGCGGGCGTTCTCCGCACGTTTATGGGCTTAACAGTCAGAGTTTTTGCTTTAGGGTGGACAGTGCCTGACGGGAATGGATTGAGCCACCTCACGCCGCAGGTTGTTTCAAGAAAATCATATGCCGCATAAAGGCTTCCCTGTTCCTCCCAAAACCCAGGTATATTTTTGAATTTCAACATCTTGGGATTATACAGGACTTGTTTATATGAGGGGCGATCATTGCCTCTTAGGATTATCGCATTGTCAGTGAAGCATATTGCGTACTCTTGCGGTTTGAACGAGTCCCGAGGCATGTTCATCTTTTTGGCGACGGCTGTGTCGCCAATGGCTATGATTTTTTTATGTGAATTTTTCTTTTCTTGCTCTATTGGCAATTTTGCTCCAGTAATCAATTCAATGTGCTGCTGAATTTCATAGGCGGCAAATTGTGCGGCAACTGTTGGTTTTTCAGAGAGCACAATGCTGGCTTCGGGCTTTCCATCTCGCGCCAATGTGAACCCTTGATCTTTTGCATGCGCGCTGGCATTTCCGAGGAAAAAAGCCAGAGCAACAGCTTGTGAAATTTTTCTAAAAGACAACATATTTATCTCCTTTTTAATATTCTTTGTTTTATATTTTTTTTTTTTTGAGGATAGCAAATTAATTAGATTTTAGCCGCCGTCTGGAGGGCGAAGATACCAGTTCGCATAATAAAAAACTAGCTGGTTTTTAGGGAACCATTTTACATGCCCATCATAGTAGAGCCCATTGGCTCCTTGATTTTTATGTCCGTCATCGCCGAGGAAATACGATGGATTTGGTTGTGTGCCAGAACGATATGTGCCCCAGTTCATTACTTGGTCAGCCATGAATGGTTTGCGGGATTTTACGCCTTGTTCAAAATTCTTGACATCCCGATCCGCATATTGCCATGGGAAATATCCAATGCAGTCATATGAGCCCGCGTTTTTCATTGTGGGAGCGGATTGATGATTCTTAATTAAATTGGGGCAATAAAAAACTTTCCATGCGCCATACTCAATTGCCATGTGCCCCCAGCCAGGAGACAAATCAATGTTGAACATATTTAGATTGCCTGGAGTGGAGCTTGACACAGGAGGCAAAAAGCCAGCATAATCGCCACTGTACATGGATGCCGTTGTGTAGCATTGCTTAAGGTTGCTGGCGCAGCTTGTTCTAATAGAAAGTTCTTTTGCGCTCCTTAGCGCAGGGAGCAGCAGGCTGGCAAGAATAGTTATTATTGAAATAACGACGAGTAATTCTATGATTGTAAAAAACTTGATTTTTTTCATGTTTCATTTTCTCTTTAATTGCATTGGCGATACATCAGGAGCTGTTGAGCGGAAGACTAATTCTGGCTTAATAAGACTCTCGCTTATTTCTTCTTCAAATATATATTTGATGGCTTTTTCTGCTATAAATTTTTGCCTGATGGAAATCGATGTGATCCCGTAAGCCTCGGCCCATACTGTGTTAAAGCAGCCTATGACTGCAATGTCATCAGGCATTTTGATGTTCTTGTGTCTACATTCTTTAATGAGCGGCAAGCATCTGTTATCTCCAAAACTTAAAATTCCGTCAATTTTTTTTCTTTGAAGCTGTTCTATGTAATTATGATTTTTTTTATCATCTATATAAAGAGGAAGGGGGATTCCTGCGTTTTTTGCCGCTTTTTTTACGCCCCTCAAAAAAAAGTCGGCTAAAGATCCTGGGGCTGGGT
>CAZYVR010000390.1:0-5405 GCA_964651145.1 uncultured Victivallales bacterium | reverse complement strand
TGGCCGGCCGGCAAAGAGAGCAAGGACTTGCAGGCGACTTGCTTCTGCTACGCCTTCAAACGCATGAACGGGCGCATCCCTGATTTCCGCTTTGATATCGTAACAAAGACAAAAGCCCCTGCCTATGAGCAGCGTTCCACGGCGAGAAGTTTTGAGGACTTCGACAGGCTATGCAGGCTTGTGGAGCAAGTGGAGAAAGCTGTCAAAGCGGAGGCCTTCCTGCCCAATGAGCAGAGCTTTTACTGCGGCGGCTGTGTTTACAAAACAGCGTGCAAGAGCTGGTCGCAAGGCGGCTTTAAAAGTGGAGTTCCCGCTGTCGCTGCATAACCAAAACAATAAACAAAGAGGTATAAAAATGAATGAATTAATGTTACATTGTGGCTCCGATTATGTGAGCAAAAATGAATTGAGAACCGTGCTGACACCGACAGCTACAAGGACGTGGCATCCGGTGCCGCATTACGACGTTGCGGAGCTGGTGATCGGCGAAGCATCGACGAGAGGTTATAGGATAGTCGATGAGAAAATAGGACTGAATCCGTGCGGAACAAAGATGTTCGGCGTGCTGCGTTTTCATCCAGAGGGTCGTCCCGACATGGCGCGTTGCCTAGGCTTCAGGAATAGCCATGACAAGAGCCTTGCGCTTGGCCTGACCGTTGGCTTCAGCGTGCTCGTTTGCGACAATCTTTGCTTCGGCGGAGAGACCACAATCCACCGCAAACACACCTCTGGCATAGAGATAGACAGGCTTGTCCCGCAGGCCTTTGACGCGCTGGATATTCAGTACGAAGTCCTCGAAGAAAGGGTCTGCGACCTGAAGCGGGATATGCTTTCAATAGATGACGCGCGTGTTATCACAGTGAAGGCCGCGGAGGTAAAGGCAATACCATCCTGCGACATCCTTCCAGTTTTCCAGGAATTCAAAGAGCCGCGACACGAGGAGTTCGGCGAGCCCACGAGATGGGGTTTATACAATGCTTTCACCGAGACAGCAAAGAAATACAGCCCGGCGCGCGCCGACAAATGCTACAGAGGGCTCGCTAAAATGTTCAGGATGGACTAAGACGTTAAGCGGTCAACCCAGTAGAAAGGATTCAATATGAATGAAAGCGATTATATCCAGCGCAGAATTCCAAAGCGTGACGGTTCGTTTCGGGTTATCCACGAGCCGAAGCCGGAACTTAAGCGCAAGCAGAAATCCATTCTGCGCTGGTTGCAGAGTCGTGGGATAAGGGCAAGCTCATACGCTCACGGCTTTGTAGCTGGCAGGTCGACGGCCACCCACGCAAGGCTTCATGTGAACAAGCGCGTGATCGTCAAAGTTGACATTGAGGATTTCTTTGGCAGCGTGACAAGCGCGATGATAATAACCGCGCTCCGACATGAGAGACTTCCGTCAAGTTACGTCAATGAGATAGTGGAAGTCTGCACTTTGAAAGGAACGCTTCCTCAAGGCGCTTCTTCCAGTCCGTTGCTTTCGAATATCGTGTTCAAGGAAGCCGACTGCAGAATGGCCGGGCTTGCCCTAAAGTTCAAAGCAGTCTACTCAAGGTACGCAGACGACCTTTGCTTTAGCTCCAACAGGCGCAGGCTGAACCTTATCTTGCCGCAACTCGAATGGATCCTGAACGACTGCAAGTTTGCGCTCAATAAAAAGAAGACACAGGTCATCCGCAAAGGGTGCCGACAGATCGTAACAGGCGTGGTTGTCAACAAAAAAGCCGGAGTCCCAAGGGATCTAAAAAGAAACACTCGAGCAAGGATATTCAAGCTCAAGATGCGCCTTTTAAATGGGAGTGCAATTGACCCAGAAGAATATGCGTCCCTCAAAGGGCTCTCCGCATACATCCGCGGAATATCTCCAGAATCTGGAGCAAAACTCTCGAGGTCACTCAAAGAAAGAGACTTCTTATCAAGCATGAAAAAATAAAAACAAGCCTTGGCATTAGCTGTTTTGATATTGGAAAGCTCACAGTGTCAAATCGGCCGGGCGATGAAAACGTCGCCGCCGTCAAAAGAAGCCACATAGTTATGAACGTTTCACGGGATCTCCCGCAGCCGCTTGCCCAGGATCGTTCCGCTCCTGGGACGCTTTTGCCGGAGATCCGCATTCAAGGCAAGGCTATAACCCCTAAAAACAAAAAAGGAACATCAATATGGAAGAGATACTCATTCAGAACGGAAGCGTTGTCCTACGCTCCGTGAACGAAATAAAAAAGATAAGGACAGAAGACCTCTATGGAAGCATGGCTGCATATATTGGAGCAAGAACTCCAATCCTGCCGGAGCGCGTAATATCTTACGCATCAAAGGAAAGTAAAAGAATATATGTGACGCATGAAGTCCCGGAAAAGCATATTGTCAATGTCATTAAAGGAGGCGCCCATGAGCAATATGAAATAAAAACGCCTCATGTATACTTCTTCCACCGCTTCGTAAACGCGGCCTTTGACGACTTGTTCGCATACTCCTCCAACGCGGAGTTGAAGTCTACAAACGAAGTCCTCTGCCGGCTGCCGCTGAAGAACCTTTACCAGGATGGCAAGGTATGCCTGGGGAATGATATAAAGTTCAATCTCACTGGCTCAGTGTCGGGCAAGATAGCGCGAATAGAAAACCATTTCTGGAACTCTAATTTCAATGGCGACCTTGAGTCAATATACATGGGGTCAGGTCCTAGCGAATGGAATGATGAGCCGCTTGTTTCATGGCAAAAACTCTCAGAGGAGGAGTCGTTCGATCCGTGTTCCGTGAACTGGCAGAAATACAAGCCATTTTCTGAGATCATCGACAACCTGCTGGAAAGGTAACGCGTCATGCAAAAGATAAAAAACGCTGTCTTTGACGTCCAGAGAGAAGCTCAGGGCATTGAGGAGTATTTTGAGCCTTTGACTGGCTTGAGCAATCACACGCTGGAGAACCTGACAGGGACTTTGCCGGAGCTTATGAAGGCGCAGGCCATCCTTGAGATGAGAAAGAAAAACGGCATAGCTTTGTGGGCAAACAACGAAGCCTTTGAAAGGTTTAAAACATTAATCCTGGCGCATGAGGAAGCGCCCCAAAACAAAACGGAGGAAAACAATGAGAATACCAATAATAAAAGCGGGGGATGAAGTTCCTCAAGACGGCCCGGCCTACATCATAGGACGTGATGGATTCTATCTAAAAAAGTCATCGAAGCTCTTTGACGCAACAGTAAAAGTCGAGTCAATCCCAGACTATGAGCCAGTCATGGAGTCGCTGGAATGGAAGGGCCCAATGCTGCCACATTCCGTGATAGAGAGGTCACTTGAGTTTTTCAGATCTGTCTACAAAAAGCACAAGGCTGAAGCCGTTCTGATGCTTGTCATGAGCGATGGCAAATGGGATCTTGCGGCTCCCGAGCAGACTGTCGGAGGGACAAGCGTGCAGTACAGCCTTGAGAAAGGGATAACTCCATTAGGAACTATCCACAGCCACTGCGATATGAGCGCGTTTTTCAGCAAAGCAGACCATGACGATGTAGCTGGTTTTGACGGCCTTCACATAGTGCTGGGCAAAATAAATCTAACGGATTCGGAGATAAAGGTTGGTGTTTACGCTAATGGTCATCTCTTTGAGTTTGAGCCAGAGTCGCTGATAAAAGATATGCCGGCAAAAGCCCAAAAAGAAGAGCCGCATCCATGGCTTTCAAAAGTGGATGCCAAGCCCAAAAGGTCGAGGCACTTCCCTGAATTATCTGGATTTCTCGATGAAGATCTTAACCATGAAATAGAGGAGGATTTGCTATGGAACGCGTCATAGTTATAGGGCTTGGAGGCATTGGCGGCTTTGTCGCTGAGCCGCTCTGCAGATATCTTAATTATGAGCCTGGAGTCAGGGAGGTAGCCTTCATTGACGGCGATCTCTATGAAGAGCGCAACGCCAACCGTCAGAACGCAGTGGCCGGAATGAACAAAGCGGACACATGGGCGCTTCGGCTCTCAAAGCAGTTCCCATTGCTTAAGATCAAATCAGTGGCTGAATTTGTCACGCCGGAGAACATTGCAAGTTTTGTATTGGACAATTCTTTTGTCCTTGCCTGCGTCGACAACCATGCCACAAGACTGCTTGTTCAGGAGCGTTGCGAAAAGCTAAAAAATGTAGTCCTTATATCAGGCGGCAACGATTATTTCGATGGCAACGTCCAGGTGTTTACAAAGCAAAACGGCAGAGCTTGCAGCCCTTCGATCACAAAGCATCACCCTGAAATAATGAACCCTTCCGACAAACGTCCTGATGAAGTGGGCTGCGACGAGGAGGTTGTGGAAAAGCCGCAGCTTCTCTTCGCTAACCTCATGGCGGCAAGCCTGATGCTCAACGCATTTTACAACGCCAGCCGGAAGAAGGCAAGCTGCAGCGAGGTCTATTTCGACCTGCGGCAAAATATCGCAAAAGCCGTCAAGAGGGCGGCATAACAAATAAAAATGGAGGAACAAAAAATGGCAAAGCTAATTTGTGGAGTCAACGAAGTAACGAATGAAAGTTTCAACGGGAAATCAATAGAGGATGTCATGGCAAGCGCCGGGCCACTGCTCAACATCCCCGCCGACAATCTGGTCATCCTTGTCAACGGCGATGACGCCGACAAGTCCCACATTGTACAAGCCGGGGACGAAGTGGAATTCGTCAAAGCCGCCGGAGAAAAAGGCAGGCAGGCATCGCTGGATGCCGACAAAATAAGTCTCCTTCACTAACGTTAGGAGGCAGAAAACATTGCGCCTTTCGGATAATCCCTGAGAGGCGCATCTTAAATATACGGAGGTAACACTATGCCTTTCATTATATGGGTCGCGTTGGCTATGAGCATTCTGCTTGTCGGTGCGTCGGCTGCGTTGACGGTGCAGGATGCGCCTGAATCCATCAAACCCATTGTCGAGGCGTCAAGCGGCGCCTTTGACATACTGGGCTACGCGTTGGCACTGGCCGTAGTGATGCTGACTGTTTTTTACATGTGGAAAAAGAGGAAGCCAAGATGAAAACAACAGTTATGCTTGTTATTGTCATAGCCGGGATGCTCTTGCTATTGTCATGCAGCGATGGAACAGAGGACTCCAGTGCGGCTTATATGCGGGGCGTCAACCGCGGGACAAGAAGCGCGGTCATGCGTATTGAAGCGGAGGGGCAAGCCATGCGGCTTAAGATGCGTGCGGAACTCGCAAAACAGTTGTTGCCGTTGTCTGCCGTCCTTGTCGTGGTAACGCTCTTCGGAGCAAAGGCCGCTGACTGTGCAAGGCGAAAGCTGAGCAGGCTCTTCAAGCTGTCAAAGAGTATGCAGGTATTGCTGGCGAAAACAGGGTATGCAGGTCTTGCTATGGGGATGCTTATCGCAAGCTATTGGCTGTGCGGAGCCAGAATGACGCTGCCGGTCGCGGTGTTGTTGATGG
>CAZYVR010000389.1:0-5433 GCA_964651145.1 uncultured Victivallales bacterium | reverse complement strand
AGATGCCTGATCTGTTTCATGATGGTCGCAAAAAACAAAAGCATAAAGAACCAGAAATAACTCGCGATGACATTCTCAAGGAAGTCGGGCAGCTAAAGGTTAAGAACGAATTTCTAGAAAAAAAGTACCGACAATAGCCCACTTTTCCCATAAATCGTAAAAAAACGAATAATTGACGGAGCAAGAGATGATTTGAGCTCAAAATCATCCGTCATTTTTCTGAATCTAATTTTTGGACCTCACGGGTTGACAAAATCAATAATTGGCATTATTGTAATTGCATGCCACATAAAACATTAATATAAAGTATATTATATTTAATTATGAAAAGATACAAGCCAAGAGAAACACTTATAATTCAAACAAAAAAAGTTATTATTGACTGGATTTGCGACAATGGCTTGTCCAGCGGGGATAAATTGCCGGTAGAGAGGGAATTTGCTTTAATGTTGAAAGTCAGTAGGTTTACGGTTGCTAGTGCTTTAAATGATTTGCTTGAAGATGGAATAGTAAAAAAAATACCAAGACGCGGGGTATTTTTAAATACTCCTTTGAAGCGTCCTTATATGATTGATGTTTATTTTGACAGTGATTGGCGCGAGGCCATGTTGGGATTTAAAAGAGAACATCACAGCTACTACATTTACAGGCTGTTTTTAGATGGAATTTTAAACAGCAGCTCCATCTTGAATATGTCCATTTGTTTTGAGTTTATTGATTGCAAGAAACAAGTCTTGAATTACAGGCATTCTTTGTCCAGCGATGGCGCGATATTTGCAAATACATATTTCTCAGATGAGGCGCAAGCGGAATTATTGCGAAAAAAGGTTCCGTATGCAAAAATATCGACTTGGGAAGAAGGACGCGCAAATAATGTGTCTCTTAAACATACAGGGCTTGTGGAGGCACTTGAAGAATTATACAGACTCGGACATAGAAAGTTTGGGATTTTAGCCCGGTCTACTCCCAATTCCTTTCCAGAGCCTCCTGTATCAAAGACACTGCTAAATTGGGCTAAGTTAAAAAATATTGCAATCCCATCGAAATGGATATGCCCCTTGAAAGGAACTTATATGGATGAAGAAGCCGAGCCAAAAATAAAAGGATATTTGACTCAGAAAGAGCTTCCAACTGCAATAATTTCTGAGTCTCCTATTTATACTCGTCCTTTTTTCAGGCTTGTTGAACTTTTTGAAATATCTATTCCCCGGCAAATTTCATTCCTGCATTCCGGAGAACCTTTTTCTGTTGAAAATATTGGTTTAAAGCTTTCATTAAATGATCACCGCTATTATGACATAGCGGCAGAGGGAATGATGCAGTTGCATGGACTGTTGGAAAGGCGTAAAAATTCCTTTAAGGAAACAGTTACAGAGTCGAAATATGTGCCTGGCGCTTCTTTTGCCCAGGCTATAATATAAACTTATACAGGAGAAAACATGACTAATTTTTTGTGGACAAAACAAATCTTTTCCTTTGTTATTTTTTTATTATTGTCTTTTTATGGATATTCCAAGGAGAAACCGCATGTCAGCGATCAATATGGCGCGCAATATATGTTTAAGGCTACGGATGGAGTTCGCCTGAAAGAGGCGTATCCGGGAGCTATCAAAAGAAACGGCTATATTGTTAAGGATGGCATGGAACTGGGATTTAGAAAAGGCATTAAAAGCGTTTTGCGCATTGTTCTAAATGATATTAAGCCCGGAAAATACTATATCGGAATATACTGTCGAGTATCTCATAAAGGCAATAATTCTTCCAGCATAAAATCTTATCAGTTAGAAGTGGACGGGAAAAAGGTAAAGTTGCGAGAGGGTGTTCCCGATATCCGAAAAAGGCGAAATTATGCGGTTGGAACACTTTTAACTGAAGACGCCATAGAACTAAAAAACAAATCCACTCTTGACATCAGCGTTGCTACAAATGCCCATGCAGTCGGAAGGATTATGCTGTTTAAAAACAAGGAGGACATAGACAAACTTTCCACGTTTAGCATTCAAGGCAATCACAAAAACAACAAAAACAACACAAAGCCTCAAAGGCCTCCTGAAAAATCACAGATAATTACTCCAAAGACATCTTCAATCGGACAAGAAGCAGAAGTCGCGACAATAGATGCATCCATGCCATCTGAACAGTTCCACAAAGAAATTTCTCTGAACAAAGGCTGGCAGTTCCAACCTGTCAACAGTCATAAAGAACTATCTTTTCCACCCGCTGAAAATAATTGGCATCCACTTAACATTCCCACTGACATAAAGGCGCCCGGCGCGTTTTATCGATTATTTTTCACTGTGCCTGACAATGGCAACTTAAAGGACAAGGGGGTTGTATTGTCATTCGATCAGATTTGGAGCGTTGCTGAAATTTTCTTTGATGGCAAATTAATAGGAGAGAGCCTTTCGGAATCTCAAAAAACAAATATAAATATAAGTAACCTTGTTGTTCCCGGAAAAAAACATGAACTGCTTATAGCTGTGCGTCAAAGCAAAGGTTATCCAGAAAAATTTGTTCTTGGCAGCATACACAGGAGAAAGCGGATTCCTTACAATGGAATTCGGAGCGTTCCCAAGTTGTTTATTTGCGGCAACTCTTTTATTGATTGGATTTTTGTCCGTCCGTCTGTGCGGGAAAAGAAACTGAGAATAGACACCCACGCAATTAACCTTTCATCTCAAAAAATAAAAGTCAAAGCGATTCATGAAGTCTATGACAAAGAGGGTAAATGTGTTTTTAAACTTGAATCACAGCCTCGGGATGTTAAGCCGGGAGAAAAAGTAAGTTTAATTGCGGAAAAAGAATGGCAAAATCCCATTCTATGGTGGTTGCACAAACCATATATTTACACGCTCAAAACAAAGCTGATTTCCAATCAAAGAATTCAGGATATATGCGCGCCTACAAAATTTGGATTCAGAGAATTTCATTTGGATGGGGTCAATTATGTTTTGAATGGCAAAGCGTTATTTCTTGACACTTCGGGACACGCAGGAAAGTTTGACCATCATCCAGAGAAAAATTGCCACAGAATTCATACTACTTGGGTTGATATCCTGCTGAAATTGTGCGGACCTAATCCTGATATTCCGTCAATTTTGCTTATACCCCAATTCCTGCAAGGGACAAAAAGGCCATATAACCATCCGGAATTTTGGCAATATTACAAAGCTTATGCTCAAGGTTGGGCAAAACGCCTTTGCAATAATCCGGCAGTTGCAATGTATTCCGTAGAAAACGAAGTTCTGCATTGTGGCAAACAGGCGGAATGTCCTGATCTGCTCAAAAAACTGGCAAAAATCGGTGATGCTATAAAATATATTGATCCAACAAGGCCATGCATGTACAATGGAGACGGTGACTTGAATGGAGACAAGTCTGTGCCAATAATAAATATCCACTATCCTAGAAATTTATGTCTTGGAAGACTCTTGCCGGACGATATACATTGGCTTGATGGAACAGGCAAATTCAAGATAGACAGCAATATCGGCAAAGTGATATGGGACAGGAAAAGACCTATGTTTCTTGGAGAAGCATGGTGGCTTGACACAGTTGGCGCTCCGTGGGCCTTAAGCGCTCACTTTGGAGAGTCTGTATACGAGGGCTTTTTCTATAACCTTCCATTTTGGGCAAAAGCAGTAAAATATTATATGAACCATTTTCGTCTCAGCGGCGTTATGGCGGTTGATCCTTTCCATGTTCCAGCGCTGAAACATCATCCAGTGGATATTGTTGATGAAGTATTCAGATATACCTATGCGCCGGGACTTGTCAAACGTTCCTTTGCCTTTGTGAATGAAACTCAGGTCGATGGAAAACTGAAAGCAACGTGGATATTAAAAAACAAGGGCAATATGAAAACTATTGACCAAGGCATTGCTGAGCTTTTTATCCCCGGAGGAAAACATAAACGCTCAACAATTCAAATGAACTTCCCTGATACACTCTCTCCTCATGAATATATTTTGGAAGCTAATATTTCATTTTTAAATACAGAGATCAATTTGCAACCTCATTCTCTGAAATGGACATTTGTCAATACAGGAACATCCAAGAAACCTCTGAGTGGCCTGTCTTTTACGCTAAAAGGAAGTGAAAAAGCGGTTAAGGCTTTAATAAATTTAGGGGCCAAAGTTGAACCATTGGAAGACATCTCAAAATTGTCGCCGGACGCGACATTGATAATAGAAGGCGCTTCCGACTCTGGCCTTTCCCCCGAAAAACTTTCTGGATTTGTTAAAAACGGAGGCCGTTTGCTTTATCTTTTCAGCCAGACAAAACCTGCTTGGACGCCGTTAAAACTTTCGTGGAGCAAGCAGGAGGCAAACTTCGCATTTGTCCGATCTCCCAATCATCCTGCGTTTAAAGAACTCCCTGAAGCCTCGTTCTCTCTTTGGAATCCAGGATATCGCGTTGCAAAATCAATTCCTTACAAACCCTCCCATGGAAACTTCAGAATCCTCTTGGAAAACGGTTCAGCTTCCGGTTTGAAATTCTCCCCTCTTCTTGAAATGCCGTTTGGTCAGGGAACCTGCATCCTGAGCCGCTTGTTGCTACTTGAAAAACTAAAAACAGAACCGATGGTTTCGCCGATATTGGTTTCTATATTAAAATATATGGCTTCATTCAAACCTGAAAATAAAAAACGTCTTGCAACTATTTTGCCGATGAATGAATATGCTTTTCTTACCCGGAACTGTGGAGTGGTGGGAGATGATCTTGCCGGAAGCAATGCAAGCTTGAAAGATTACGATGTGTTAATGCTTGACGCTTCCAAGTACTGTGGAGAAACAACTCTCATCGTTGATTTCGTCAAGAAAGGTGGAACTCTCATTTTGCGCTCTTTAACTGACAAATCAATAAATAAGTTTTCAGAGCTGCTTCCAGCGTCGATGTCTATAAAAAAATCTTCGTATCCGCAAACCGTCAGGCTAAATGCTCCTGAATTGTTTGATGGAATAAGTCAGGAAGATTTATTTTGGCTGTGGGGCATGATGCGAGAAAATTCTCCGATGAAAAATAAAGCTAAAATTGTTAAATATGAAATAAAACTGGATAAACCCAAAAGCAATTGGAAACTTTTGACAAAAAACTTTTTTAATGATGGAAAACAGCGCGGTCATGACAAAATAAACGGCGAAAGATGGAGCAAAGGCGGAGCTGTGGCTGTCGGTATCTATGGAAAAGGCAAAGTTATTTTAGACCAGATCAATTGGGCGGACGGGCAAGCTTATTGCCCGGAAAAACTGGCAAGAATTGTAACTTGCATGTGCATAAACCTTGGCATTGAAGTTTTAGATTCCGCTTCTGGGTGCAAGTGGACCTATGCTCCAGTCAAACTCCCTTGCAATCGCTCATTTATAGAGTGGATGAATTGGGAAAAGAACATTATGTCGCTTTTCCCTTGCGGGAATGTAAAATTGCGCGGCG
>CAZYVR010000388.1:0-5475 GCA_964651145.1 uncultured Victivallales bacterium | reverse complement strand
GCGGCGGCGGCGACACTATCCCGCAAAAGGTCTGCGACCGCGTTGCAAACGCCAGGAAACTCCTTTGCGGAATCTCTGACGGATCAAAAGCCCTTGAGGGAGCCGCAGAGAAAACAGGCTCCGCCGGAGGCGCGGCTGAAGCGCTCATGACAACGCCCGTGTTTAAGCGTGACCAACTCGGAGGATGGTAGCATGATCACGGCAAAACTCTCCAAGGAAAAGCTCGAAAAAAGACTTAAAAAAATCATTAGAGCCATCAAGAGACCGGAGGCATTCTATAAAACATGGGCGCATTCCGTAGTAAGACTCGCAAGGCGAAACGCCTTGGCTAAATCCAAAGGAGGAAACTTTTGGCTCTCTATCGCAGATCAAACTAAAATTACAAGTGTTTCCAGAAGGGGAGCTGTCATCGAATGTCTTCACTTCGCGGGAATGCACAAACATACAGGAGGGATCATCCGCGCAAAACACGCGGGAGCCCTCACTATCCCGATCGCGCCGGAGGCTAAAGGACGGCGCGCCTCTGAATTTCTGACCGAAGGCCGCACTCTCTTTGTCCCAAAAGGAAAAAGCGTTCTGGGGTATTCGGAAGACGGCGTTTTTAAGGCTCTTTACGTTCTCAGAAAAAGCGTCACACAAAAAGCGGAGCCATGGTGGCCATCTGAAGAGGAAGCCGGAGAAATAGGCATCAGGGAAGCCCGCTGGTGGATAAGAAAACAGATAAGGAAATAAAACATGTACAGGCCTTTGAATGACATTGCGAATGATGTGGCTACAGCGCTGGAAAACACAGAAATATTCAAGAGCGTTGACACAGCTGCTGTCACTAGCGGAGAGCAGCTCTACAAAGCCGCCGCAAATCTGAAAATTATGCCAGCCGCTGTCGTATGCATCGGAGATGGCGATTTCCAGCAATACGGAACTATCAGAAATTTCTCTGTGATAATCGTCGTCTTTGCTCAATTCGCCGCATCGCAATCGCGCAAGGCCGCAAACGCATGGACGCTTCTGGAAAAAGCCGCACAGCCTTTTCTGCCAGTCTTTGAAGAAGGCCAACCGCCGCTTCTGCCGGTAATCAACGACATTCAGTACGAAGTCAAAGGATGGGCGCCGGTTAACGGCGACAAGAGCATTGCCGCTTTCAGCCTGGAGCTGGATGCTGTCGAAATCTTTAAAATCTAAACAGAAATTTAAAATAAGGAGTACTAAAGATGGACCCCGTAACACAAGGACAAGCAATCCTCAAGTGGGGAACGGAAAACGAATCATGGGGATACTGTGAAGACATCACTGTGGGAGACGAAGCCGACAAAACACCAATCAAAGACGGCAACGATAACACAACAGGAATCATCTATTCGGACATCCGGCAGAAAGTTTCGGCAAACTACACGCCATTGGCTGCACAGACAACCCCGCCATTCAGCAAAGCCGATATCATAGGTTCAACGCTGACACTGAAAACGGCAGCCTCTGAAACTATAGAAATCGTTGTTGACTCCGCCGAAAAGAAATACAAAAAAGGCGCAATCACTACATGGGCCGTGACTGGATATAAATATCCGAACCTCGCAACTGGAGCATAAGATAAAAAATGAACAACAAACAGAATAACAATAATTTGATTGGCGAACAGATCAAAAAAGTTGCCGACGCCAAAAGCCGCGCCGCCGTTCAAGAGCAATTTGCCCATGATTATATGGACATAAAAGGCGTCCGCTTTCACAAAGCCACCGTCGCTCATGCATGGTTCTTTGCAAGAGTTCAAGTTGTCCGGCAGGTGTCTCTGTTGGATTACGGCACGATCATAGCTTACTCACTGGCGCATGACCAGGAGGGCGTCAGAAACAAGCTCATGGCTCAGATTTCAGATGGCAGCATCGCAGATCAGGCTTACGCATTTATGATCGACAACCAACTGGAAGTGAAGGATTGCGAAATTGTCGCCAAAAATCTCACTGCCGGAATCCTCAAAGAGGTCGCGGACGGCGAGGACGAAGAAAAAAAAACGACTCAGGATTCGACTATTACTGGTGGAGCTCAATCATCCATAAATTCGCAATCCACTATGGATGGACAGAAAACATAATATTCGCGCTCCCATGGGACCGCGCAATAGCGTATTTGGAGGAAATTAAAATGTACAATGGCGAAAATGTGACACGCGAAATTGAGCCGCTCCCTGAAGAGGAAAAGCTTCAGGAACTCATTCAGCGCGCTTTTGAAGAGGAGAAAGGCTGCTAATGGCTTCAGAGCATTTAACGCTTATCCTTGACTCAAAAGTATCAAACGCGGTAAGAGGACTTAGACGCGTTGGAGATCAGGTTGGGGGCCTGACTTCTGGCCTGGCTTCAATGAGCAAATATGCAGGACTCGCCATGGGCGTCGGGCTCGCGGGCTCCGCTATGTTCGCCGGAACAAAAATCGTCGAACTCGGCGTAAAAATGGAGAAGACCAGACTCAGCTTCCAGACAATGATGGGCGATGTGAGCAAAGGCAACGCCGTCCTTTCTCAGCTTAACGAATTCGCAAACGCAACGCCATTCTCCAACGATCAGCTCATCACATCTGGAAAAACTCTCCTCGCTTTCGGACTCGAAGCAAAAAAGCTCCAGGACATTTTGCGGATGGTAGGAGACACCTCGGCGGGAACCGGCAAAGACTTCGTCGAACTCTCAGGCATAATCGGGAAAAGCATAGCAAAAGGCAAAGCAGACAGCGAAACACTCAACCAGCTTTCTGAAGCAGGCGTTCCTATTGTCAAGACACTCGGCGCAATGTACAACAAAACCGGACTTGAAATTTATAAGATGGCCGAAAAAGGCCAGCTCACAAGCGACATCATTATTTCAGCGTTCCAGAAAATGACAAGCGAAGGCGGCATGTTTGAAGACATGATGTCAAAGCAGGCAAAAACCACAGCCGGACTTTGGTCAACCGTAATCGGCAAGCTTCAGCTCACCGCGGCAACTATCGGAGAAAGCGTCAATCCTCTCCTTAAAATTGGTCTGGAATATATCATGGGATGGACTGATGAGCTTGGCGCTATGAGTAAAGATGGACGCGCCATACAATACCTGGCAGCGATCGGCATGACCGGCGTCGAAGCCGCAGGAAGTCTCATCAAATGGTTTAATAGATTTTACGAATATGGCAGCGCGGTTTTCACTACTCTCCAGAGAGTGGTCAAGATACAATTTGAAAGCATACAGTTTATCATAACTGATGTCTTTGTTAAAATAGTAGACGGCGCACTCGGGGCCATTAATGCCCTTATTTCCGCCGCAAATGAAATACCTGGCGTTAATATTCAAATGGTTGAGAAGCCAGCTTTTTTTGAAGATGTCAAGAAATGGGCCAAGATGTCAAGAGAAGAGCTGGAAAACGAAATAGCTGCCGTCGCATCAGGCAAGGACTTTGCCGACGCCTCTGACAATATCGTCAGCAAGAACAAGGCAATTGATGAAACCATAAACAAGCTGGACGGCCAAATAGGAAAATGGCAGGCCGAACAGCAGGCCGAAATAGTCAAAAGACAAATGGATTCAGAAAAATATCAGAAAGAGCTCAACGGCCAGGAATCAACAGGCGCAAGCTCGGAAGCGGACGGCGGCAAAATAAAACGGCGCGAAATGAAAACAGACTCCCTCACTAAAATGGGGCTCTATAATTTCGGCGCGGCGATCCCATCGGCCGACATGGAGCGGAACAAGCTTTTAAAGGACATTAAAGAGCTCCTCAAAAGCCCAAGACAAATAAGCAAACTGGCATAGAAAGAACAATAAAAAATGGCTAAAATTATCGGAAACATAACATGGGAGCCTCAACCGGGTTACCCATACTTGTCAGGGGAGGCCAACTCTGAAAGGATTGATGCCAGATTTGTCGCGGCTATGGACAAAATCGCCGAAAATCTGCCGAGCTATGGGGCCGCCTTCTATGACGATAGATTTTCCTTCTTTAACTCCTTCTCGTCCCTGCGCCTCTCCTCGCGATCAGTCAGGCCGTTGCCCGGAAATGCCCTTTGTGAAATCAACTTGATATATTCTTCTCAGGAAGTAGACCAGGATGAAGGCGACGAAACTATTGAATATCAGTCCGTCGAAGTTGACGTCCCTATTGAGCAACATCAGAATTACCGCGCACGATGGAATTATAAGCTCCTATGCAAACACGATGACCCGGACGCCCCGATATGGGAATTCTGGGATGACGCAACAGACACAAGCTTGACAGCCGAAATGGGCGCGCATTATAAATGGGCAAAGCCTGAAGAATCGGCCCCTGATGGATGGTTTGTTTTGGAAGATACTGAAAAAGCAGGCGTCGAAACTTTTAAAACTTTTGTCACTGAAGTGCACTACAGAAAATATAGCCGATCAAAAGGACAGCTCCAGAGAATGGCTGCAAATGATGGGACCATACAGGCCCCACCCGATACATTCGGACGTTCAGGCGATTGGCTCCAGAACGGATCGTCCATACGCAAAGAAGGACGTTTTTACGTGCTCGAAGTTTCATACCTGAACTCAAGAGTTGTTGACAACGAAATTTATGACTGAGGAGATTATTGATGATTGTTAAATTAAAAGCCGAATACGGACGATGCTGGATCGTTAACTCTTCGCTTAAAGAAGAACCCCGAATGACTGTCTTTGTATATGGACAGGACGTGCCTGTCACTATTGAACTTTACCACGAAGACGGCTCCGTATACGCCCCTGAGGAGCTAAGCGAATATGCAACTTTTCAATTTGGCATCGACGAAGACTTTGACAGCGTCACAATTCCAGGAGTCCTCACCACCGCCGATTTTACGGTGCAGGACAATAAAATATCATTTGTGGCCAACACTAACACCGCGCGCGTTCTTGCCATACTTGGAACTGAAAAAGAAGCTCCAGCCGTTTGTGAGCTCAAAGCATATAAATCAGGAGAAACCAAAGCCGCGCTCGTCATACAATTTCCATGCCTTCTCAAAAATGTAGTGGTCGACGACAACGCGACCCCGCCTCCTGAAACACAAAGCAACTTCTACACAAAATCACAAAGCGACTCGCTCCTAACCGTCAAGGCCGACAAAGTAACTGATCCGACCGCTGGCAACCTTGCCGGGCTCGACGAAGACGGGAACCCGACTGACTCAGGAAGCAAGGCCGCTGACTTTCAGGCCGTTTCCGAAAAAGGCGCGGCTAACGGATACGCCGGGCTTGACGAAGCCGGAAAAGTGCCAGTGTCCCAAATTTCAGCAACGGTCATCAATGACACCTTTACGGCGGCAAGCGAAGCCGAACAGCTCGCGCTAACCGCGCAAAATGGCGACGTTTGCGTGCGCACCGACCTGAATAAATCATATATCCACAACAGCGGCACAGCCGGAACAATGGCAGACTGGCAGGAGCTTTTGACGCCAACCGATACCGTTCTTTCTGTCGCGGGGAAGACTGGCGCAGTTGTTCTTGTGGCTGGCGATAT
>CAZYVR010000387.1:0-5492 GCA_964651145.1 uncultured Victivallales bacterium | reverse complement strand
TTATTTCTTGTGTCAGCCTCACTGCGGAACAAAGCGCAGAAGAACCGTTTTTCTTTTCAAACATGAAAAGTCTGCTTTCTGAAATATACGACTATGCCTGGGAAACTTCGCCGGAAGGCAGAAATGCAAAAGAGGAGCCGTCAAAAGAAAACGATCACGCAATGGACGCTTTGCGCTATATGGTCATGGCTGTTGACTGTGGCTCCTCAAAGGAGATCAAGGTGGCTTCCGCCAGAAGAAGCGACGGACGCTTTGGATAAGAAGTTTTCAGTTTTTATTTTGGATTTTAAAATTGTTTTATCTCAAAACAGCTCGATGCAATCGCTATAAAAACCGGAGCTTGTCCGGGCGCTGTCCAGAGGCGGAATGATGATCGTCAAAGGTGAAAGCCGTTGGCGTTTAAAAAATTGCGCGACAGCTCACATGGCTTATTGCCCACGCTTTTGCCTGTTTTAAAGCAAAACTAAAACAGGCGAAATGTTGTTTTTGCGACAGCGCACGGGACTTTTAGGGAGGCCGTCGCATTGCAATTCCTTTAATAAAAATTGCGAGTTGGGCTCAAACGGGTTTGAATGGAAGCAAAACTGCTGTATAGGTAACCAGTTATAAAAAATCAGTTAAACATAATTCTATACTATTAGAGGTAAGACAATGGCAAGATTCCCGCTTGAAAGCATACGCCACAGCGCGGCGCATATAATGGCGGCGGCGGTTCAGGAACTCTTTCCCGACGCTAAATTCGACATAGGCCCATCGACTCAGAACGGGTTTTACTACGATTTTGACATGGAACACCGTCTGGTTCCCGAAGATTTGAAGACAATCGAAAACACAATGAAAAAGCTTTCGAATCAGCACATTCCCTTCGAATATTCCGAAATGTCGCGGGAAGACGCAGAAAAGCTTTTAAAAGACAAAAAACAGACTTATAAACTGGAGCGCCTTTCTGACATACCAGAAGGAGAAGCTATATCCTTCTACAAGTCCGGCGAGTTTATGGACCTTTGCCGCGGCCCCCACGTGGAGCATAGCGGACAAATAGGCGCATTCAAGCTTTTGTCTATAGCGGGCTCATATTTCAGGGGCAAGGAAGACAATCCGATGCTTCAGCGTGTTTACGGAACAGCGTTTTCCGACAAAAAACAACTGAACGCATATCTGACACAATTGGAAGAAGCCAAAAAGCGCGACCACAGAAAACTTGGCAAAGAGCTTGATCTTTTCAGCTCCGCCGAACAAGTCGGCTCTGGCCTTATCCTGTGGCACCCCAAGGGCGCGTTTATCAGAAATGCCTTTGAAGATTTCTGGAAAGCCGAGCATTATAAGAACGGCTACGACCTGCTCTACACTCCGCACATAGGGAAAAGCGAGCTGTGGCAGACCAGCGGTCACCTTGATTTTTACAAAGACGCAATGTATGCGCCGATGGAAATCGATGACAACGACTATTACGTGAAGCCGATGAACTGCCCGTTTCATATACAAATATACAAGTCAAGAATGCGCTCATACCGCGAGCTCCCCTTGCGCTGGGCCGAGCTCGGCACAGTTTATCGTTATGAAAAGAGCGGAGTTTTGCACGGGCTTTTGCGCGTCAGAGGCTTCACTCAGGACGACGCGCACATAATTTGCACGCCTGAACAGATTGAAGATGAAATATCTGAAGTTCTGCGTTTCAGCCTTTCCATGTGGAAATCATTCGGCTTTACTGACATCAAACCCTATCTTGCCACTCGCCCGGAAAAATCAGTGGGCGACGAAAGCCGCTGGGAAAAGGCGCTGGGATCATTGAGAAAAGCCGTCGAGAAAGCTGGTCTTGAATGCGAAGTGGACGAAGGCGGCGGAGCTTTCTACGGGCCTAAGATTGACTTGAAAGTCAAAGACGCCATAGGGCGCGAATGGCAGACCACAACGATTCAATTCGACTTTAATCTGCCGGAACGCTTTGACATGACATACATTGGCGAAGACGGAAAGAAGCATCAGCCATTTATGGTACATCGCGCGCTTCTTGGCTCAATTGAGCGCTTTTTCGGCATTCTGGTTGAACATTACGCTGGCTCGTTCCCTCTTTGGCTCGCGCCGGAGCAGATAAGAATTCTGCCAATAACTGATGATCAGCATGAATATGCCCACAAAATTTTGAAAGAGTTGAGGGCTGCCGGACTGCGGGCTGAAATTGACATTCGCAGTGAGTCTGTAGGCTCAAAAATCAAGGACGCGCGACATGGCCGGATTCCGTATATGGCCATTGTTGGCGAACGCGAAACGGAAGCCGGAACAGTGGCGGTCCGGTCGCGCCGTGAAGGCCAGCTGGGCGAGATGCCTGTTAAAGAGTTGAAAGAAAAATTGTTATTAGATGTTGATAATAAGATTTGAACTGGATATATTAGTAAATCGACAAACGAATATGTCGAGTGATTTATGATGGATACTAACAAAATAGGAGGAATATCCCATCGCTAGTTTGATTAAGCCAAATGATCGTTCGCTTGCCGAGCGCGAGTTGCGAGTAGTAGGAGAAGATGGAGAACAAATTGGAATTCTCACATATGAAGCTGCACGCATAAAGGCGACTGAAGCCGGTTTGGATTTGGTGCTTGTTTCTGGAAACACCAATCCTCCGGTGTGCCGCATAATGGATTACGGCAAGCTGCGCTATGAGCAGAAGAAAAAGCTCAAAGACCAGAAAAAGCATCAGCATGCGCAAAAACTGAAAGAAGTTAAATTTCATGTAAACATTGACGAACACGATTATCAATACAAAATCAATCATGGAATTGAATTTTTGGGAAAAGGGAATAAGTTAAGAGTCACTTTGATGTTTAGAGGTCGTGAAATGGCTCATAAAGAGATAGGTTTCGAGCTTATCGACAGAGTTATTGAAGACCTCAAGGAACATGGCGTGCCAGAAATGAAGCCAAAGCTCTTAGGAAGAAACGCTTCATTGACATTCGCGCCGATTAAATCCAAAGGACATCGCCACTGAGATATGGCTGAGGGCATCTGCCTTCTCAGGGGAAAATAAAAAACATGCAAGAAAACAAAGGAGACAAACGATGCCAAAAATGAAAACAAGAAAGAGCGTGTCCAAACGCTTCAAGAAGACCGGCACTGGCAAATATCGCCATTACAAAGCCGGCGGCCGTCACATCCTCACAAAGAAAAGTTCCAAGCGCAAACGTCGCCTGGGTCATGACGCGGAAGTGAAAAGCACTGAAATCAAAAGAATTAAGAGTTCATTGCCTTACGGCTTGAAATAATTATTCTATGATTTTAGGTTTTTTAGAACTTAAACTATCGCAAAATTTTTCTTTAAAGAAATACTAGATATCCTCGGAGGATCTTACTATGGCTAGAACTACTTGCGCAGTCGCATCACGCAAACGTCGCAAACGCGCTTTAAAACAGGCAAGAGGTTTTTACGGAGCCCGCAGCAAAAATATCCGCACAGTTTATGACGCGCTTGAAAAAGCGGGTCAACACGCATACACAGGACGCAAACAGAAAAAACGTTTGTATCGTCGTCTCTGGACAGTCAGAATCAACGCTGCCTGCAGAATGAACGGCATGAACTACAGCACCTTTATGAACGGCATGAAAAAAGCCGGCATCGAGTTGAACCGCAAAGTCCTTGCCGATCTGGCAGTGTGCGACGCGGAAGCCTTTAAAGGGCTCATTGAAAAAGCCAAAGAACAGCTCGTTAAATAACGATTTTGTTTTTTTATTCCGGCAGAAGCTTCTTCAGGCGCAAGGCGTCTTGTGTGAGGCTTCTCCGGCATAGCTTTTTTTAAATTCAGGACAATTTATCATGTCTAATCCTATTATAGAAAAACTTGACTCGGCTTTGGAGTCAGCGGAAGCCAAACTGAAAACGGCTGCCAATGGGGACGATGTTGAAGCGGTGAGAATCGAACTTCTCGGACGCAAAGGACTTATTCCCGCCCTCAGCAAGGAAATGAAAGATCTTTCCCCCGAAGAGCGCCCGAAAGCTGGCAAGGCTCTTAATATGGCCATGGCTAAAATTCAGGAATTGCTGAATTCGGCAAATGAAAGCGGCTCGACAGACTCCATGGGCTCCGCAGGCATTCCGGATGTGACCCAGCCCGGAAGAAAGTGGAAGCTCGGCAAAAAACACCCGATAACCACAGTCATAGACGATTGCGTGGCCATCTTCAGAAGAATGGGCTTTATTGTGGCTGAAGGTCCGGAAATAGACACTGTCTACAACAACTTTGACGCGCTTAACGCTCCTGTCGATCACCCTTCAAGAAGCCCGCAGGACACTTTTTATTTTGGCGATGGCAGACTGCTCAGAACACAGACATCGCCAGTGCAGATACGCGTGATGGAAAAACAGGAGCCTCCGGTTCGCATAGTTGCTCCGGGACGTTGTTTCAGGCGCGACACTCCAGACGCGACCCACAGCATGAACTTTCATCAGATAGAGGGCCTTTATATTGACAAAGATGTGTCAATGGCGGACTTGAAGAGTGTTTTGCTGGCTTTTGCTCACGAGCTTTTTGGAAAAGACGTTGGCATAAGGCTGCGCCCGCACTTTTTTCCGTTTACGGAGCCAAGCGTTGAATGCGATTTTTCCTGCATAATGTGTGAAGGCAAAGGTTGCCGCATATGCAAAAATTCCGGTTGGCTTGAAATAGCCGGAGCCGGGATTGTGGATCCAAACGTTCTCAAAGCCGTCAACTACGACCCGGAAATATGGTCCGGCTATGCTTTTGGAATGGGCATAGAGCGCATTGCCATGATCCGTTACAAGATCAATGACATCAGACTGCTCTATGAGAACGACATGAGATTCCTCGAACAGTTCTAGAATTTAAATTAAACAGCGTGGATTAAAATGAAAGTTTCATACAATTGGCTGTCGCAATATATTGATATCCCGTACAGCGTGGAAGAGCTTGCCGAAAAACTTACTATGGCAGGCATCGAAGTCGAAGCCATACACAGTCCGGCTCAAATACCGGAAGGGGTGGTTGTAGCAGAGGTTATTGAGCGGAGCCAGCACCCGGACGCCGACAAATTGAGCGTGTGCCGCGTCAACGCAGGCGGAGAAGATTTGCAGGTTGTTTGCGGAGCTCCAAATTGCGACGCGGGAAAAAAATTCCCTTTGGCCACAGTTGGAACAGTGTTTATCGACCCTGAAACGGGCAAGAAATTTCCAATAAAAAAATCAAAGCTCCGCGGAGTCCCTTCTTTCGGCATGCTTTGCAGCGGAAGAGAATTGGGCCTTGACGACGACCATTGCGGAATAATGGAATTGTCCAGTGATTTAAAGCTTGGAACTGCCGTTTCCGAAATAGTCAAAGGCGATGTTTGCTTTGAACTGGAAATCACTTCCAACCGCCCGGACTGGCTTTCGCACTGGGGAATCGCGCGGGACATAGCGGCTCTTGCTGGCAACGCGTTGAAATTTCCTGAAATATCCATAACAGAGCCTGAAAATCCGGAAGAATCCAAAGGCTTGGTGG
>CAZYVR010000386.1:0-5507 GCA_964651145.1 uncultured Victivallales bacterium | reverse complement strand
TTTTTTTTTTCCGAACCTAACTTGCTTAATAATAACTTCAAAACTCTAAATTTCAATCAATGAGTATAGTTTGAAAAATCGCGGAAAGGCATGAGAGAAAAAAAAGATTATTCTTCTTTTTTCTTTTTGGCGAACATTGTCAGATGTTTTTCATGGCATTCCAGGCACATGCCATGTGAAACGCCAGTTTTCTTGTTGCCTTCAACTTCCCAGGAAGTCAAATCATAGATTTTATTGCACCAAGAGCAAATACGAGGAATCGTCTTTCGTTTAGGAAGCTTAAACTTCTGTGTCTTGTCTGCCTCAAATGAATCCATGGGATTGCATCCTTATAAAATATAATAAGCCGGAACATAATTATTCCATAAGTGGTTCAGACAAGCATTTCAATGGAAATGTTCCATTTTTAATTTATGAGGCGAATCAAACGATTGCAAACGACCAACAAATAAATATCAGTGTTTTTTTTCTTAATTTTGTAATCCGTCGGAGCCGCCAAAAGTCCAGAGAGCTTTTGCAGCTTGTTGTCGCTTCGCATCCCAACAAGCTGCAAACGTTCAATGCGCCATGCGTGCTGTCGCCCCCACGAAGTGGGTTTAAAAGTGGCTTTGCCTACCAGCTATTCCACCGCTGGATGGCATCCTGACAAAGTCCGGTTTTTTTATTTTTCAGGACTTTTGGCGGAGCCGTGGCTCTACTTGTCAAATGCTGCGTCAAACTGCACATTTGACGGGACAAAATCCGTTTTGCGCACAAAGTCGCATGCTTCTCTTGCCCCAAATTCGCGTTCCATTCCGCAGTCTTCCCATTCCACAGAAAGCGGCCCGCTGTATCCTATTTTGTTCAGTTCGCGTATTATTTCCTCAAAATTTACAGATCCGTGTCCAAGGCTTCTGAAGTCCCAGCCGCGCCCGGACTGTCCAAAATCGAGATGTGAAGAAAGAATTCCGCTTCTGCCATCAAGAGTAACGATGGCGTCCTTCATGTGGACATGATAAATTCTGTCAGGAAATTCCTGAATAAATTTTGCGGGATCCATCCCCTGCCAGAGAAGATGGCTCGGGTCAAAGTTAAAGCCGAATTCAGGCCTGTTGCCGATTGCTTCAAGGGCGCGTTTAGCCGTTATGATGTCAAAAGCTATTTCGGTGGGATGCACTTCAAGCGCGAATTTAACGCCGCATTCCTTGAACACGTCAAGAATCGGGTTCCACATGTCGGCGAAATGCTTGAAGCCGTCATCTATCATCTGTTTGCTTGCTGGCGGAAAACTGTAAAGCATATGCCAGATGGAAGAGCCGGTAAAGCCGTTCACAACCTTTACGCCCATATTTTTCGCGGCTTTGGCGGAAAGCTTCATCTGTTCGACGGCCCAGGCGCGCTTGCCTTCCGCATCGCCAGCGAGCTCGGCGGGGGCAAACATGTCGGATCGGGCGTCATTCACATCGCACACAAGCTGTCCGGCCAGATGGTTGCTTATCGCCCATACTTTAATGCCTTTGCTTTCCAGCATAGCCAGATGTTTTTTGCAATATTCCTTATCTTCCGCGCCTCTTTTGACATCGAAATGATCACCCCAGCATGCGAGTTCCAATCCGTTGTATCCCCAGGACGCCGTTTTTTCGGCGAGTTCAGCAATGGGCATATCAGCCCATTGTCCGGTAAATAATGTCACAGGTCTTGACATAGTTTTATTCTCCTTAAAATTTATGCTTGGGGAAACTTCACCCATTTAATGTCGTCATTTTTTCCGCTTTTCACAACTGTTTCAATAAAAATCATTCCTCTCAAGCCGTCATTGACGTCCGGGAAATCCAATTCCAATTCAGAAGGCTCTCTGCCTTCAAGCTTGCATGTGATTGTGTCGGCAAAGTTTTTATAATTGTTTGCGAAAGCTTCGAGGAAGGCTTCGGGGTGCCCTGACGGCAAGCGGGATCCTCTTGCGGCGGCGGCGCTTTTTGCGGCGACATAGCCATTTCCGCGGCTCCATATTTCTTCCGGCTTGTCGATGCCCCTGACCTTCACCTGGTTCGGATGCTCCTGATGCCATTCAAGGCTCTGCGTCTCGCCATAGATCCAAATGGCAAGTCCGTTCTCCCTGCCCGCCGATATCTGGCTGGCTTGCAGGACTCCCCTTGCTCCGTTGTCAAATCTCAAGAGACAGTTCCCATCGTCGTCAAGGAGCCTGCCCTCAACAAAAGAAGTGAGATCGGCGCACATTTCAGTAATTTTGAGTCCTGTAATATATTCTGCAAGGTTTTCAGCATGAGTGCCTATGTCGCCCATGGCTCCTGCTATTCCACTTTGTTTCGGGTCAGTTCTCCATGCGGCCTGCTTTTGGCCCTCGTTTTCTATAGGCTTGATAAGCCAGCCTTGGGGATACTCGACAACAATTTTCAGTATTTTGCCCAAGTCACCCTGCTTTACCATGTCGCGCGCAAGCTTGACCATTGGATAGCCTGTATAATTATGCATCAGTCCAAAAACTTTTCCGGTTTTCTCAACGACTTCTTTTAGCTCTCTTGCTTCCTCAACGTTCAATGTCATCGGCTTTTCGCACATTACATTAAAGCCTGCTTCGAGGAAATCTCTTGATATTGGAAAATGCCAGTTGTTTGGAGTGGCTACCACAACAAAGTCAATTCTTTTGTCTTCGTCCAACTCAAGCTCTTTCTGGATCATTGTCTTGTAGTCGCTGTATGTGCGCTTCGGGCAAATGCACAATTCCTTGCCCATCTGGAAGCTTTTTTCCGAGTCGATGTCAAAGGCGCCCGCCACCAGTTCGATTCTGCCATCGATGCCCGCGGCCTTGCGATGCACTTCCCCGATAAAGGCTCCGGGGCCGCCGCCGACCATTCCCATTCTTATTTTTCTGCTCATGCTTCTCCTTGTGTATTATTTATACTTTGCTTTTAAAGTCTTTCCCTGCTTTGCGCTATTTATGGCCAACTCAATAATATGAATAGGTCTTCTAGCCCATTCAGGAGTTATCACAAGCTCAGCGCCTTTCACCAGATGATCCGCGACATTCTGGTAAAACTTGTCCCATTGCGAATCAGGGCAAGCTCCAGTTTCAGTGACAAGGGAATTCTTTTTATGTGTTATAAGCTTCCATTCCGCGCCCATTATCAACGAGCCTTTTGTGCCGACAACTTCAAACATGCCGTCTTTGGGGTTTGAATCTATGCTCGTCACGCAGAGGTTTATGCGTTGTCCGGTGTTGAAACGGACAATCGCGCTTGCCTCGTCTTCGTTTGTGTCGTCGCCCCATTTGGTGTCCCAGAAGCCTTTATGGGCAAATCCGCTCACTTCAGTGACTTCGGCGTCGCCCAGGATCTGCAGGCAGTATTCCAGGATATGCACGCCCCAGTCATAAAGTATCCCGCCGGAGATGGAGACGCTTGAGCGCCACCAGTCTTTCGGCTGGTTCCAGCGTCCGGCGCGCGCCTCAATTCTGACAACATCGCCGATTGCCCCGGAGGCTATTTTATTCAAGGCAAACATAATGTTGCCGTCCCAGTGCCTGTTGTGGTATGTGCTGGCGACTACATCCTGTTTTTTGGCTTCTTTGATAATTGTGTTGGCTTCAGCTGTTGTTACAGTAAACGGCTTTTCGCAAACAACATGCTTTCCGGCTTTAACGCATTGCAGCGCCAGATCAGCGTGAGTGTTATGCGGAGTAATGATGGTAATCAGGTTGACATCTGATTTTTTCAGCATCTCGGAAACAGATGAATAGGTTTCTATTCCAGGAAAATCCTCACTGGCCACTTTTAAGCGGCTCTCGTCTATTTCCGCAACGGCTGCCGGAGTCATGCCTGCTTTGGCCATCTCATTGAGATGTCCGCGCCCCATGTTGAAAGCTCCGCCATATCCAATAACGCCAACTTTTATGTCTTTTGCCTTCTTGAATTTGCTCATTTTATTCTTTCCAATCTATTTGTCAAGGAAGCCATGCCTTAATCCCAAAGGAAGCGCGGCTGGTTGTTCGCAGGAGCTCTGAACGTCCAGGAATTTACCGGCTTTGGAAGCTTCCTCAAACACATGCATGATATCCAGAACATGAAAAGCGACATCGCCGTTGCAGCGGTGCTTGCGTCCCGTGCGGATTGCGTAAGCCATGTCAGCCAGGCCGATGCTTCTCATGCTATCGGTGTAAGCATGCGAAAGAGGACAGTCCATCCACTCGCTCATGCTGGCAGTCTTAATGCTGACAGGCCCGCCAAAAGCGTTCGGATTAGGAACTTTTAAGCTTCCCTCTGTCCCGTAAACTTCAATAAAGGGATTGTTCCCGTGTCCCCATACATCAAAACTCATCACCATATTGATGACGGCTCCGTTGTGGAATTCCAACGTGCCTGAATAGTGGGTGGGAACATCCACTGGCAACATTTTGCCGAAATGCAGTTCGGATGTGGCTATGCGCTCCTTAAACGCCGCATTGCAGAGAGCTCCCACGCGCTTGACCGGGCCAAGCAAGTTGACCAAAGCCGTGAGATAATATGGACCCATGTCAAACATTGGCCCGCCGCCTTTCTGATAATAAAAGCCGGGATTGACATGCCAGCCTTCGGGACCGTGTCCCATCATAAAGGCGGTTCCGGCTATCGGCCTGCCGATCCAGTTGTCATCCATAAGCTTGCGGCAAGTCTGAATCCCGCCGCCGAGAAAAGTATCCGGCGCGGAGCCTACAAGCAGCCCCTTGGCCTTTGCTGTGTCGACTATTTTTTTGCCGTCTTCGCGAGAGACCGCCAAGGGTTTTTCGCCATAAACATGCTTGCCTGCCTCAAGCGCTCTGACCGCCACTTCCGCATGCACACTTGGAATGGTCAGGTTTAAAACAACCTCTATTTCGGGGTTGGCCATAAGCTCGTCGACAGTCATGGCTTTTGAGCCGTACTCCTCGGCTTTTTCCTTTGCGGCGTCCATGTTGATGTCGGCGCAGGCAGCCATATCCAATATTTTGAAAGTTTTTGCTCCGTCAAGATAAGCTTTGCTTATCATTCCGCATCCGACAATTCCGACTTTTACTTTCTCAAGCATTGTCAATCCCTTTATTTTTAGAATGCGCTTAAGCGCTTATACTATGCTTTTAAGGTAGTTGATGCTTATTTCAGCGTTTGCGACCATGTCGCCTTCGCCGGAATCCTGTTCAACAATAAAAGCTTCCTTGTCTGACGCTGCTTCCAGAATGGGGGGGATATCCATAACGCCCTTGCCAAGCGGTTTGAAAGGAGTTCCGCGCTCGCCCATTCCATCTTTCACGTGGATAACCGGACAACGCGCGCCAAAGTCTTTAATTACTTCAACAGGGCTCAATCCGCCGACCTTGACCCAATATGTGTCGATCTGCCAGATAACATCGGCCGTGACGTTGTCCAGAAAAATTTTGTAGGCCGGTTTGCCGTCAACTATCTGCATTTCCCCGTCATGATTGTGAATGCCAACTTTGATTCCGGTGGCGGCGGCGTTTGCGGCGGCTTCGTTGCATACATCGGCATGCGCTTTAA
>CAZYVR010000385.1:0-5518 GCA_964651145.1 uncultured Victivallales bacterium | reverse complement strand
GATTGACTGGTATCGTAGCGCCATCTGGAGCTTTGCCGCAATAATACATTGCGGCGGCCATCGTCATCGGCAAAGGTATGTAATCCTGCACCTGTTGCGGGCTCCAGTTCTTTGCGGTCAGGAAGTCGTCAACCACTTTCATTTCTTCTTCAGTGCACCCTGGAAAATTGGAAATAAAAAGCGGAATCAAATACTGCTCTTTCCCGGCTTTTTTGCTTTCGTCGTAAAAGAATTCGGCAAACTTATAAAAATCTTCGGCGGGATTTTTTCTCATATACTTAAGGACTTGCGGATGCAAATGCTCCGGAGCTACTTTCATGTGCCCTGAAACATGATGTTGGACAATCTCGCGCGACAGCTCTTTTTGCCTCAATGCCAGTTCCAGGCGAATGCCGGAATTGATATGGACATGCTTGACTCCGTCAATATTCCGCACTTTTCGCAAAAGTTGGATCAAAGATTGTTCATCCACCCTGTAATTGGAGCATATCTCCGGAAATAGACATGATGGGCGCCTGCATTTTTTGCATTTTTCCATATCGCGCGAACCGGAGCCATATATATTGCCAGCCGCTCCGCCTATGTCGCTGACAGTGCCTCTAAATGTAGACAGACCTTTCAGGCGCTCAACGTCCTTGACAACTGATTCGTGGCTTCTGGAAGTGATAAATTTTCCCTGATGGGCAACCAGTCCGCAAAATGAGCATCCTCCGGGGCAGCCCCGCACCGCAGGAATGGAGTTTTTTATAGCCTCATACGCGGGTATTCGCTCCTTAATAGATGGGTGTGGACGCATGCCGAACGGCAAAGAGTAAACTTTGTCAATGGCATCGGTGTCAAGCGGCTCAGCGGGCGATTCCACCACGAGAAGGCGGTCTCCGCATTTCTGAACAAGCCCCCGAGCGCAGAAAGGATTCATCTCCCTTTCAGCAATAATTGTGGCTTCCATAATAGCGTCGCGATTCGAAGAGACTTCCTCAAAAGACGGAAGTTCCACAAACTTATCCGTCAACTCAAACTGTTCCGCCGCTTTTTTGCCAAGCAATCGCGCAGTTCCCTTTATGCCCGCAAGATTTTCATTCCTGGATATTCTTTTGAAAATTTCCCTGATGGCACGTTCCCCCATGCCATAAACCAGTATATCCGCCTTTGAATCGAGCAATGCCGTTGGGCGAATTTTATCCTGCCAGTAATCATAATGCGCAATTCTTCTCATGCTCGCTTCCATTCCGCCGACAACCACAGGCAATCCCGGAAAAGCTCTTCGCGCCAGCTGCGAATAAACAACAAGCGCATGAGGCGGTCTGAGTCCTGCTTTTCCACCCGGAGAATACATATCTTCCCTGCGAAGCCTTCTTCCGGCTGTATAAATATTTACCATAGAATCCATATTGCCTGAAGTGACTGCACAAGCCAGACGCGGGGTCCCCATAACCTTGAGAGACTCGGGATTCTTCCAGTCAGGCTGAGCAACTATTCCGACTCTGAATCCTTCGTCAAGAAGAATACGCCCAATAACAGCGGCTCCGTAAGAAGGATGATCAACATATGCGTCACCGGTAACCAGCAGAATATCCAATTCCTGCCAGCCAATGCGCCGCATTTCCTTCATGGACACAGGCAAAAATTCAGGAGACTCTTTCATATAAAAACTATTCTTTAAAAGGTTGCAAAAAAGCCCAAATACTATTTCTTTTTGGCTTTTGGCTTAGCTTTTGGCTTAGCTTTTGGCTTAGCTTTTGGCTTAGCTTTCGGCTTGGCTTTTGGCTTGGCTTTCGGTTTGGGCTTATAAGGCGTCATATTGACGCCAAGATTGCCGTTTTTGGGAATAGAAGACGCTTTGCTGAAACCAGCTCTCCACATATTTCTAAAAACAAGAGGCGTTTCGCCTGAATTCTTACGGAGGCGCGATCTGAGTGAAAATTTAACTTGGGCAACAGGCGTTGTCATTGATGACGCGGCTACTTCAAAAAGCATTCCATAAACTTGAGAAGGCTGTGTATTTTTATGCTCCCAATTCTTGCGGTCAAAAGCGTTATCGTTCAATCTTATGCCCTTGCAAACAAATTCATTCATGGCATTATCGACAAGGACATAGTCATAAATGCTAATGCCTCTGCCTTTCTCAAGGCGAACAGCAATCAATGCGTAAGCCTTATCCTTATCGCTGATATTTCTGGAAGGCTCATGCCTGCTCCATCCGTTAACGCGAGGAGAACGCTTGCTGATTTCCGCAGACACAACATCGCCCGAATAAAAACGTTTTGTCTTTGAAGACATTTCAGCTTTCTTGTCGGCTCCGTTCAGCATTCCGGCAAAAACGGCAAAACATAACAAAGAGGAAACAAAATACTTATTCATATATACACCTGGAATAGATTATGGTCTTGAAATATATCCCGCCTCAAGAAAAACTCAAGCAAACGCAAAGGCAATGCGTCAGTATCTTTTTTAAAACTACTTGAGTTTCTTTATGATTTCGTGGACAACTTCCGCCGTTGAGCTTGTTCCGCCCAGATCAGGCGTTCTGACTTGGCGTTCTTTTATTACTTGACTCATGGCAGCCATCAACAAGTCCGAAGACTCCTTGAGTTCAAGGTGCTCCAACATCATAACTATCGACCAGACCGTTCCAATGGGGTTGGCCTTCCCCTGCCCCGCAATGTCAGGAGCAGAGCCGTGAATCGGCTCAAACATGCTCGGATATTTCTTTTCAGGGTTGATGTTCGCGGATGGAGAAATCCCTATGCTTCCAAGCATGGCTGAGCCTAAATCAGTAAGGATGTCGCCAAAAAGATTGCTTGCCACAACCACTTCCAGCATCCAGGGCTTCATTATAAAAAAGCCAGCCAAAGCGTCCACATGAATGCTCCTTGAGTCAATGTCGGGGTATTGGATTTTTATTCCATCAAAAATCTTGTCCCAGAAAACCATTGAGTAATTGAGAGCGTTGGATTTAGTCGCGCTCACAAGTTTTTTGCAGGAATGCTCTTTTGCGTATTCAAAAGCGTATTTGATCACCCTTGAAGTTGCTTTTCTGGTAAACCACGCTTCCTGAACAACAGCCTCATCGTCTGTTCCTTCGTCAATAATCCTGCCTTTGCCGCAATACTCTCCTTCGGAATTTTCACGCACTACGACAAAATCAATGTCTTCCGGCTTGGAGATGTTCAAAGGGGAATCCAACCCATCCAGAAGCTTTATAGGCCGCATGTTTATATACTGCTCAAACTCCTGCCTGATCGGCAGAAGCAATTCCCTTAACGAAATATGATCCGGCACTCCAGGAAAGCCTACGGCGCCCAGCAATATGCTTTCACAGTCGGCAAGGATCTTTAATCCGTCCACTGGCATCATTCTGCCGTTTTTTAGGTAATATTCACATCCCCAGCCCAACTCATGCAGCTCAAACTTCAAGCCTCCGTGCATGGCTTCAATTTGCGTCAGTATCTTTTTGCTTTCAGCAATAACCTCAATACCAATCCCATCGCCTGGGATCAATTTAAGTTTTATATTTCTCATGGAACTCCTTAAGATATTGTGATTTACTCAGCTATTGTTTTTTTCTTTTGCCTGTCCAAATATTTGCGGGGTGAAACAGCTCTTGTTCTAACCGAACCGCACTTCGGACATTTTCTCAGTTGAGCAAGCCTGCGAAACAATTCAGGCTTAGTCAAGCCTTTCTTGGAAATTTTCGACTGAAGAAATGGATATTCATATTCGCATTCCATACATTTCCAAACCTTGGCCAGTTGGCCTCCACATTTGGAGCACTTATATTTAGGGTTTTTAATGTTTTTTATTCGACGGCATTCTTTAAATTCACAAACCTGGCAAATTGCAACCTTAAAAGTTCCTTCAGGCGGCTTTGGCTCGGAAGAAAAAAGTCTAATAATAATAGTGAGCGTCAAAATAACTGTAAAAATGCTCAACAGCATAATGCTTCTTTTTTTTCTGTCATGCCAAGTTTTTTTAAAAACTTCCAAGTACTGATTATAATTCATCCCAAAGAACCTCAATGTTAATAATTCTAAAACATAACAATATAATAGTCGATTTTATTCACAGGTCAAGGAAAACAGTCTGAACGCCGCAAGGAAAAAAATAATTGCAAGTTGACTGTCAGGCGCAAGAATTCCAGACTTTTGCAGATTCAGCAACACCACAGAACTCAGGCTTTTATTTGCGTTGTTTTCTTGCGATAGCTTCGCGGAGAACATGAGCGCAAATCTTTAAATTTACGATTGAAACATGAAACTGTTTTATATCCTGCCTCAAACGCGATTTCCGTCACCGGCATGTCAGTTTCTATAAGCAATTTGCAGGCATGGCTGATTCGCAATTCGTGAATATAGCTATTGACTGACCTTTTAGTGGAGCGCTGAAAAAAAGCGCACAATCCGGAAACGCTCAGATGGACATGCTTAGCCGCTTCGGAAAGCTTGATGTCATCCCGATAATGCTTATGCAAATAGCGGTGCAAGCGGTCAAGCTTGTTGACTTTGTTAACCCCTGGCGCCAACGCACAGCCTTCACTCGCAATCAGCCTGCAGTCATCAATTTCATTCAGGTCTGCAAGAATGTCAAAAAGGCAAAGAATTCCGCGAATGCCGTTTTTATTTTTCAGAGACTTTAGTTTTTTTAATATCGGCAAGGCGCTTTCACCTTCAAAAACCAGGCCGCGCGAAGCCTTCTCAAGCAAAGGGCGCAGTTCGGCAATTTCAGGAAACGTGTTCTCAGACAAAGAAAACATAGCAATCAACGCATGATATTTGTCCTTTGGCGCAACAGCGGGCAACTGCCTGTAAAAGGCATGAGGCAAACGCGGCCCGAAGAGAAAAATCTGTCCTTCAGAAAAAGCCCCCATGCTGTCGCCTATCAAATATTCGCCGCCGTTCCTTAAAACGGCAAAGAGCTCAAAGTACTCATGATAATGCCACATAAAAGAAGCCCCGCTCCCCTGAGAATTAAAATGCAAAAAGGAACTCCCGCCATCCGGGTCAAATCTTCTTATTTCATATGCTTCTTTTGGCTTCATCCAATAAACTTACTAAATAATTCAAAAATTAAAAGAACAAAACAATAAATAATTATAATATATGCATAGTTTATTGCAAGCTTAGCATAGTAAATCAGAGAGAAAACCTGTATCTTGTTATACGTAACAAAGGAGCTAAATGAAAAAGAAACATAAAAAGCTTTTTACACTCATCGAACTGCTCATCGTAATCAGCATAATAGCAATTCTGGCATCAATGCTCCTGCCTGCGCTGAGAAGCGCCAGGGACAAGGCCAAAGAAATTGACTGCAAAGGCAGGATGAAGCAGTTTGGGACTGCTTTTGTTATGTACGCAAATGATTATAACAGCTTTCTCCCGGCTCCCGGAGACAATGCCAATTACGATGGAACCTATGCAGTCCATAGCTGGTGGTATATTTTTATTGGCCCTTATGTGGGGAACAAACAATGGACTCCAGGAGAAGACCCAACTCCATGGCCAAAATCAAAAACACTTTT
>CAZYVR010000384.1:0-5553 GCA_964651145.1 uncultured Victivallales bacterium | reverse complement strand
GGCGCATTGAAAGCCTGCAGCTTGTTGGGATGCGAAGCGACAACAAGCTTTATTTAGTTGCAGCGACAGCTCCCAGGACTTTTGACGGCGCCGTCAAATTACTGATCATCATTTTTTTTGTCAAGAATATCTTCTGCAAATTCCGGAAAATGCTCTCTCAGGCAGGACGGGCAGATGCCGTGACTGAATCCCACATCCGAACGATCGGAAATATACTGTTCGACGCTTTCCCAAAAACCCTGATCATCCCTTATTTTTTTGCAATGCACACAAATAGGAATTATCCCTTGCAAAGTCTTTATTTCCTTGAGAGCCTTCTGCAGTTCCTCAACCTTGTTGACAAGTTCAATCTTTTGTCTTTCTATAATCTTTTTCTGCCGATGCAGTTCTATAAAAATTCTGACCTTGCTCTTGAGTATATCCACTTCGACCGGCTTTGTCAGGTAATCCACCGCCCCGGATTCGTATCCTTTGAATTCCATGCTGTTCTGCTTGCCAAGAGCAGTTATAAAAATAACAGGAACGTATTTAGTTGCCTCGTCTGCGCGAATGGCGGCAACTGCCTCAAAGCCAGTCATTGCCGGCATCTGAACATCCATAAGGATCAATGCGAAGTCGTATTCCTTTACCTTCACTAAAGCTTCCGGCCCCGAAGAAGCCTTTACTATGTTCAAGTCCAAATCTCTTATGTTATGCTCCAAGAGAATAAGATTAGTGGGATTGTCATCGACAATCAAAACATTTTCCTTTGCGATGGTATCAGTCATTTTCCCTCTTATTTTTTACAATGCGCCTGATTAAAGTTAATTGCAATATACCTTAAACAGCGATATTTACTTAAATATTTCTTATTTTATTGCTAATTTTATAGTCTTTTTCTTTAAAAAATCGGCAGAGGCATTTTCCGGCGGGATTTTAACTTCGGCCGTTATCTGATCGCCAGGACTCCTGTGCGCGAGAGCCTTTGCCAAGTCCGAGACCACGTGGATCGGAATTCCAGCAAGCCTGACAATGACATCCCCTCGCGTTAAAAGATTCTCGTCAGGCGCAACCTCACTCACCACAAAGCCGCCTGAAAAATGATAGCCCATTGCCTTTGCCAAAACAGGAGTGAGCTTTTCAACAGACACCCCAAGCTTTTCTCGGGCAAGTTCCGCGCCGTCTTTGCGCGCGCCCTTGAGCAATTTAATGGAACAGTTCTTCCCATCAGCAAGCCCCAGCGAAATAACATCGCCAGCCTTAAGCCGCCACAATTTGCGGCCAAGCTCCATAAGGCTCGACAATGGCTTGCCGTCAAACGAGGCAATGTCTTCCCCGCCCCTTATCCCCGCATTCCATGCCGGACTGTTTTTGCGAACAGATGAAACATAAATCTTGCTCCCGCCATTTGCCATCCTTACAGACGGCAGAAACCCAAGGCTTGCGCCATTGGATCTTTCCGGCAAAAGCCATTTCGCCAAAGTATTTTCAATCCTCAACAAAGGAATCGCAAAACCGACTCCCTTTGCATTTTTGAGCACAGCAGTGGCTATCCCTATCATTCTGCCATTTATATTTATAAGAGGCCCGCCACTATTGCCGGGATAAATGGCCGCATCTGTTTGGATTATGTCTGAAAAAATAATTCTTCCTTTGTAGACAACTTTCCGGCCTAGCGCGCTTAGCACGCCCTTGGAAATGCTGCATCCCAAACCGTATGGATTGCCCACTGCAATCACTGTTTCGCCCAAAATAAGATCGCCTGGCGCAGACAAGGGAATAGGATTGAGGCGCGCGTCAGGCGGCAGATTTTCTATTTGAAGAAGAGCCAAGTCGTTGAATTCATCATTTGCAATTTCCCGCGCTGTATAACTCTTGCCGCCCAAAAGCTTAACTGTAACCAAAGACACCCCTGAAGCCACATGCGAATTAGTAACCAAGAGACCAGAGGCGTCTATTATACTGCCGCTCCCCAAAGAATGCGCGGAATTGCCCGACGACGCGTTTTCCGTGCTTATGTTCACGACAGACGGCAAAGCCTTGCGAACAGCCTTTACCGTTGGAGTCTCTCTGGCGCTTCTGTCAGCTTCTTCAGCAAAAAGAAAGCTTGCAGATCCAAAGAAAATAAACATTATAAGGCGCAAAGAAAAACGCGCGCTTGATTTATCGCCATTAGTACTTAATATTTTTATTGTTCTCATAAACGCGCCATATACATTGTGCATAAACAAAATTAACTACTTTGCGCTGAAATTGCAAACGGGAGGAGCGGCTATGTCTAAGGGAAATAAAAAAGACCCTAATGAAATAGCAGTCCAAAACGCCTGGAATAACATTGTTCCCGGCCGCAAATATGTGACATCAGACAATAAGCCGCTTAAAATACTTTCCCCAGGGATTTGGAATAAAGAAGCCGGCCCGGACTTCCTGAACGCAAAAATCAGCCTTGAGAACAAACTGCTGAAAGGCAGCATAGAAGTCCACAGAAAAACATCAGACTGGCTCCGCCACGGCCACGGCGACGACCCGGCATACAAAAATGTAATTCTGCACGTTGTGAATAAACACGACGACAAGTCAAACGTTCTGGAGATTCCCGTTCTTGAGCTGCCTTTTGATGAAAGCTCTCCAAAAGGAATAAAGCCGGGAGCATGCGCCGAACGAATCTCGCAAATGTCCTCCGAACGGATTAACGAACTGCTGGTGTCCGCTGGCATAGAGCGCTTTAAGATAAAATCCAACAACATGCTCCTGGAAATGCTCAAGCATGGAGCCGAAAAAACTTTTATTAAATTTATATTTGACGCGGCTGGATATAAAAATAACAGAGACAGCTTTGCGGAACTCTTTTCCAGATACTCAGAATACGACAAAAAGGAGCTTAATGGAGAAACGCTGGAAGCCGTGCTATGGGGGGAATCAGGCTTGTTGCCGGATTCCACATGCAAAGAGCTCGACACCCAAATGGCTGGCTTTGTCAAAAAATGCTGGGACGCATGGTGGAAAATAAGAAAAGGGAGCCGACAGCAAATTGAGTGGAAACGCAGCGGAACCCGCCCGCTCAACAGCCCCGAACGACGAATTGCGGCAACTTGCGCCATACTTTTAAAAACTCGCAATGCGCCCTTGGAATTTATTCTTGGCAGAATAAAGAACATGAAATCCCCAGAAGAACTGCACAAAACTGTTATTAAGGATTTCACCGCCTCCCATCCGCTATGGGACAAATATGCAAACTTCCACACAGAAAGAGCAAGCCCTGCGTCAGTCATAGGAAAAAATAGAATTCTGGAATTGACAGTGAACGCGCTTGTGCCGGGCATTCGAGCGGCAGCCGAACTCAAAGGCGACAAACAACTGGCAAAATTTGCGCTTGACGCATGGCTTTGCATTCCTCCGACTCAAGGCAACAAGCTTATAGAAACAGCCACGCAAAAATGGTTCATTCAGCCTCAAAAGGCAAAAAAAGCATTAAACAGCGCAGCTTCAACACAAGGCGTCATCCACCTCCTCCGCGAATACTGCGAAAAAGCCAGCTATGACTGCAAATCCTGCATTATTTATAATTCAACCTGAAAAATCGGAGAATTAAAAAATGAAACTGCATGACAAAAAAACATATGACGCGCAACGAAAAGAAATGATAAAGACTCAACTCATTCCGCGCGGGATTAAAAATGCGGAAGTACTGACGGCATTCCAATCAGTACAGCGAGATTTTTTTGTATTGCCCGAATTTCTTAATGAGGCATACTTTGACGGACCTCTGCCTTTGATGCTCGGACAGACTATATCCCAACCATATATAGTAGCCTTTATGACTGAATTGCTGGAACTGCCGCAAGGAAAATCGGCAAAAATCCTGGAAATAGGCACAGGCTCCGGGTATCAATCGGCAATTCTCGCCGCCATGGGCCACTGTGTGACCTCCATTGAAAGATTGGAAAAACTCGCAGAATTTGCGCGACGCAATCTAGACAACTTCTCATATGGAGATAAAGTGACAATACACGTGGCGGATGGAACTCTAGGCTGGCCCGACAACGCGCCATACGACGGAATCCTGGTCACTGCGGCGGCTCCAAATATCCCGCAAAAACTCATAGAGCAGCTTGCTGAAGGAGGCAAACTGGTGATCCCTTGCGGCGACCTGTATATCCAGCAAATGTTTCAAGTGACAAAGTCGCATGACGGAAAGCTTGAGATCAACAAAAATATAGGCTGCCAATTTGTTCCTCTCATCGGAGGCAATGGATTTCATTAATATTAAAAGCAATGGCCTTTAAATAAAAAAGCCCTACCCTCACGCCCATAGAGCAGAGCCTTTTATTTTTTTCAGAGGCTATAACATCAAATTTTTCTGGTGCTTGCGCTCCAACTCTTGCCTTGCTTCAAGCGCCTCTTCAAATGTGTCATAATACTTTGCTCGATACACTTTCCCCTTTTTCTGCAACTTGGCGGTCCATTTGCTTCTGCCCTTCACCCAATAGACGCCTTTTTGTCCAGAAGTGTTATTTAAGGGTGTCTTGGAATTTACCGCTCTCTGTTGTTTCGTGCCTTTTAAGAGATTCGATTTTCTGTTATTCAGATAATCTTTGTCCCTATATATAACCACTTGTCCTTTCCTGGGTCGCAAAAGAAAACGCCCCAAAGAAATGGTCTTGCCTTTATAGGTGCCCTGAACGGCAGTCTGCCCCCAAAACCAAACCATCCCCGTTACACGCTCTATGTCTTCGGCGTCAATAACAGCGCGTTCAGACTCCATTCCTTTTGCGTCTGTAAGAATAATCCAAGCTTTATCTCCTCGTTTAACTATTTTATTTGGTTTAAATTTGTCTTTCATGAGAAAGGCTCCATGCTTCCTCAACTGTTGATAATGAGCTCGGCATAATTGCTGAGTTATATACTCCGCTTTTCGAGCGCAACCATCGACTTTGCACTTCATCGCTCAGACCTCCAATCACATTTTGCATTGCTTCACAAGCAATCCCCATGCAATCCCCAAGGTTCTAGACAAACGAATATCAAGAAAGTTCCATATGTTCAGAAAAAAAACAGTTTTTAAAAAAAAAGTGCGCATAAACAATCACTAGAATATATAACAAAAATGTAACAAACAAAGCATTTGAGACAAAAATGTAATAAAACAGCAGGATGCAAAAATAGCCATAAAAAGCATAAGTAATTCACTTAAAGCAAGTTACATAAATAAAACCTATATTGGCACGCATAATGCTTATAATAGACCGTGTCGCCAGAAAATTAAAAAATATTTTAATAGAACAATAAACCAAAAAAAGGGAGCCGACATGTCTTCACTCAGGAAGAACGCAATCGCCGGAATAGCCGCGCGCAAAACCGAAAACAAAGGAATTGGCGCAGAAACACCCATCACTCAAATCTACGGGGAGGAAGTTTTCAATCTGAAAACAATGAAAAATTTTCTATCCAAGGATGTTTATAAAAACCTCCTCGCCACAATCCAGAAAGCTGAGCCGCTGAATCCTAAATACGCCGACGACATAGCCAACGCAATGAAGCGCTGGGCCATCGACAAGGGCGCAAGCCATTACA
>CAZYVR010000383.1:0-5595 GCA_964651145.1 uncultured Victivallales bacterium | reverse complement strand
ACGACAGATTCGGCGGGGCGCATGATGCTTAATATTTTGATGACATTTTCTCAATTTGAAATGGAGATAATTGGGGAGCGCATAAGGGATAAAATTGCGGCATCTAAAAGGCGCGGAAAATATTGTGGAGGTCCGCCTGTTATTGGGTATGACCCTGATTATGAGACCAAGAAGTTGGCCATAAACAGGAAGGAGGCGGAAACGGTCAAATATGTTTTCAAGCGTTATCTCCAGCTTGGATCGGCTAAGAAAATCGCGCGCGAGCTTAACGAGAAAGGATGGCGCACAAAGGTTTGGACTTCGAAAAAGAACCAAACTCGCGGCGGGCAAAGGTGGAACGCAACGCATATTTACAGGATGCTGAGGAATCCGCTTTACGCGGGGCTTGTAGGGCATAACGGAAAAACATTTCCTGGCGAGCACAAAGCAATAATTGACTCAAAATTATGGGACACCGTTCAATCCATGATCACTGGAAACCAAAGAAGAAAGAGCGGAGATGTTGGAACAAAAACAGAGGCGCCTTTAAAAGGCGTTTTAAAATGCGGTCATTGCGGAGGCTCCATGGGGATAACCTATTCACAAAAGAACGGCAATAGGCGTTACGGCTATTATCTTTGCATGACGGATTACAAGAGAGCGGAGAGTATTTGCCCTGTTAAACGTGTTCCGGCTGGCGATATAGAGAAGGCGGTTATTGATCAGCTTGGCGCGGTTTTCAGGACGCCTACCATGGTGGCGAATGTCTGGCGCGAAGCAAAAAAGCAGGAAAAGCTTGAGTATGAGGAAGGTCTCTTACGCCGGAAAGAAATAGAGAAAGAGCTAGAAGGAGTAAGTGAGAATACTGACAAAAAAAGGATGCGGGAACTATCCAAGGAGCTTATAGGCCTGAACAAAGAGTTGGAGTCGTTCAATTCCGACTCAATTAAAGAACGGGATATTTCAGGGGCGTTTATGGATATGCAGTCCTTGTGGAAGGAGTTGTTTCCAGTCGAACGGCAGAGGCTCATAAAGCTGCTGGTCGAGAAAATTGAAATAAGGGAAACGGGACTCGAATTGATTTTGAAGTCCCACGGCATGACATCGCTTGTGGCCGAACTTATAAATCTTGAACAGGAGGCGGTATGATGGAAGGTAGGGTTAGCATCGGCGTTGCGGACGGCGGGAATATAAGAATTCATATTCCCATGAAGCTAAAACGAAAATCGGGAAGGAAGGTGGTCATCGCCCCTGAGTCGCTTGACGGCGCGCTTGAGGGAACTTGCGGCATGGTTCAGCACCCCATTGTCGAAGCAATAGCCAAAGCGCATTCATGGGTTGAAATGCTTGAAGGTGGCGAGGTTGAAAATGTCACAGAGCTTGCCAAAGAGTTGAAGCTATGCCGACCGTATGTGATGAGAATATTGTCGCTGGTCAATCTCGCGCCGGAGATTGTTGAGGCCATCTTTAAAGGAAAGGAGCCGGACGGTCTCAGCCTTGACAAACTTGTGAAAGGATTCCCGGACGACTGGGAAGAGCAGAGGGAAATATTCGGATTTCAAAAAGAAGCGCAAATGAGCTAAAACTCGACTTGAATAGGTTTTGGACAGGAGACAACTGTACCCCATAGGCACACCAAGACTGCCGCCTTCCACGCAACTTTGGAGGTGGCTATTTTTTTGATAAAATATAGTCAATGACTTTTTGCAATTCTTATTTTCTGCATATATTGCTTCATGTTCATAATGAGCATGACCTCATCTCTAAGGCTGCCGTTTTCCACGGTGGCCTTTTCTTATATGGATATGGAACGACAAGCAACAGGACGCGCGGGAGGAAGAAATTGAGGATGGTTCCGACCTGTAATACTCCTCCTGGATGCTTCTATGTTGTCTTTTCTTCTGTTTGTCTGATAGTTTCGTAAGCTCTTTTATTTGGCATCCTGATTTCTTTTACGAAGCCAGCTTTTACAAAAATAGACATGCTTTGGTCGATTGTTGTATTTGCGTGAACGGTGTTGCGCTTGAAAGCCTTTTGACAAAGCTCAGGCAATGTGTAGCTTCCTTTCATTGAATTGATGGCGCAGAACAACACCTCACGCTCCGTAGTGCAAAGACGGCCTTGTCTCTTCAGTGCGCGCCTTAGAATTTCTATATTTTCTTTATGCCTCATCGTGTGCTCCATGATAAACTTTAATATATTTTCAAATGTCTCAATACTCTTTGCATTTAATAAAACTTCCCAGGGCGTTGCCCATTGAAAGGCTGAAAATCCCCTCCGCCTTCTTCCAGATCCTTTCATCACTGGAAGCTTCCAGGCAGATAAAGCCCCATAGTTTTTTCTCAACAAAAACTGGAGCCGCCAAAATTGAAAGCGCACCAAGAGAGAGGGAAAAAGTTTTTTCCCGGAACGGAACATTTTTTAGAGATCTTTTCACGCAGTCTCTGCGCTCGAATGTTCCAATCCAACGCCTGTTTGCTCCAAAGGGCAGATCCCGCAATTTCTTAGCGCTTATCAGTTCTGCCTCCTTAGAATCCCATCCATAGACTTGGCTTGTCAGAAGTTTACCTCTTGGCGTTTTCCTATGAAGTTTGAACACGCCAACTCTATCGACTCCCATTGCTTCGCATGCGATCCTCAGGGATTTTGTCAGAGACCTTTCAGTTTTTCCGGAAAGCAGAATAGCAGTGATGGATGTTGCGGTGGAGAAAAGGCTTTCGTTATATTCCAACTTTCCTTTCTGTTTCTCTTCCTTCTCTTTTCGCTTCGTTATGTCTCGCATTGCACAAATCATAGAGCCTGCTCCGCAATAGTCAAAGTCTTTTGCCATGCTCAAAGTAGCTTCAACCCAAACGAATTTCCCGTTTTTTCGCTTCACTCTCAAAGAGTGTTTCTTTTTCTGATGCAAGAAGTGGCTTTCTAATATTTTATCAATGATTTCATGGTCGTCCTTATGCGCTATTTTCCGTAAATCAGAGCCCTCAAGCTTTGCGGGTGGATACCCCAAAATTCGCTTGCTGGACGCAGATGCGCGCAGAACCTTTGAGTCAGGGGAAAGAAGAAGAATCAAGCTTCCTGAATTTTCCTCAAACAAACGCAGGCTCTCTTCGGCCTTCTTAAGCAAATCTTCCAGTTTTTTGCGCTCTGTGATCTCCCTTGTGACCGCTATTATTCCTTCTTTTAATCTTCCGCGGCTTGCAGCGTTGCAGCTTGTCTCAACCCATATGAATTCCCCGTCCTTATTCTTCAGCCTGTAAGAGACCGCCAGCTTTGGGTGAGGTAGTTTTGTTGCGGCCGTATGAAAATCTTTTAGGGCTCCGATATCGTCAGGATGAAGCATTTCATACAGGCTTCTTTCTATGACCTCCTCCGGTCGCAACCCCAAAAGGGTCTCGCTTGACGGAGACACATACAAATGCTTGAGCTCATCCAGGGACAGCCGAGATATCATGTCGCCGGAAAATTCAGTCAGCATAAGATATTTTCGTTCTAGTTTGCCCAGCTCTTTTTCGGCTTTCTGGCGTTTTGCTACCTCATTAAAATTTTGTTTTGTGCCGCGAGGTATGCCCTTTAATATATTGGAAAATTCTTTCTGGTCGGCGCTTCTATGGCCGGTTTGCCCAGTCAAAGGGATGGTTTGCCTATTTTCGGAAAGCGGTTGAAGGAAAAATAAGTTTTCCTCAAAGATTTTCAGAAGTTTCCTTTTCGCAAAAATTTCGGGGTCGCGTTTACCATTTCTCCAGTTGGATACGCTTTGCTGGCTTACATCGCACTGTTTTGCAAGTTCTTTTTGCGGCCACATCAACGTGTCCAATAGTTTTTGGACAAGAAAAGGCCAATTTACATCTTTCATTATTCGTCCCCTTATAATAAATAAATGCCAATATAATTTTTTGCACAAGAAAATAAACACTAAAGGGGGAAAGCGGAAATGGCAAAGGTGTGTTGTTGAGATTTGTCCATCTGTGCGAATTGAGGTGATGGTGTGTTTAATGGATTTTTCAAGATTTAGCTAAACTTGCCTTATTCCATCGGTTCAATATCAAGCCGTTCAACTCGTTCTTTTAACTCTTTTCCAGCGCGAAACTTCACTATTGCCTTCGCGGGAATAATTACTTCTTTTTCAGGCTTCTTAGGATTGTGGCCGATTCGGGACTTGTTTAACTTGACTTTGAATGTGCCGAAATTTCTTAACTCAATAGTCCTCCCAGTGCCAAGAGCGTTTGAAAGAACATCCAAAGTATTTTGAACAATGGAAGCTACTTGCTTTTGAGGGAATTCAGTGTTTTCAGAAACCCGCTCTACTAATTCACGCTTTGTGATAGCCATGTTAAGCTCCCTGTTTTTTGCTAAAAACTCTGTGGTTTGTTTTATATATTTTCCGGGCTCCAGGACGTTCGGCTTCCTTGATGAAGCTCGATTCGAGAAAAATATCGATGCAACGGTAGATGGTCGATTTTGCGTGAAGAGCTTTGCGTTTGTGAGCTTTTTGGAAAAGCTCCTCCAGTGTGTAGATCCCCTTCATTGAAGCAATAACTCTAAGCAGTTCCTCACGCTCTGGAGTATAGACCCGACCCATGATTTTTAAATGTTTTCGAAGGCGCTCAACGTTTCTTCTGTGATGCATTTTTCCCTCCACGTATTTATTGAATATCAATATCTTAGCGCCATTTGCGGGTTTCGGCAATTCTAAATAAACGCTTATTCATATGTATTCTATGATGTTGTGGGAGGCGAAGAGTTTTTCCCAAGAGGCGTTTGAGCCTGTCTCATCGTATTCGGAAAGGTAGATTTTGTCTATCTTCCCGGGGAGGTGCTCTTTTGACGGCATCTTTCCAGGCAGAAATAAAATTACGTTTTGAGAAAGGTTCTCTAGCTTGCAGTTTATGTTGCTTCCACAAAGGACAATTGAGTCAAAATCAGTATCCAGTGTGTTTGCGTTGCAATTCGAATTAAGCGGCATAATAATTTTGTCATCAGGTCTCTTATTCTGAAAAAACTCAAGCAGTGTTTTTCTTTCACATGTCTCTTTGTCCGGCAAAAGAACTAATCCCAAAGCCTGATTTTGCCCCTGCAACTCTATCCATTTTGACCCATCTCTTGAATGGATGACCTTGCGTTGCTTTTCATGAAAACATCCCATAATCATAAATAACGAACACAACGCTATTCCGGCAATGCATGACACTACAACTCTTTTCAGGTTGTAACTTTTTTTGATGAATGTAAGGCATAACAAAATTGCAAAGAAAGCAATGGTCAGAAGCAAAAGGCTTGTCTGCATAAAGGCGTTTGCCGACAAATCGGCTCCTGAAAGCAAATCCCTTGCGATTGGCAAGTCGAAACATGTCGATCCCATGCCTGAAACAAACCCTCCGCAAAGAGAGGCCAGCAAAGCGGCAATCAAAAGCTTTATTAGCAATGAAGCGTCAGTGTTCTTCAGGATGTTGAAAGCTGTCCATAGAGTAAAAATAACTATAGAGGCTAGGAGTATGCTCCATATAACTCCCTGTTCAGAGATGAATGTTAAAAAGCTGTTGACCATTGTTCTGTAGGAATGCGTTTTGCCGGGAGCCTGATAGAATTCAGTGTAAATTTTGCCCGAAAGCCCTGTTC
>CAZYVR010000382.1:0-5604 GCA_964651145.1 uncultured Victivallales bacterium | reverse complement strand
CGGGTTGCTATTTTCCATAAAAAAATGCGTCCAGCCGAAAATTTTCGTTTGACTTATTTGTCGAGCGCACTATACTAACTTTGTAAAACATATTAACAAAGTATTTTTTTATGGACAACAAAGATCAGGCATCGACCAACAAAAACCACAATAAGGTAAAAATTCTCAAGCTGATAAAGTCCAGCGGAGAAATATCCCGCGCCGAGCTTGCCAAGCGGACAGGATTGACTCGTCCCACTGTATCCTCAATAATCAGTGAACTTTGCGAAGAGAAACTTATAACGGAAATAGGCAAAGGCAAATCCAGCGGCGGAAAACGGCCAATACTTCTTACTCTCGACAATGATTCGACTTATTCCATAGGCATAGATTTGGCGGATGAATATTCTCTGCGCGGCGCGCTTTGCAATTTTGGAGGCGAAACGCTCCGAAAAGAAAAACTGTCGTATAACAACAATTTTGACGATATTCTGGACAAGCTTTCGAAACTAATAAAAGAACTGTCATCCGGGTATCCAAGCGAAAAAATAAAAGGCATAGGAATTGCAGTCTCCGGGATAGTCAACCATAAAACAAATGAAATAACGCACAGCACCAATTTTGACATAGCCGGAAAAAATCTGGCAAAACTTATAGAAAAACGCTTTGGCCTTCCTGTGTATCTGGAAAACCGTCCGAACGCGGCGGCGTTGGCCGAAAGCATAATGGGAGCGGGCAAAGCCTTCAAGAACTTCGTCTACATCACCACTGGCCGCGGCCTGGGAGCGGGCATAATAAGCAATAGAGCCATCTACACAGGCAGCTTTGGCGGAGCCGGCGAAATAGGCAAGCTAATCCTCTTTTCCCAAAAAGATTTTCTCAACAAAAAACCTGAAGCCATGCTCGAATATAAAATGAGGGAAAGCTATTTGCTAAGTCAGGCAAAAAAAGCAAAAGGCAGAAATATATCATATGAAGAAGTTCTTGATTTGTACAAACGCGGCGACCACGACATAGAATCAATAATAAATGAAAATGCCGACTATCTGGCTTGCGCCGCAAGCATTATCTGCAACTTCTACAACCCGGAAGCGCTTATTCTCGGAGGGCGCAAAAAAGAATTTGGCGAAAAATATCTGGAATATTTCGAAAGCATCTTCAACAAGCATTTCGCAAACCCGCACACAGGAAGAACCAAGGCTCTGCTTTCAAAATTCGGCCGCGATGGAGTGGCCATAGGAGGCGCCATGCTGATCCTTGACAAAATTATAAATCAAAAACTCGAATCAAACTAAAATATACCAAAAGGAGACTTTTTATGCTGCAAAAAAACAAACCCCTGGATCTGACTATTATCGGAGCCGGGATGATCGTGCATGACTTGATATTGCCTGCGGCTTATCAACTGCAACGCATGGGAAACGTACGCGACATAACAATCTGCGATATGCGCGTAAGCTCCCTGAAATCCCTGAAAGAGGACAAGGAGATGAGCATCGCCTTTCCGGGGCAGACCTTCACGCCCTGTCCTGCCATTGAAGACGGCGATTCGTCAGACCCGGCTGTCTACAAAAAAGTTCTTGAAAAAAGAGAGCCCCATCAGGCGGTAATCATCGCTCTGCCGGACCAGCTCCACTATCAAGTTCTCCGCGATGTGCTGGACTACAATCAGCACGTGCTCTGCGTAAAGCCGCTCGTTCTGAAATATGAGCAAAGCATTGAAATCGAAAAGAAAGCCCTCGAAAGAGGCTGCTTCGTTGGCGTTGAATACCACAAGCGCTTTGACCGCCGCTCCCTGCTTGCCAGAAAGCACTACGAGCAAGGCGACCTTGGCGAATTCATGATGGGCGAAGCAAAAATGATTGAGCCTTACTACTACCGCCATTCAAACTTCCAGAATTGGTTCACATGCGAAAACACCGACCCATTCGTTTATGTGGGATGCCATTACGTCGACCTTACATATTTCATCACCGGCCTAAAGCCGATTGAAGTTTCAGTGTCCGGCGTAAAAGGGAAATTCCCCAACGGAAAAGAAGGTTATATGTGGGCAAACGGACGCGTGCGCTTTGAAAACGGAGCCCTGCTTTCTGTGACTGACGGACTCGGATACCCCGACACCAGCGCCGGCTCCAATGAGCAATGCCTTAACATGTATTTCGAAGGTGACGACAAAGCCGGAACACTGGCGCATGACGACCAGTACAGAGGCGTGGAATATGGCTTCACAGACAACGTCGACAAACAGTTCCAGTACGTAAACCCCGATTTTTACAGGCTTGTGCCATGGGAAGGCGAAGGCTTGAAGCCAGTGGGCTACGGCTTTGACTCAATCGCAGCGACAATAACTAGCGCAAGCAGGATAGAAGCGGAAGTTGACGCAAGCTCAGAAGACGCCCTGACTGTTCGCCAAAACAATATAAAAGCCGCGAACGAAAAAGGCCTGATCGCAACGCCGCAAAACTCCGCGATAAACGAGCTGGTTCAGGAAGCGGCAAGACTGTCCATCTTGAATGGCGGCGACATTGCTCTGATAGAATACGAGCCGACCCCAAGCGTAAGACTTAAACACCAATAGCATATTATAAATACAAGGAAGCAATAAAATGGCCGAATATTCACTTACTCCAGTTGAAGTTCCGCAAGTCGAAACTAAATACAGAAGAATCAAAACAAAACTGCCGGTTCCGGAGTCTTTGCCTATCTTCGAAAAATTAAAAGAAAGCGAACCGCGCTCAATGCTGGGCCAACCACCCATTATCTGGGACAAAGCCGACAACTTTACAGTCAGCGACAAATGGGGAAACCGCTGGCTTGACTGGTCTTCATGTGTGCTGATCTCAAATGCAGGACACGGGCGCGAATCTATCAAGAAAGCCATCATCGACCAGGTCGACCAAGGTCTGCTGGCCACCTACGTTTTTATTCATGAAAAACGCGGAATCCTTACTAAAATGCTTCAGACGCTCTCCCCGGAGCCTGACAACTATCAGGTGTTTCTGTTAAGCACAGGCAGCGAAGCGACCGAAAACTGCATCAAGCTTGCAAAAACTTACGCAGTCGAAAAGCACGGCAGACATAAAAAATATTTCGTTTCATTCAAAAACGCCTTCCACGGCAGAACGATGGGCTCCCAGTTGGCTGGCGGCATGGACAAATTAAAAACATGGATTGTAGACGGAGATCAAACCTTCGTTCAAGTCCCATTCCCTGACGGCTACAAAAACGAAGACACTTCTTTCGATCTCTTCCTGAGCACGCTCAAGGAAAAAGGAATAGAAGGCAAAGACATTGCCGGAGTAATGACTGAATCTTATCAGGGCGTAGGCCCCGACTTCATGCCTGTTGAATACGCACAGAAGCTTGAAGCGTTCTGCCGCAAAAACGACATTGTCATGATCTTCGACGAAGTTCAGGCTGGCTTCGGGCGTTCCGGAAAAATGTTCACATTCCAACACTATGGAATCACGCCGGATTTGATAGCCTGCGGAAAAGGAATTTCCTCTTCGCTCCCGATTTCAGCCGTTATCGGACGCAAAGACATCATGGAAATCTACCCTCCCGGCTCGATGACATCGACACACTCAGCGTCTCCGCTCTGCGTGACTGCGGCCATAGAAAACTTAAAAATAATCGAAGAAGAAAAGCTTGTTGAGAACGCTGAAAAGATGGGAGCCATACTTATCCCCGAGCTCCACAGGATACAGCAAAAGTATCCCGAAGTCCTCGGTTGCGTTCAAGGCAAAGGCCTCGTGGCAGGGATTCAAGTTGTCAAGACAGGAACAAAAACTCCTGACAGCGAGACCGCAGTAAAGATAAATGTGAAATGCTTCCAGAAGGGGCTGTTAATGTTCGCGCCTGTCGGAATCGGCGGCGAATGCCTGAAAATAGCTCCGCCTCTGACTATAACGGAAGAGGCTTTGAAAGAATCCATTCAGGTTTTCGAGGAAGCCATTGACGAAGTTCTGGGCTCTTAATAGACACATACTTTTATTTAGGATAAAACAGGCAGCAATGTCTGTTTTATCCTTTTATTTTACTGGATGAGAAAACATTACTTCGTGTATGAATAGCTGTATTTTGTTTTAGTGGACTTCAGTATAACATCGAAAGACAGCTGATTGATGACAATGCCCAGCAGATTGGCTTTATTTTTTCTCAAAGTCTGAATGGAACGCATCAGCAAATGCCGCGAAGTGGTGTCCGACTGATAGACCAAAACAACGCCGTCCACAACTGTGCCAATGATCGATGGATCAGAAACAGGCAAAACTGGCGGAGTATCCACTATAACGAAATCATAGGATGTGCGGAAATCGCCGATGAGATTTCTGAATTCTTCTGAAAGCAACAGTTCTGTCGGGTTTGGCGGAATAGTGCCGCATGGCAAAATATGGAGATTGTCTATGCCTTGAGTCTCCATTAGGTTGTCCCATTCTGAGTCGCCCATAAGAATATCAGTTATAGTCTTGATGGCCTGATCTTTAGTCGCGGTCTCAATCAACAAATCGCTGAGGCCTGGTTTTTTGTCAATTTTAAACAGGTTTGCAATCTGAGGCATGCGCATGTCGGCTTCCAGCAACAAAACAGAGCGTCCCATTTTAGCAATTTCAATGGCAAGATTTGTGGCTGTAAGAGTCTTGCCTTCACGCGGGCTAGAGCTTGTGATGGCAATTACATTGCCAGAGGTTCTGCCTACTCCTATGGCAAAATGAATATTGGTGCGCAAAGTGCGATATGCTTCAGTTTCAAGCGAAAGCGGATCCATATTAATAATAAGATTTTTGCCTATATCGCGCGGAGCTTCCTTGCCTATAAAAGGCACTAAAAAGCGAAAAAGCCTGAATCCGCCTCTAAAAGCGTCCCTGAAAGGCCCAAACAAGGCATGATGCTTTATTCTTTCTCCTATCAATGGGATATGGGCTATGACAGGAAGCTTTGTAATGCGTTCGACATCCTCAATCTTGCCTATTGAAGTATCCAGACCTTCCCACACGAAAGCGAAAAGACAACCGAGTATAACTCCGAACATGGCTCCCGCAATAATATTCATAGGCTCATTGGGCTTGAGTTTTGATGCAACTTTGGCTTTTGAAACTATGGAGATCTCGTCTTTAGTTTTGAGCAGTTTGGCTTCGTAATCTATTTTTGCTTTCTGGTAATATTCACCTAATGTTTTCCTGAGGGCGTTCTTTTCTGCCCAGTCAGTCTGGCTGTCATTATACCTTTGGGCGGTCTTCGGTATTTTCGACAATGTTCTTTCCAGAGAATTTATATAGCTTATCGCCTTGACTACTTTCGGATGCTTTTTCTGGTATTTTTCAAGAAGATTGTCCAACTTAAGGCGAGCTCTTGCTATTTCCTCCTTATAAACATCAGCGGAGCCAAGCAGCGCCGTTTCAGTGGACCTGTCCTCAAGAAGTATCTTGTTTTTGTTCAGTTCCAAGATTACCAGCTCCAACTGCTTTTTTATAAAATTTTTGGTTTCCCGCGCATCAATAGTCTTATTTTTCCAGAAGTCAGAGCGATAAACAATAGCCAGGATGTTAGCCTCGATAATACATAAGTCTGTATAAGCTCCGCGAGCCTTTATCTCAACAATATTGCTCTGAGGTATCGGCTCTA
>CAZYVR010000381.1:0-5660 GCA_964651145.1 uncultured Victivallales bacterium | reverse complement strand
ACGTCAAATTTTTTGCCTTCGCGCCCCGCTATTTCAGTGGCTATATGATTGTAGGCGCTGCCCATAACCCAAGTTGGCTTCGGGTAATTCATCAGCCACAGAGCCAGGTCGAGCCTATGAACGCCCAAGTCGATAAGAGGGCCGCCGCCAGCAAGCGCTTTTTGGCCAAACCAGCCACCGAAGCCGGGCATGCCGCGGCGCCTCAGCCACTGTGTTCTCGCAAAGTAAATATCGCCGAGAATGCCTGATTCCACTTCTTTTTTTATCGCATAGGACTGTTCGCTGAAGCGGTAACTGAAGTTGATCATCAGCCTCTTGCCCGCCTTTTCCGCGGCCTTCTTCATGTCGCGGCCTTCCTCCGCGTTCATGGCCATGGGCTTTTCGCAGATCACGTTTATCCCATTCTCAAGAGCGGCAATGGTCAAAGGCTTATGAAACTTGTTCGGGGTGGCAATAGCCACAACATCAAGGTTGGCCTTTTCAAACATTTCCTCGGCTGAAGTGTAAAGCTCCTGAACTTCCAGTTCCTTGCGGCCTTTTTCCTCAAGGCGTTCTTTGGAGGTGTCCGCAACAGCCACAACCTCCGCGTCAGGATGGGTCCTGAAGGCCCTGACGTGTCCGCTTCCCATTCCAAGCCCGACTACTCCGCATCTCAGTTTTGACATAATTATTTCTCCTTGCTAAAGCGCAAACGCTTATTTGTTTGTTTAAAGAGTTGATTCCTGAACAATCCCGGCTTTGCCAAAATCCACGTCTTTTTCCTCGATTTTTTCGAGTGGCTGCGTGTTGGGGCAAACGTCTTCCATTATTATTCTCGGAGCTGCCCAGCGCGTGGCGTTGCCTATTACTTTCAATATCTGTTCGTTGTAAAAGATAGGATAAGTTTCGTGTCCAGGGCGGAAGTAGAAAATCCTGCCGTGCCCTCTCTGATATGTGACGCCGCTCCTGAAGACTTCGCCGCCTTCGAACCAGGAAATAAAGATAAGCTCGTCAGGGGTTGGAATGTCAAAGCGCTCGCCATACATTTCAGTGTTGGGAAGCTCTATGTACTGTCCAATTCCCTTGGTTATCGGATGCGACGGCTCAATATTCCAAAGACGCTCTTTTTCCGCCACTTCGCGCCATTTAAGCGAACAGTTTGTGCCGAGCATTGTCTTGAATATTTTTGAAAAATGACCGGAATGCAGGACGATCAGCCCCATTCCTTCGAGGACGCGCTTCTGGACACGCTTGACTATTTCGTCTTTCACTTCCGCATGCGCGCAGTGCCCCCACCATATCAGGACGTCGGTGGAATTGACGACTTCCTCCGTCAAGCCATGCTCCGGCTCGTCAAGAGTTGCGGTTCTAATGTTCAAGTCGCCGGACGCGATGCCTTTTGCTATAGCATTATGCATTCCTTCCGGATATAATTTTTTTACAGCCTCTTTGCTCTTTTCGTGCCGGAACTCATTCCAGATCGTGACATTGATTTTTTCGCTCATCTTAAAAATGCTCCTCTATAAATTATTTCATAATGTGATTAACAAAACCTTCTATAATCTATTCTATTACACTTGATATAATTTGCAACACCGCTATTCTATACATAATGTGACATTAACTAACGTTATGTGAGATTATGAGATTATGGGAAGTCGAATTTGAAGTATACAGGAACATTCCGTCGCTTCCGCGCCCCGGCACAGTGGTTGATGAAATTCAAAAAGAGCCCTCGTACCGCAACTCAGGACGCAAAAGAGCAGGCATGCAAGGCTGCCAGCTATCATACACACTCGAAGGCGAAGGACGTTTTTTCGAAAACGGCACAGAACACCGCCTTCTCCCCGGAACGGCATTCCTGCACAAGCACGACGACAAGGGGACTGTTTATTATTACCCGCCAAACGAGACAAAAGTCTGGCGCTTTCTGTGGATATCGTTCTACGGAGAAACGCTTGACAGAATGGTCATGGACCTGGTCAATCGTTATGGCTACATCTATAAGCTTCCCCGAAATCGCGGCATAATCAAGCGCCTTGAAGGGTACAGAAATTATCGCGATGCTGTGCAGGCTCTAACGCCACTGGGCGGAGCCAAGCTTGTGATGGACGTCCTTACAAGCCTTGGCGAATCCTTTGAAAAGGAACATGAGAACGACCCTCAAAGCAATCTTGTAAGGAAAGCGCAGCAAATGATTTTTGAGAACCTCCACAAAAACATGGGGATAAACGACATTGCCGACAAGCTTCAGGTATCGCGCGAGCATTTGTCCCGCGTCTTCAAACAGCAAGCCGGCGTTTCTCCAATAGATTACATAATACAAAGAAAAATAAAATTCGCCTGCCATTTGCTCAAAAACACAAATTTCACCTGCAAAGAAATAGCGGAGCGAATCGGGTACGAAAACCCGACAAGCTTCACGCGCGCGTTCAAAAACATCCTAAAAATAAGCCCAAAAGAACTGCGCCGCATCGGCTACATCCCCAAGCTGGAAATCTCCTAAGCCGCTGCTTAATGCCCAAAATGCTTGACCAATTTTCGTTCAATTATTTTATTGTGGCAATTCAAAAGGTAATCCATAGCGTCCTCCGCGCTGTCAACAACACAAAAAAGATCAAGATCACCTTTTGAAATTTTGTGGTCTTCGACGAGAGTGTTTTTTATCCAGTCCACAAGCGGCCCCCAGAATTTTTTGCCGACAAGCGCCACAGGAATTCTTGCTATCTTTTCGGTTTGAATCAGAGTGAGAGCCTCAAACAGCTCGTCAAGCGTTCCTAATCCTCCTGGGTAAACAGCCACGCCAACCGAATACTTAAGAAAGCACACTTTCCTTACAAAGAAATAACGGAAATCAATTCCGACATTCTGGTAAAGATTCGGCATCTGCTCTGAGGGGAGCTTAATGTTCAGCCCCACCGAAACGCCCTTGGATGAATAAAATGCGCCCTTGTTTCCGGCTTCCATGATGCCGGGTCCGCCGCCAGTGAGCACGCCATACCCATTTTGGACAAGAAGCCTTCCAAGCTCTTCGGCGTCCTTGTAGTATTTGTCTTCATCTTTTGTCCTTGCTGAACCGAATATAGTGACAAGGGGGCCCTGCTTGGACATAGTTTCAAAAGAGTCCACAAATTCTGCCATTATCCTAAAAATTCTCCAAGGCTCTTCCTGCATCATATCTGGAGGAACTATGGTTTTTTTGATTTTCTTCAGTCTCTTCTTAGGCTTCATATGTCTTGCTCCTGTTGTGTTTCAGAGGATTTTTCAAGAGAAATAAGGTAACCCCATTTTGCCTGCGATGCAAAACAAGAATTAGCATATATCAAACTCTCGCCGCGCTTCCTCAAAGTTCAGGCACGCGCTATGCCCGACAAAAAACACGCATAAAATGCGCCAATGCCACCAAAACAACATGTCGCTTTACAAGAAAAAGCTCGGACGCAACTGAACTATTGTCGCCGCTGTGTTTTCAACGTTTGGCGGCTCCATAGCATTGTGCTATATGCCTAGAAATCCCAAGTCCTGTTCGACGCAAAAGGAAAGCGCCAAAGACAAAAGCAATGACGCAATTCCGAATATATAATATTGTTTCTCTGAGAAATATTTGCTGCTGAAAACGCAAATAACAGGCAAAGGCATTAATATCATCCAGTTTCTCGAAACTTCACTTCTAACGCCGCCGCTAAAAAGCAAAAGCATAAAAACAACAATAAAAGAAAACGCAAAAACATGTCTTAAGCTCGAAAACACAGCGAAGAATCCGCGTCCCTTTGCGGCGATTATTCTGCAAAAGCTGAACGCATCAACAAAGCAGCCAAGGAGCCACACGCAACCGCTGAAGCATAAAAACTCCAATGCATTGCAAAAGAGCCCCATCCAGTACCCTCGGCCTGATTCCAGATAAAACTCACGATTGTTGCCGATTGACACAAAAAACATTTCAACTGCATTATAGTTGAACATGAGCATGCATAGAAAATAAAACGCCAATCCGCCAAGGCACCACGAGCACAAAAGAGTCCACACTCTTGCACAAGAAGAATATTTGCCATGCAGAACTATAATAACAGCAGACATAAGGAGTATCGGAAGAAAGGCGAACGACAGAAAAATGCCCAAAGCAACAGAGACTCCGGCTATTGCCATAAACGCCGGATTTTCTTTTTTAATTCCTTTTGCGCAGCAGAATAAAACAAACAATCCAAGGGCCGGGAAAAGAATATCAGCCTTTGCCTGGAATATATGAAATGACGGGATCAAGGCAGAAGCTGCGGCAGCCTGCAGGCCGGCTTTTGAACCGTTCAACTCCCTTGTCATAAAAAACGCCAGCAAGGGAATCAAAGCCAACGCCGCCATATGAATAATTATGGACAAAGTTGACAGCGAAAAAATTGCAAACTCCTCCCTTTCAGAGGGGCGCTCAAGAATGCCTTCAGCAAACGCCAACTCAGCAAATACCGATTTCAGCGCCGGCAAAGCGCATTGAGCCTTGTTTAAGATTTTGTAAAAAAGAGGCAGTCCAGGCGGATATGTGGTAAGCCTTTTCTCAAGAAGATTGGCCTGAGCATAACCTGATTTTGCCCGGGCAATGTGCTTGCCGGGATAATCCCAAAAGGTGTCTTTCTTCAATGACTCCGCCAGAAACGGATTGCTGGTTGAATTGGAATATAGAAAGACTCTGAAAGACCATGAATAATCCATCGGGCGATAGATAAAAAGGTTTAATGCGACAGTCAAAACAAGAATCGCCGCCAATGCCAGAGGCGCGCCTAATTTTTTTGAAAGCCTAGGGAGCGCCAAAATAACCAAGCCCACCCCAAAGGCGAAAAACAACATTTTAAAATCAATCAAAGCTCCAAAATTTTTCCTGTAAAAAATTGACGGAATCTGTGGCATTCCGAGAGGATATATCTTCTCGGCAAGCAACAGCAAAGTAAGCAAAACAAAGCCTGCAACAAGAAAATCAGTCGCTTTTCTGAAAGTCATATTCCTCCCCCTAAGCCAGCTTATTGTTCATGCGCGCCCAATAATCACACAACCTGGATGTCTGCCCCAATTCTATTGAAATCCAACACAAAATCAGGATAAGTGACAGCCGCCGCTTCGGCTCCGTTCACTGATGTTTCTCCATCCGCCGCGAGTCCGGCGATAGTCAAAGCCATCACAATGCGATGGTCATCGTGTCCTTCAACTTCGGCTCCATGAAGCGATTGACTGTGAATGATCATTCCGTCTTCAAGCTCTTCGATTTCAGCTCCCATTTTTCTAAGTTCTTTTGTCATGCAGTCAATTCTGTCAGTCTCCTTGATTCTGGCCTGAGGCACATTCAAAAGCGCAGTTTTTCCCTCTGCAAAGCAAGCAACCACCGCCATTGCCGGAAGCGCGTCCGGGGTGGAGTTCAGATCAAGTTCAACGCCCTTTAGTTTGCCATTCAGAAAGACTTCTGTAAACTCAGGCGTCCTGTTTACGGTCATTCCCATTTTTTCGAGATAACTGAAAACTTCCTTGTCGCCTTGCCTGTCATTAAAGTCAAGATTTTTTATAATTGCCTTTCCGCCGGTAACAGCCGCAGCCACAAGCGGAAAAGTGGCTGTCGAAAAATCAGCGGGGATGGCACATTCAAAAGCTTTGTAGGACTGTCCGCCTTTTATTTTAAAATGCGTCAACTCATTGTCGCAACT
>CAZYVR010000380.1:0-5702 GCA_964651145.1 uncultured Victivallales bacterium | reverse complement strand
CGGGGCCGGAAAAATTGACGGCCTCCACGCGATAGGTTCCGAATTCAATTTGAGCCTCTTCTGCCAGCATCATGCCGAGTCCTGTCGAGTCAATGCAGCAGCGATTCATTCGCGGATGTTTCAGGAAGACTCTTAATGCCGCCAACTGATCGCGGAAGCGCATCTTTTCCATGACTTTATATGCGGCTGTCCACAAGACATCGCCTTTCTGCTGCAAGCCCCAGATAACGGACAAATGTTTTCTTCGCGCGATGTCCATGCCCACAAAAAACGGATCGCGGTCATTGAGCTCCGCTGGCAGAAAGCCGCCAAGCCCCGGAAGGACTTCACAAGCATTTATCAAATCGTAAGAAAGGAATGCCTGGCCGTCATCAGACGGAATAATAAGAAACTGCGTCCGCCATGCCTCCGTCGAACATTTTGCCTGCATCGCAACCAGCCACTCTTCGCGGCTGTAATTCTTTCCGGTGACCTCGTTTATCTTTTCAACAAAGCCCTGCTCTACCGCATCCATAATGCTTGTTTTGTGGTAGCTCCAGCCTTTTGGATTGCCGCCTTTTTCCACTTCCTCCATGAGCTTGCAGAAAGGAGTGCTGGGGCCGCCATCGACCGAAAGCGCCGAAACGACTTCAAGCTGGCCGCCCCAGGTTGTGCAGGGCAGCGCCATGTCAATCACTTTTTGGGAGTTCTTATGAAGATCGGCTTCATCTATAAGCACGTCTCCGCCTTTTCCGGCAAAGGCTTCCGGAGTAGAGGAAAGCGAGACTATACGACTGCCCCCTTCAAACTCCACAACAAAAGCTTTTATCCCGTTAAGCTCATCTATCACCTCGACATTTTCGCCATTCAAGCCCTTGGCCACCGCGTTGGCGGCTTCCGCCCATTTCGCCATGTAGTCGGTCACAAATTCTTTCGCTGTCAAAAGGTCGCGCGAGCTTACCCACTGAGTAAAATTTTTCCTACGCAGGCATTTTTGAAGTGTCCGGTAGCTGGTCCCGTATGTGATTCCAATCCGCCGGGATTTGGGATAAAGCTTCATATCCGAATCATCAAGAGCCCAGCGGTTCTGATAAGGAAGAAAATAATCTTTCATCACATCCAGCTCATTCATTATTTAACTCCCAGAATGCGGTTAAGCTCATCAGCCACTTTTTCAGAATCAACCTTTTTGCTTGAGCCGGTCAGCTTCTCTATTTGCGCTTCCAGCGCGGCTATTTTTCCTTGATAGTCGGCCTCGCGTTCGGCGGCTTCGCGCTTCGTGTCTTCTTTGTCAGAGGCAAGCCGGTTGCGGTTATAGCTGGAGACCGCGCGACTTATCGCTGAAAGCTCTTTCGGGTCGAGGTCTTCGCCTTCATCCAGCTTCTGCTGGCAAATGCGGAGCAGCTGATAATCGGCAAATTTGGCAATGTTGTCAGCCGCATCTTCGGAGTCCACAAATATTCTGGCTATTCGACTACGCTCAATTTCAGCCCGGTACTGCTTGTTGAGATTTCGGTATTCTCTGTATTCATCTGACTTTGAATAAGCCAGAATACTGCTGTTATGAATCAATATTTCCCTTTCAGCGCATTCTTCCGAAATGTTTTTGTCTTCGCGAATTTCATCATAAGTCGCGCCATCATCCAGCATCAGAAAAATCCTGTGCCGAGTTTCTGCGGAAAGCTTCATTATGTTGTTTCGCTGTCTTCCCATTTATCGCCTCAACCCTTCTTTGCCCCAAACAAAAAAATCCAAATCGCCTTCCTGATTTATCTGCTCAAGGCCTTTGCCTGTCATGAAGCAATATTCGCCGCCGCTGTTGGCGGCGGTCTCAAGATATTCTTTCACTAAAAGTCCGTTCCATTCTTCAAACACTTCGCCGCGAGTGGCGCAAAGCTTTCTAATCACAGGATGATTCATTATTTCATCCAGCGAGCAGGGATTCGGAGTGTAGTCTTTGAGCGAGGCCAGAATTGCCCGGCGAATTTGAAATATTCGTGCGTCACGCATGTTTGTGCTCCTTGTGTCTTTGGAATGAAGTGTCTAGATTTTTTACGTAATGATTGACTGCATCGATCTGGGCTTGCTGTTTGGCTGTGTCCGCGCCAAACTTGTCGACTTTGTCGGCTATCTTTGAGAGGTTGCCGACTATGTGCTTCAGCTCAGTCATAACAGCTTTTGAGTTGTCGTCTAAAATGTGTCTTTCAAGCTCGGAGGAAAGTTTTGAAATATTGTCTATTACATGCTTTAATTCGCCCATTACGCTTTTTGAGTCGTCGGCTGTTATATGCTCTTCAAGGTCATCGTCAAGATTTGAAATATCATTTTCAAGCTTGTGGATGCGGTTGTCTTTCAAGTCTCCCAGCTCTTTTTTGAGGTCCTCGTTCTTGCGGGTAATCGCGGTGAGCCAATACTTAATGATCCAAGCAAGCATTAAAGCTATAACGCCCCCCGCGGCTCCGCCTCCTATCAACGCATCGTAAATCTGACTGCTCTCGTTCATTTCTCTCCCTTAAAATAAAATTTGCCTCTTGCAAGTGGGGAGATTGGGAAACAAAAAGGAGGCTGAACGGAGTTAACGAGTTTATTTAAAACATGTTAAGATGGGAAACAAAGACAAGGGACGCCACTTTTAATTTTACTATGTGTGGCGTTTTTCTGCTCAGGCGGCAAAAGGGAAAGATTGAAAACAGGATCACCAATCTTTGAATTGAAAGTTATATGTCAGCTTAAAGCAAAGATTAGTTGCGCTAACGCTTTTTTTTGTTATATTCCCGTCTGGCTCGCTTGGATATGTTGGCATTCCTAAATCAATTTCATTAAAATATAATCTGTCTGAGCCTGTTGCTTCTATTTGTTTATCGTCAAACTTTTTTAATGGGCCATAGTCTAAGCCTAAAGAATTGGGCATGTCTTCGTCGTCATATTTATTTCTGCCTCCTGTTAAATAGATTTCAACATTTGGGGTATATGTGTGCCAGAATCGATGTATATATAGCCATGGGGTTGATTTAACGGCGCGTTTAAACGCATAATATAGATTGTCAATTTTAGTTCCAGACGAGGATAAATACGCCCCGCCATATCCCCTATTTTCCCATGGGTCATTGCTGTATGCTATGTCGGATATAGATTTAGCCGCTCCCCAACTCAATCTATCCTCGGGTTCAGCCTCTTGACTTTGAGCCTCTTTCTCCATTTCATTAATAAAGCCGTATCCTGAATATTGGGGGAATTTTATAAACGAAAAACGCAATTTGTTAAGCATCGTATATTTTTGGATAAGCCATTCTTTAGAAGGTCTTTGACCAACGGTGTAGCGTTCAAGCGTAGTTGCATCGGTTCCTTCAAGAAGATGTTCAACACTCCTGTAATGCATTACAATATCGCCTATTTCTTTGCCTTCAATAGTTTCATCCACTGGCATATAGTGGCGAAACAAAGTAGGCCCATAATTAATATGAAGAATAGTTTCAACGTGTTGGCAAAAAGTGCCTACAAGTGAAGAACGGTTTGATATATCGCTATTATTAAGAAAGGACATTTTTGTTAAGTAAGAAGGCCAAGTTCCAATGTTGTGATTTTCATCCCTTATATAATATGATGCCAATGCTCGCTCTATGCATGCAAGGCGAATAGCCTCGTAGTATTTTGCCTCTTCTGGATTTGGGTTATTCCAGTCCATGCCATCGCTTGCCCATGAAGTTATTGGCATACGGTCACCTGTCCAATTAAAATTTCTTTTGCGTAGCCGGGGTTTGCGTATTCTTTAAAAGTCAATGTATAAGAGTCTGGCTCTGGCGGCTCATCTCCTTCATATTCGAGATTGTACTCGCCCACTGGGTCAGAGTTGTTTCGTTTCCAGTATCCGGCGCTTTTGCTTGCGCTCCCGACGCTGTCCGATATTATCCAATCTGTGCCGTTCCACCAAAGTTTTTTATTGCCATCGTAGGTGTATTTGTCATATTTTTTATCTGAAAGTTGGGTCAAATCTCCAAGGCTGTTATTGCCGGTTAACACTTTCCATCCCACTGTTTTTGTGTCGGATTGACCGCCGCCTGGAACTGCCGTGTATTCTCCCAAGAATGAATCGCTTTCCCATCCACTCACTTCCACCAACTCACATTCAATATCTGCGTTCTCATGATATTGTCCGCCGCCCTCAAATGTTCCTATTAATTCGGTGGTAGTTAAAGATCTGTAAAATTGATCGCCTAGCCAGTTGTCAGACTCGCCTTGATATTCTTCCGTTCCAAATCCAAGCAATCCTTGGCATTGAAAAATCCATCTACCATTTTTATATAAAGTAGAATCTGTATATGTGCTTTGAAAATATGGCAGAGCATAGTTGAATTTAGGCGTAAAAGGGTGAGTGTCCCAATAATTTGCAAATTTCACTTGATGTCCCAATATGGCCGAAATATAATATTTATTTGTCTTGCCGCTTTTCCATAGAAATAAATTTTCGGCAGGGTCATAGGCTATTGCTTCCGCCACCCATCCCCACGGGTCATTAAAACCAGAGCTGTTAAAACCGCGCCACATAATCAGTCGCTCCCGTCGTTAAGGATTAAGGTTGAGCCGACATGGCCGACAACCCACGTGCCATTGGGGACAGTGGACTCATAATTAAGGTCAAGAATGAGCAGCTCTCCGCTCCCTGTTGAGGTTGAGGCTTGCCCGTTTGCATAGAGGTCAACAAGATAAGCATCGCCCTCTTTGCCTGTGATTTTGCAAAGCACAGTTTCTTTTGCAGTTTCTGAGCCGCTAGTGGCAGAGCCTCCGCCAGGGCGAGGGATAACGTGAAGAGTGCCGCCATCGCGGCGGATCGTTTTGGCATCGCCTTTGGGATATTCCATTGCGTATTTGACGCAGTCCAGCAGTTTGCCGATCCATGAAGCAGAAAACTCGTTAACATCACGCGAGGGGCGCGTAGGGAGCATAGGTTTCATTTTTTTAGCCTCCAGTAAAAAACTCTTTACTAAAGGCTAAACTGGGAAACTGAAAGACGGATAATTAAGGTTAACAAGTTTAGTATAAATAAGTTAGCTAGGGAAATTAAAAGCTTTTATTTTTTCGTTCTATTTCTTGTTTGACAAACGCAATAACCTCATGCCCTGTTTTGCCATCAAGTTTTTTTCGCAGTGTTTCAAATTGAGTGGCATCTTTGCCTTTGAATGAATCATCAAGAGACGTTCCCAGCCCCAGAATAATAATTGAACCTGCAAACTTTTGCCTATCCGCTATCGGCAGAGATTCTCCGACGGTTTTAATTGAAGTCTTAAAGGCCGCAGCGCTCCTTCCATCCATCTTCGGTTCTCCGCCACAAGAGCTCAAAAACAAACTTGCCATCATAAAAACTATTGCCAGTAAAATTCTCATAATCCCCTCCCTTTTGCGTTTATTTTTTTTTGCTGGACTTATTATTATTCGACAGCCTCTTTAATTTTTTAATTTCCGCTTCAAAGCATTTCACTTTCAATTCAAGTCTCTCTTTTTCAAGCTGTTCTTCTGCTATTTTTCTGTTGAGCTTTGCTTTGGTTTCTCTGTCAAGCATAGGATTTTGCTGAGCCACGAAAAATATATCAATATCTCCAAGCCAAACGCCTGGGGGAGCATTGGAAAAAGCTTTGTGATAAAGATCCAGAAGCGGCTTAATTTTTGTATTGTCGAGTCTGATTTCGCAAAGCCATTGGATGAACATTGCAAATTCATCCTGATTG
>CAZYVR010000379.1:0-5707 GCA_964651145.1 uncultured Victivallales bacterium | reverse complement strand
TAAAACAAAATTGCATAATCCCCAGCGCAGTGGCAACAATTTCACGCGCAAAAATTAAGTTTTTCAAAAAAATGGATCATATTCCAGTTGCTGGCGATATGATTTACGGAGAAGTGGTTTCAATTGGACAACACAAGACTCTTGAAAGCGCGACTGGCAGAATTCATTTGATAAACAACTCCACAAAAGCAGTGTTTGTTTTTGGGAATCGCTATGCGCCTGATTATTACGAAGGATTTGTCCCAAAAGAATTATCCAATAAGACAAGTTTGTTGGCAAGAGGCGGAGTCGTAGGAGAAGTTACTTGCAAAAATGACATAATTGCCGCGCCTACCAGAATTAGGATTCTAGGATATATTTGCGATTCCCAAGGCAGAGTAATGAACACAAAAGACTATTCCTTGATCAGCCCCAAGGAAAATGAAAAGAAAAAATGCAGGGCAAAAATGATTCTTTGCATTGGAACTTCCATGAACAGCGGCAAAAGCTATGCGGCTGCGGCTTGCTGCTATTCTCTGACTTCAGCCCAGAAAAGAGTAAGAGCCGCAAAAATTACTGGAACTGCAAGCTTAAAAGATATTCTGCTAATGGAAGATTGCGGTGCGGAGCATATAGCTGACTTTACATATTTGGGGCATCCATCCACCTACATGCTCCCCAAGGAAGATTTGTTGGATATCTTCAATAAGATAGACTTGAAGCATGCTAATAATCCATCAAATTACTGGGTGGTAGAATTTGCGGACGGCATCATTCAAAGAGAAACAGCCATGCTACTTAATATGCCTGAGATACGAAGCCGGATTCATAAAATAGTCTTTTGCGCTCAAGACGCTTTTGGGGCCATAGGAGGAGTAAAGTTGCTGAAGGAAAAATTCAATCTTGTCCCTAACGCTATTTCAGGAGTGTGCTCAAGTTCGCCTTTAGCTATTCGCGAGCTTAGAGAATTTTCTGACATACCCATTTTGCATAGCGCAGAAAAAGAATTCAGCAGTATATACAACTTGATCAAATAACTCCATGTCATATAAAAATTTTCATGCTAGTTTATTGATATATCTGATTGCAAATGCTATTTTCATGCTAAACGGGGTGATGTTATATGATTTGGGGCGATATTGCAATAGCGGATAAGAAAATCCTTTATATTGAATTGGGTGTGCTGGATCTTTGGATAAATAATTCTGACTTTGAGGGAGAGTGGGTTATTGGAGTTGCTTATTCTTCAAAAAACAGGAGCGAAAAATTTAATATTATCTCAGAAGAACGTGCTCCAATAGGCTTAGAGTGGCAACGCTGGATATCCGGGGACAACGAACCCATAATCAATCTTAGGCCAGCGACGCCAAATCGTCCTGTCATTATTCGCCCGGAAATACCTGTCACTATTCTTCCTGGCCAGCTATGCACTCTTTTCATGAATATGCCTGTCTTTGTTAAAATATCAGCGGGGAAAAACAATCTTGATTTGTGTGAGATTCCTTCTGTCGTTTTATCAAATTCATGGTCTGGTTCTAAAGTGGAAGGAATCCAATGTTATTCAATAAGAACCCCGGCTAGAAAAAGCCATGAAACAATAGGCAAATATCCTAACCAAGTCATTTGTCCGATTGAAGTTAAAAATAGGTCGAATGAGAAATTGAACTTCGACCACCTTTGCGTCCAGGGTGAATATCTTGACATTTATCAGGGGGACAGTCACATGTGGAGCAATCTTGGAAGGGTGAGCTACAGGGGAAAAGAGAAATGGAGCAGTGTTGTATTCAGCAATAAAGAGCCGCAATATGACAACGCAAAAGAAATAATAGGAAAAGCTAGAAAGCAGGCAAAGAACAATGTTTTGCTCAAAAATTTATTTAACAGCTTTTAAAGAAATCTTTTACAGAAGGCATTGCTATGTATAAGTATTTTACTGAGTTGGCGGAATGGTACAACGCAAATGCTGTTGCTATGCATCGTTCAATATTCGTAGTCATAGCGGGAGGAGCCTTGATCCTTCTTGTACCCCTTGCCGCAAGGAAATTTCTTAAGAAGCGCATTTCTGAGCAGGGCATCATGCTTTTGAATAAATTTTTAACTTACGGCGGCTCTTTTATTATAATTATAATTGTGCTGAGAGAACTAAACTTCAAGCTCTCAGCCATTCTTGGAGCTGCTGGAATTGCTGGAATATCATTGGGATTTGGGGGCTCAAGCATGCCTTTCCAATGTCATCAGCGGCTTTTTTATTCTCTGGGAAAAGCCATTCAAGCTGGGAGACCTAATAAAAGTGGACAACAATATGGGATTTGTCTTTTCCATAGACTTGCTGTCTGTGCAATTGAGAACTTTTGAAAACCAGCTTATCAGAGTTCCAAACGAAAGCATAATAAAATCCTCCGTTAATAACATAACTCGTTTTCCCATAAGAAGAATGGACATAAAAGTAGGAGTAGCCTACAAGGAGGATATCGATAAAGTTGTCAAAGCTTTGAAAGAGGTAGCGAACAATAATCCATATTGTCTTGATGAGCCTGAGCCAGTGGTTATTTTTCAAGGATTTGGAGATTCAGCCCTTGAGTTCCTTTTTGGCACATGGTTTTTAGGAGGACAATATGTGGAATTAAGAAATTCAATCTTAAAAGATGTAAAGAATAAATTTGATGAGCTGGGCATTGAAATTCCATTCCCGCACAGAACCCTTTATACAGGCCAGGCCACTCAGCCTTTTCCAATCCAAATAGTTTCAAAAGAGGAAATTATCCCAGTGGGGGAAATGCCATTGCCACCTAAATAAAATTGGACTCGGAAACGTTATAGGAATATTTTTATCAACAGGCAATAAGAGGCTGACATATGAGAAAGATGATTAAAAATTCTTCAAAAAAAATGGGACTGGCTCCCGGAAGCTTAAAATTTCTTGACAATCTTGATCATGGAAAAAATAAGATAACAAGAATCACTTACAACTCGGAATTTTTTGAAGAAACAGAAATAGCTTCAATTGAAAATATTCGAACTCAACATCAAGAGGAGTCTGTGACATGGCTTAACATAGATGGCTTGAATGATCTCAATTTGATGGAAACAATAAAGAGCTGTTTTAACATTCACCCTCTCGTGCTTGAAGATGTGGTTCATATTGACCAGCGTACAAAATTTGAGAGCTATGATCACTACCTTTACATTGTGCTGAAAATGATGTCATACAACCCTGAAAAGCAGGAAATAGAAGCGGAGCAGTTAAGCGTGCTTATTCTCAATAATATTGTCATAACCTTTCAAGAGCGTCCGGGAGATATTTTTAATCCTTTGCGGGAAAGGCTAAGAGCGGCAAAAGGCAGAATAAGAAAATCCGGCAGCGATTATTTGGCTTACTGCTTGCTTGACTCCGTGGTCGATAATTATTTTGTTCTTCTTGAGAAAATAGGCGAAAAAGTGGAATCCCTGGAAGAAGGCTTGGTGTCCGGCGCGGATATAGAAAAGTTGATGACAATCCATGCAATGAAAAGAGAAATGATTTTCATGAGAAAAGCAGTATGGCCTCTTCGCGAAGCCATTAACAGCTTAATAAAAGAAGAGTCTGACCTTGTGAGCCAGGCAACAGAAATTTATTTAAAAGACGTTTATGACCATACCATTCACGTGATTGACACAATAGAAACCCTTCGGGACATGGCTTCCGGGCTTTTGGATATCTATATGACCAGCATTGGAAATAAGATGAACGAAATTATGAAAGTGCTCACTATAATAGCCACAATTTTCATCCCCTTGACCTTTATTGCCGGAATATATGGAATGAATTTCGAGTTCATGCCTGAGCTAAAATTGAAGATGGGATATTTTGCGGCCATCGGACTGATGCTCTTTGTTGCGCTCATCATGATAATGTTTTTCAGAAAAAAGAAATGGATATAGAACGAAATTATGAATATAGAAGACATGCCTCCTGACTTAAAAAAGCACATCGAATCCCTTGAGGGCGAAAAAGAACTTTTGGGAAATATTATAGACGCTTCCCCTTTGCTTATTTCAGTAAAGGACGAAGATTTTAAATACAAGAAAATAAACAAGGCTTTTTCTGATTTTCTTAAGCTGAAGGAAGATGAAGTAATTGGCCTGACAGATTTTGATTTATTTTCCGTTGCAACAGCAGAGCGACAAAGAAAAAAAGATATAGAGGTTCTTTTTCAGGGGAACAATATCGAATGTGAAGTTAAAATCAATAAAGTATGGATGGACGAGACCAAAAAGCCTTTCAAACATTTAGAACACCCTAACAGGGGTTTAATTACGACATGGCGCGAAATTGGAAAAAGAAAAAATATGGAAGAAACTTTAAGGAAAAACACTCAAAGGCTTTCAAAAATATATCATAGCATTGCTGTGGGAATCAGCATTCTTACTCCAGATGGGAAATACATTGACTCAAATGAGACTTGGCTTCAGATGACAGGATATTCTAAACGAGAGCTTATAAAGCAGGATATGTATTCCCTGACACATGACGATCATGTTAAATACAGCATTAACATGAATAAAAAGCTTTTGAATGGAAAAAGCGAAAGCTACCATATTGAAAAAATATATCAAAGGAAAGATGGAACATTGTTTTGGGGAGACGTAAGAGTCAGCGCATTGCACAACAGGCAAGGAGAGGTCGACTCCTTGATTGCAGTGGTTGTTGATATAAGCGAAAAAAAAGAACTTGAATCTTTAAAAGAAGATATAAACAGAATTATGCAGCATGACTTAAAAAGTCCTCTGAATGCTATAATAGGTTTCCCTGGAGTTTTGAAAGATCATAAGAACCTCACAGAACAACAACTCAGAATCCTCAACATCATCGAGGAATCAGGAATTCAAATGTTGAATATGATTAATCTTTCGCTTCATATGTGCAAAATGGAGAGAGGGGAGTATGAATATTCCCCTCAAAATATAGATGTTCTCAAAATTATAAATAAAGTTATAGAGGAAAATTTTGCAATCCGAAATATAAAAAAGCTTTCCATAAATATTCTATTGAATAATATACAGTTCAAGCCTGGAGACAGCTATTATATGCCTTCCGATGAATTGCTCTTTTATTCGATGATGTGTAATCTGCTCAAAAATGCAGTGGAAGCTGCGCCTGAAAATAGCCCCATAGGCATAGAGATAAGTAGGGGAAGCGACAATTACATTATTAGAATCCATAATTTGGGGGCTGTTCCAGAGCCCATGAGGAATAAATTCTTTGATAAGTATGCAACATACGGGGAAAAAGGCGGCTCCGGTCTTGGAACTTATAGCGCCAAGCTGATAACTGAAACAATGAACGGAAATATTGCAATGACAACATCGGAAGCTGAAGGAACAAGTTTAATTTTGAGTTTCCCAAATATGGAAAACTCTATTGACTAAAGCAACTCAATATTTTCTTTCATTACTCTTGGCGTAAGGTCTTTATAGAAACTGTCAATAATTTCGTCTTTATAAATTACATCTTTCCAAGTCCAAAAATATAAGACTAATGAAACTTTTTCCTTGGTTATTTTGGTGGTTAAAATTTGAGGCGTAAGCTCTTCTATTTTCTCCCGCTCCTCAAAATATTTGTCAATTAAACTTTCTTTCTGTCTTTCAGAAGTAGGCAGCATATTTGGGTTTTCTATGCAGATGGAATTGAGAATTGAAGTGAGCCCTTTTGTCTGAACAGTTTTTTCTTTCTTTAAGGTGTGAAACA
>CAZYVR010000378.1:0-5707 GCA_964651145.1 uncultured Victivallales bacterium | reverse complement strand
AATCCAAACACCTTCAATTTTCGCCAAATGTCCAAGTTATTTTGAATAGACTCCTTAGCCCGACGGAGCCGCCCAAAGTCCCGGGAGCTGTCGCTGCAACGAAATAAAGCTTGTTGTCGCTTCGCGCCCCAACAAGCCGCAGGCTTTTAACGCGCCATGCGCGCTGTCGCGCAATCTTTTATATGCCAACAGCTTTCGGCTTTGCCGACCAGCGGTTCCGCCGCTGGATGGCGTCCGGACAAAGTCCGGTTTTTATTCCGACTCCGTCGGTTTTTTTTAAAAGGACTTTTGGCGGTTCCGTCTAGCCAGTCACTTTATCCGTATAATTCTCTGAATATTATGATATTTCGCAACTGGAATTCTTCTGCAAAAAAATCTCTATGACTTTGGCGTTTGTGGAGCTTTCGCTTCCGTCAGAATACTTTATTTTTGCTTCCGCGTCTCCCCATGGATTAGCTATTTTTAAGGTATCTCCGATGCGGCTGCTTATCGATGCGGAAACAATTTTGCCTTTTTCTTTGACAGCGCTGACAAGGAAGCCGCCTTCGCATGGCATGTCTTTAAAAAACGCGTTTTTCCAGCTGGGCGGCGTTCCTGGAAATATGTGAATCACGCCGCGGCGGCTGTGCATCAACATGTCTTGCACGGCAACGACGGCGCCCATTCCTCCATCCATCTGCATGACATCTCCGCGGTTGGGAATCGCATTTTTAAAGCTTGGAGCCCCCATGACCGAAAGGCCGGCAGCATTGCAGTCATGAAGTGAGCCGTGCCCTTCATTTGTGAAAATTTTTCTCCATAATTCAATAAGCGTTTCCGCCGCGTCGCCATTTCCCAAGCGCGAGTGTATCATGGATGCCCATGGAATGCACCAGCCTGTCCATTGCCCCATTCCTTTTTTTATCCAGTGATTGATGCTTCTTGAAATAATGGGAGCCCACTCATCTGAATCAATATCGACAGTGTCAAACGGAGTGATTGCGGCAAGATGGGAATGATGGCGATGGCTGAAATCAAGGTCGGCTCCTTCCCATAGCGCAATCCTTTCTCCGCCCTTAGGGCCGACCAAAGTGAGTTTGGGCAGATTTTCTAAAATGTCTTTCCATCCTGCCAAGGTCTTTTCATCCAGCTTCTTGGACGCCTGGATCAGGTTCTCGCAAAGACGGTGTATGGCGGCGAGCTGAAAGCTTGCGTTGCGCCCCCATGCGTCCATTGACGCGCCTTTGTATTCAGGCGACACGCTCACAGGAAGGGAGTATTTTTCGCCTTCCTTTTCGAGCATGCTCTCGTATACTCTCATTACCCCCTTCATAAACGGATAAGCTGTTTCTCTTAGAAAATCAATATCGGCGGTGTATTTGAAGTATTCATACATCATCTGGGCTATCCACGCGGAGCAGGCATGGTCGATTGCGCCAGTCCAGAATGAGCCCATGCAGACACAGCGGTCATCCACGGCATGCGGGAGCATATACCCATCGTCTATGCCCAGAAATGCTTTGGCGTTGCTGCGCAATTTGTCGCGCCATGACCAAACCATGTCAAAAAGCGGCTTGAGGTGGGTCAGGCGATTGGCTTTGTAAGCCGGCCAATAGCACATCTGGACATTGATATTAAAATGGTAATCGCTTGACCATGGCGGCAATTCGTATTCTTCTATCCATGGCCCCTGAAGCGTGGCTGGGACTCCGGCCGGATTTGTAAATCCGGCAAATTTATAAAGGCCATAGCAGTAGACAAAGTCAATGCTTTCATTGGGCACGTTTATTTCCGGGATGTCCTCCCAGTATCTGTTCCACCATTTGCTGTTTTCTTCGGCAAATTTTTTGCTGTCTGACGCAAGTTTTTCTTCAGCCGTTTTAATCAACTCGTCAAAATTTCCTCCGCGCTCAGTGAGCGCCCAAATGCTTTTTTCTTCAATTTTATAACCCACGCATAAAGCGGGATCAGCCGGAAGCTTCTGAACCCATCCTTTCAATGACTTATTATTCAGCATAACCGGAGGCTCAAAAGAAATGCCGGAAAAGTATTCTCCTTTAAACTCCCATGATGGAACTTCTTTGACTGATATTTTTTCGTCCGGAAGCTCAATATGAAAAATTTGCTCTTTCATTGATATTTGAATCTTTATCGAGCTATCAATGCCGTTTTTCGAATAAACAACTTCCGCTATTCCAGTTTTTAGCTCGATCCTCCCACGCTTTAATTCCGCGCCGTCATCGAGAATCAGGTCAAGCCTGCCAACAGGAAGCACGGAGGGACGGTCTGGCTGACCTGGAACATTTTCAGTGGAGCATGCAAAAATATTTTTAATGCCTTCGCCGTCATTGTTTTCCAGGCATTTTTTAATGTCTTTATAGTTTTGTTTTTCAGTCCATGGCATTCCTCCCCGATGATCCCAAAAATCTGCGCGTCCTATTGTGATCTTCAGCTCGGAGCCTTCTCCCCAAACAAGCATGCCTGTTGTTCCATTGCCCAGCATTATGCCGGTGTGCGTGCGCGGAAGCGGAAATTCCCAATCAATATATTTTCTCATTTCATCATCCCTCGATATATAGTTTTTGTTGCATTAACAATATTATATCTTATATTGTCAGCCTGGTCAATTCTTTTTTTGTTGCACTGGAGGTGGAAAAATGAGCAAGCGCAAAAAAGCGGCGGACAGTCCAGGATTCTGGTTTATAGAGCCTATTCCAGCCTACTTGAATTTTTGGCTGTTTAAAGCGCATCGCGTGACAGGGAATGGCAAATATTCTTCTTTTCAAACGATTCCTTCGGGAGTCACTGTTCGCATTGTGACTGCCGGTGAATGGTCGGTCAGAATGAGTGGCGTTTCCCGCAAAGCTAGAGCGGGGGATATGTTTTGCGCGATTCCAAGCGAGACCATTCATTTCTTGCAGACAGAAAACAGTTCCTGGGGATGGCATGAGATTCAATTTAACGGGCCTGCTTGTGAAAAATTTATTGGAGAATTCGGATTAAGCAGAGATAATCCTGTTGTCACGCCCGACAATCCATCGGAGGCCATCAGGATATTTAAAAATATATATAATTATATCGAAGATGAAAAGCGGACAGTTTCCGGGATGCTGTCCATGGTCTTTGACTTGATTTCAACGTGCGGAAAATCGGGAGTGGAAACAGCAGGCAATAAAATTTATTCGCGCGATATGCTTGTTGCAAAAGCAGTGGATATATTGGAGTCGCTCCCGGACATAAATAAAAACATCAGCGAGTTGGCTGAAGATTTGGGAGTTGACCGAACTACCCTTTACAGGGCCTTCAAAAACAAAATGGGAAAGAGTCCTCATGAATATATTGACTGGTTCAGGATGATAAGGGCAAAAGAGCTTCTGACATGCACAGACATGCCTGTTTCAGTCATTGCCAGGCGAACTGGCTTTGCGGACGCTAAATATTTTATATCCTGGTTTAAAGAGAAGCACAAAATGCCTCCAGGAGCATGGCGACAAAAATGTAAGAGCTCCATCCACAAATAGATTTGCCCATGTTATCCTTAAGAATCAGTTGACATATTATGCCGTTTTTCTCATTTGTTTTTTGCCTGTGGGCCGTCTCGCTAATTTTATTATATATAATCCATCAACGAAAGACCGTTCATGCCGGCCAGTATCTGATATGACGCCTCCAAAGCCGCTTCAAATGATGTCAAGTTTGTGGCGGCAAGGGCAACGTCAAGGTCTTCTACCTCGCTCAAACGGTTAAACGCCACCTGAGCCAGATTGCTCAGATTGCTTCCGACGGCTTTAAATTTCTGCTGGCTTGTTGAATTTGCCACCAGCTTGGAGGTGACATTGTCAAGTCCGGCCTGAGCCCTTTCTGATAATTCCAGGGGTGGAAGTTCGCCGAGCTCCAGAGTGTCCCTTATTTCTATAAGAGTCTCAAAAATGTCGACATCCACATATTGCCAGTTCGGGACGGCTTCTGTGCCAGTGTTTTCTAAATTCTGGAACTTGAAAATTTCGTCCCCGGTCAGGCCGTACTCAGAAGTTGAGGTCTCGGATATTGCGACACTTCGCCTGGAGGTAGTGGTGATCCCGGAGGCTGGATCAAGAAATGTAACGTCGGTTATTTTCCCGTCCGCATCTCTTGTTGCAGTGAAAGGGTCGGAGCCTGTGCTGACGCCGGCAAAAATCTCAGTGCCAAGATACTTTGAATTGCCTGACGAAACAAGCGATTCAATAATCTGTTCGACTTCATATGCTATATTTTTATAGTCATCAGCATCGAGTATTCCGCTGTTCATCTGCACTATGAGCTCATTGGCGCTCTGCATTGAGCTGGAAATATTTTCCAAAGCTGAGCTTGTGGCTATTTCCCAATTTTCCGCAGATTCGACATTGCTTATCCATCTTTCATTTTTAGACATGTCTATATTTATTGTCGCGGCTTCGTTTGTCGCGATCGGGTCGTCTGACCTTTTTAAATATTTTTTGCCTGTGGATATTCTGATCAGCTCCTGCGAGTAATCGTATTTGTTATCCTGCGTGGCTTTGAGCAGCGCGTTGCTGAGACTTATGTCAGAGATGCTGGTGTATCCCATTTTTAGATCCTCCGTTCAGAGATTATTTGAGGCTCAGTACCGTCTGTAGAATCTCATCTGCTGTGGTTATCACTTTAGAGCACCCCTGAAAAGCGCGCTGCGCTTGTATCAAATCAGTAAACGCTGTCACAAGGTCGGTGTTGGATTGTTCCAAGTTGCCTTGAAGCAGGTTTCCCGAGCCGAACTGACCGGGGATTGCGGGCGCTTCTGAGCCTTCGCTTCCTGTGCTGTATGATGTCAGCGAGGTCGGCGAATATAATCCTCCTTCAATTTTCTCCAGAGAGTCGGGGTTGTTAAAGCGCTGAACGCCCACGTTTCCATTCACCACATTTGCGCCCGTCGCCGATACTTCTCCGCTGGCCGATACTTCGTAGGATGTCGGAGCCGAGTCAAAATACAAATAGTCTGTCGGATCGGCTCCGCCGATGGAGACCATACCAGTCACAGGATCGGCAGTTCCGCCAAGCAGCACGGCTCCATTGGGGCGCATAAAAACATAGCCCGTCACGCCGGCGCTGATTTCAGTTTCAACAAGCGTGAAATCGCCGGCTCTTGTGTAATAGATTTCCCCTTCATATGCGACAGGGAGGAATCCTTCTCCGGTTATTGCCAGGTTTGCTGGATTGCCTGTGCCTGTAACTGAGCCAGGCGCCCAGTCAGTGGTTACTCCTGTGGTTTGAACGCCGTTTCCGTACTGCGTCATTGTGCCGTTGGAATACTGTCCAAGGTTTGTCGTGAACAGTTCAGAAAAAGACAGCGTGCTTGATTTAAATCCGCAGGTTCCGCTGTTGGAAATATTGTTGCCTATAACAGCCATGCTGTTTGACTGCGCCTGCATTCCAGTAACTCCGATATTAAATAGATTTGACATATTCTTCTCCTTCTTAGCTTATTGATGTAATCGTGTTCATATTGACTGCATTGCCATTTATGAGCAGTGACGGGACGCCGTTCTCAACGCTCACTTGCGATGCTATTCCTGATAATTCTGACCCCGAAGCCTCATCGTAATAGCTTATATTTTTGCCTATCATAGAGCTTGCGTTGCCAATGCTTGTGGACTGTGTCATTTCGACGATGTTGGCGCTCAGGTCTTCGTTCATCTTTTGTGTTTCCGCTATGTATGACTCAAGGTTGTCGTTC
>CAZYVR010000377.1:0-5715 GCA_964651145.1 uncultured Victivallales bacterium | reverse complement strand
CGAAAGCTGTTGGCGCATAAAAGATTGCGCGCCAGCGCGCATGGCGTATTGAAAGTCTGCAGCTTGTTGGGGCGCGAAGCGACAACAAGCTTTATTTCGTTACAGCGCCAGCGCCCTAGACTTTTAGCGGTTCCATCGCATTACTTTGAGTCCATAAAAAACAGTACGAGTTTGAATATTTGAGATTGACAAAAGCAACATTCAGCATTATAAAACAATCATGTGACATGTATTACACAATGTCTTACACGTGGAGAAGATGAAGCACATAAAATATATCAAAATAAGTGAAGCCCTTGAAGGCTCAATACGCGCAGGAGAGTATTCTGTTAAATTGCCAACTGTAAGAACATTGTCCAAACAATTTGATGTATCGACCCGGACAATGGGTAAAGCCTTGGATATTTTAGAAAAGAAAAAGCTCATAATTCCCAATGGCCCCAAAGGAATATTTATCGCGGATCAAACGTGCAATGAAACTGGCAGCCTTTGTCGGTAATTGTATATTTGGGAGCTTTGTCGGTTCTTTTGATAGCCTTGTCAATAGCCGCAGTGACATCTTCAGAGGAAGGCTGTTTCCTGAAAAGGGCAAAGCCCATGGACTTCCTGGAAAAGTGGTTAATGATTACCAGAGTTCACCAGCAGGGGATATTTGTTCCAGGGAATCGAAATTTTGACGAGGGAATCATCATCAATGCGTTTAAGCCATGATGAAATGGTTGAAGGCTCAACATCAAAAGCTTCGGCTGCCTGTTTCAAGTTCCATCCTCAGGCTGATTTATGGGCAAGGATTTCCATTCGTTCAATCGGCGTATAATACGGATGATGCCTTGCCTGAACTTTTCCCAGGCGACTCTTTATAATGCGGAGTTGATTGTTTTTCCGTGAAAGTTCCGTTTGGAGCTTGTCGAGTTTGCCCTTTAAGCGCACATTTGCAAGGCTTGAATCGGATGCCCTGCTCCATGCGCATATTATACTGAAGTGCGCAAGCGATATGGCATGAAGCATGGCTTGCCGGACCAAGGGAGGCCAGCGTTCGGGAATGGGGATATCTTTTGCTTTCATCTGAAGCCCTTTGCAATTGATAAGAGTTATTCAAGAAACTACTCCGAATCATACGAGAAAGCAAAAAATGACGGCCATTTGACGGAGGACGAAATCCGTTTGTAACTCGATGTACACCCTCACCCCTTCAGGGCGGGGTCAAATTCATCTGCTGCACAGGGAGTTAATTTTACATACCTATTGACACAATATTAATAACCCCATTTTCTTAGGATTGTACATGCCAAGCCGCAACCTGTATTTTTGGGGAGAACCACCCCATGTGTCTATTTGGCTTTTCTCTCCATCTGTCTTTATCCTTATAATGCTTAGTCGAGCGGTTTTTATGTCGTGCTCTATTGGCATTTTTACGCTAACTTTCCATCCGCTTGCTGTTTCTGTTATCTGACGCGAACAACCATTTTTGCTAAATCTAACATAGCCTGATTTGTATAAGTCTATTATCAATACAGATGTGTGTCTGAACATAAGAGAAATAAAAAATTGGTCAGGATCTCCTTTTCCATCACAGCTGATCTCAATTGTCAAATCTTGCGTGTCATGGGATGCTTTCCACTTAAATGAGTCACAATCCTCAAAAGAGTCGCAGTTGCAGTTGTAAGTGAGAGCGTCCTCAGTGTTTTGATAAAGCGACGAAGATGCGCGCGCTCTGGAAAAGTCTTCAGATTGTAATTTTTGAAGCATTTTTATGCGCCATTTGAGTTTTTCTGGAAAATACTTATAGCCTTCTGCTTCGGAATGAAAGCCCAGTCGGGAGTCATATTCGCAAAGCTCAATCATGCGAGAGCTTCTCTTTATTTCATCTAGGACAATGGATTCCATTTGGTCAAGAACATTATAATATTTTGACTTGTCCTGAGAGTCAAAAAGCTCTTCGCGCAACGCATAAAAGCGCAGGATATTGTAGCCGCTTTCAAATTGTAAGCCTATTACCTCAGCCACTCCAATATCTTTGAGACGCTCGGGGTTAGCTTGAAAATGTTTACGTAGTTTTTTCATGATCTCAACTCCCGAAGACCACTTTTTAGACATTTCGCGGCAAAGTCCTATTGCCTCATCAAGAGTGTGATTCCCGAGGCATTCGCCTATGATGTCGCCGCTTGTCCCAAAGCATATTTGCCATGTCGGAGCAAGAGTCTCGTTGTCTGGAAAAAGATAAAGCGGCCATACTATTCCATCATGCATTGGGCCGTAATACTGAAACATATTTGACACTGGATAATTAGAGTAGCCGTCCGCGAAAAGCCCCCATGCCTTGACAACTTTGTTTGCGCTTGATCCCCAATCCGGAAGAGCAAGTCTGAGCAAAAAATCTTTTTCGGAATCAGCAAAATTTTCAAATGCCAAATCACCCGCGGCTTTATTCATCAGTCCCGGGCAGTTGCCAAAATACCAGCACTGCATCACGCTGGAAACATCCAGCTTGCGCATCTCTTTATATTTTTTATAAAGCAGTGAAGGAACAGGGACAAATGGGACTGTTGCAATTTCATGAGAGCATCCTACTTGGAGTTTTGCGGACATCTCTGTCTTTGCAGGGAAAGCGTTTTTAGCTATGCTTTTAAATCTGCTCGAAGGTCCAACGTAGGATAACCAGTAATCTCCAGCAGAGCGCGGTTTACCCAACTGATCTTTAACGCCACCGGATTCAAAATTAAGCTGAAGTGTCACGTTTTTAGGCGTATGATTGGGGATTTCATAAAACCAATCGGCAAAATCGCCAGTTTGCGGCGTATAGAGCCAGCTTATCAAGCGCGCATCTGGATTCGCGTTTCGCATCCCTTTTTCCATAGCCGAAAGAGAACTTTCCAATATTTCCCAGTTTTTTTTGCCGGAGCATACCGGACAATCAACAGGTTTTGTCTCTGATGGCTGGATACTGCTGAAGCATGTGGTTGCTCTTTCTCCATAGGATATATTGATCATGCCGCCCAAATTAGGAACGGCTTTAAAAATACCGTAAACAGAGTCATATAAATATTTTTGTGATGTTTCTGAAAAGGGGCAAAAAAATACAGTGTCTCCATTTCTTGCGCCGCCGAGTTCCGGATGACGTAGCAATGGCGGATCGTCAATCTTCCATGCGGCTGGCTCAATGCAGAATATATAGATTTTTATTCCGTAACGGCGGCACTTATCAACCGTCCTGCGCAGTTTTAAAAGACGTTTTCCTGCGTCTTTGCCATATTCTGGAGCTATTGACGTTTTGCATAAGTCCTTAAATGTTATGGTTAACCACAATCCATTTATACCTTCATGCGCCAACTTGTTCAAGTACTCATCCGGGTAATAATCGACATCATCCATCAATTCATCCCGATTAAGAGGTGGACGTTTTATTGGGCCAAAAAAACAGCGAGAAATCCTTGTTTTTATCAGCGGTTTTTTCTCTGTTAATCCAGCAGGAATGAAAGGGCCTCCGGCACGGAGAATTTCATCTTCGAGATAGATTAAAGCGCGCCTTATTCCCTCTGTGTCATTTGCCTGAATCCTGCAAGAATCTTTAGAGATATTTATCCTGTAAGCTTCAAAGCATTCTGTCTTAGATCGCTCGGTTATTATTTGATAAGAGCCGTCAGTTGAGATTTTAGCTTTGTCAAGGAAACTCTTGAAATCATTGTGCGCTGTTTCCAGCAGCTTTTCTTTGTCAGGGAAGGATAATTTCAGCGAAACACCTTTGCTTAAGTCAGCTTCATTTTCTTTTGGCATTGACCTTTCCAAAGAGATATATTCGTGGAGAGGCCTTTTAAGATGCTCCACAAATTTCCATTCCGACATTAATGGCTGCTCAGGATCTGTAGATAATTTCATAAAATAATCCTTTCTTTCTTTAGTTGCTTAACACAGATGTCTGCCTACTGCCATGAAACTTTCATTTAGGGGCCAGTCAGGATGCTCATCGGATTGGTATAATTGAGGAACCACGCTTCAGGGCATACTTATCTCAGCAAACTCGAATAATACCGATATTACGCTTACGGTGTTTTTGAGCAAAAAACACTTTATTTACATAATTTAATCCGTTATAAAAAAATGTATCTCTCTCTATTTAAAAAACTTACTTTTTTCTGGACAGACCCTAATATAATCTACGCTCAAATCAATCATTAACTGAACAGTATTTGGGTTAGTTCATCCACAACCCCCCATTCCCCGGGCTGTGGTATTTCTATGTCCGCTTTCATGTAAAAATTTCCTTTTCAATTTTTTGCAAAGATTTCACTTTAAACAATTCGACTTTTTTCTAAATATCATTTCCATATTTGAGGGAAAAGGTTGTCTTTTTTCATTTTAACTGTTTCAGATTGGGCCTCGGTCGCATCTTTCGGGCTGAAAAGCACAAAATTAAGCCGTATTGCTTCATCTTTTTTTATGAGTCTTTGATTATCTTTATTTATCATTAAACCCCAGATTGCGTTTTTCCAGGATTTGGTTTTCTCCTCCGAGTTGATATTAGTAAGAAATTTCAGGTTTTTCTCTGAACCGTCCAACGCCAGAGCCATATTCGCTTTTGAAGCCGGGAAAAAGAGAGAGTCTTTGAAGGGCATTTTTTTCCACGGAAATACAGCCGGGCACGGCTCCGCGCCATCGGCGGAGTATTTGTCGGATGTCATGCGCCATGTCCATCCGAAAAATGCTGAGGACGGAATGCGGTCAAGGTTCATAAGAGCGCTTTCAAGAAGAATGTAAGGCTTTCCGGCGCGAGCTTCTATGTTTACCAGAAACTGATGCAGAATTCCATTAATCTCAAAGGGTTTTGACATCATTTCTATGCGTTTGACAGTCTTTTCATCAGCGGCAATCATTAGGGAATCAAGCCGCGGCCTCTTGACTTTTCCGAAAAAACAATGAAAAACTGTGCGCCCCCCTCCCAAGGAAATCCCCGGATATATTTCCCCGTTGAGATTGTCAACTTTAATATTTCCGTTCACGATTTCAAAACGGTTGTCTTTCACTGTCAGCGAGAAATGTTCCTCTGCGTTTGAAGTCATGCCTCCTGCAAACAGCGCTGCCAAAATGGACAAAATAAATGTTGTTGTTTTCATTTAAAGCTCCTCTCCTGTGACAGCCAAAAGCGCAGGAACGCCTTTTCTCGCCGAATAGAAATTTATATACAGTATTTTTCTATTTGTGTCGGGATTAACCCACTCGAAAAGGTAAGCTCCCACCTCATTGATTTTGTCTCTTGAACTTTCAGTCCTGCCAACCCAGGCCAGGGATGCATCGGAGAGGGAGCCGCTCGCTGCGGGGTTCCACCAGTCTTTGATGTTTTTTCCTGTTATGAGGGGAATGTCCTGCGTGGCGAACGCTCCTCTGCCCATTGCGGTGTAGACTATTTGAATCTTTCCCATTGTTTCCTTTTTGCTCTTGCCTGATATCCAGGCTCCACTCACAAGGAAGAAAATTTTTGACACTTTTTTATCCACCATGATCTTCTGACATTTGTCCGGCATGAAGCCAGTCTTTGTGGTTATATTTCCGCGCAGAACAACACATGACTTGCCGCCATTTGACGCCGGATCTATTATGTTAAAAGGCACTCCAATAAACTCCTGTTTGCCGACAGGAAAATTACGAAGGTCGTTTTGCGGCCCTTGATCTGTCCAGCCGCCCTTCCTGTCACCAGCAACGTCATCTCTGAATCCCATG
>CAZYVR010000376.1:0-5773 GCA_964651145.1 uncultured Victivallales bacterium | reverse complement strand
TTTTCAAGTTTTTTTGATGCAATTTCTTCCGCCAGTTTTATGTCCAGCGGATTTTCTTTGCGCTTGAAGGCAATATATTCCGCAACTCTGAATCCTGCGACTTGTCCTGAATTCAATGCCGAGCCGCCGGGACGGTATACACCGTGCGAGCCGTTTGCTTCTCCTATCGGAAAGAGGCGCTTTATGTTTTCGGATTCCCACCATATATTTCCGGCGAGTCCCCCGTTGTTGTGTTGCGCGCAGACCGCTATTTCGAGCGGCTCTTTTTCTATGTCTATTCCGTGGTCTTTGTAAAGCTCAATGGCTTGTGGATTCATTGCTTTTAGCCGGTCGAGAGGCGTTCCTGAAAGCGCGTTTGATTTGCTCAGGTAGTCATAAGCTTCATCGCTGAGTGAATTAAAATCGAACTCTTCGCTGTTGGAGCGGAAATCCAGAAAGACGCGCCGCCCTTTTATTTCGGTTTCGATGTAAACAAGAATGTCGATAAGAGATGAGCCGCCCGCGGCTTTGCGGGAATCAAAGGGCCATTGGTATCCCTTTAGAAATATTGCGCTGTTCATTTCGCCAGCATTCTTGAAGCAGGGACGCAGGAATTCACGCTCGTCGCTTTTGCCGTCGGAGCCGACGCTAATGAATCGCGGCGCGACTTGCATATAGGTTCCAGACACGTTCCAGCGGAATTTTGTGGATGCAAGCCCGAACTGAGATTCTGGCAGATTCCGCGTTTTGGCTCCTTCAAGAAGCGCCAGGCCTATGGCTCCCGTGTGAACTTTCGGGTATACGCTTGTCTTGTAAAGCCCGCCCGGGCCGCCCACAGCAAACACAACGTTGTCGGCGGTGTAGACTTCAAGCGCGTCGTTGATGTCAGCGTTGTTCTCTGACATGTTCGCGGCTATTGCTCCGGCTGCGCGTTTGTTTCCATTTTTTTCTATAGTCAGGAGTGACACAGCCACGCGTTTTTCATTTGTTTTTATATTTCTTCGCTGAACTTCCTTTATAAGGACTCTGCACATTTCGCGCGATGTGTATGGTCCGACAGAAGTCGCTCTCTGGAGCGGGTCGTGGTCTGTTTTGTAGCCCACAAACTGACCGTATTTGTCCTGCGGAAACGGCACGCCCAGATTTACGAGATTCATAAACGCCCTTGCAGAAAGGCTTGCCTCTGTGAGCGCAATGTCGCCGCGCATGCTTCCGCCCGAATAGAATGACTCCGCAAGATATTCGGGAGAGTCTTTTTCATTGCCGCACATGCCCAGTTTGTAGTAGGTCTGTTTGTCGCTTCCCGTATTTATGGACGTTCCAAGCGCGAGGCCTTCTGTCAGGATAAGGATGTCTTCCATGCCTTTTGCATGGAGCTGAACAGCGGCGTTGAGCCCTGCCGCGCCGCTGCCTATTATCAATGTGTGGACATGTGTTGATTTGATTTTACGGCCATTAAGTTCGAGCGTTTTTGTCTGCATGGATATTATTCTCCGTTAAAGGCGTTCGAGCGTCAGTCCGCCATCGACTGTAAGCACGCAGCCGGTGGAATATGGCATGTCGCCTCTTGCCAGCATCGCGACGGCTTTGCCGATATCTTCAGGATAACCCCAGCGGGCTTGAGGGAGCAGACCTTCATCTATTAATTTGTCATACTTGCCCTTTACTTTTGAGGTCATGTCTGTTTGGATTATTCCGGGTCTTATTTCATATGCCGGGATGTCAAACTCGCCAAGCCTTGCGGCCCAGAGTTTGGTGGTCATGCTCAAGCCGGCTTTGGATATGCAGTAGTCGCCGCGATTGACTGATGCCACAGTCGAGGATATTGAAGTTACGTTGACTATTTTTCCCTGAAAACTGTCGTCAGTTTTTTTCTGTTCAATCATCCAGTTTGCGACTAGTTGAGTAAGAAAGTAAGGCCCCTTCAGATTTACGCTTATCAGTTTATCAAAGCTTTCTTCGCTTGCATCCAGAATGTCCTTTCTTTCGGAAGGAGCGATTCCGGCGTTGTTTACCAAAGTGTCCAGCCTTCCGTAGTTTTCTTTGATTTTGTCAATCATATTTCTGCGGCTTTCGCTGTCGCTTATGTCGCATTTGCAGTAAAGAACTTCCGCGCCGCTTTTTCTCAGTTCGGAAAGGGCTTCCGTTGTTGACTCTTCGCCGCTTCTCCCGCAAACAGCCAGATTGTAATTCTCTTTTGCAAGACATTTGGCTATTCCAAAGCCAATGCCGCGCGCTCCGCCGGTTATTAACGCCACTCTTTTCATATAACACCTCATAAGCTAAAAAAATATTTAAAACTTTCGTTGACAATAAATATATAACCATTATATATTATAAAAGAAAATATTTCAAGTCTCAATAATTAGTTTGTGAGGTTTTGCTTTTGGACAGGATATATGATTTTTCGATTTTGCGCGAGCTTCGCAAGAGGGAAGGACTGAACATAGCCAATGTTTCGGAGCGGTCCGGGGTTTCTTCGGCGGTCATTTCCAAGCTGGAAAGAAATCAGACCCGCGCTGAATTGGACACTATTTACAAGCTGGGCCGGGTTTTCGGAATGAACGCTTCCGAGCTTCTGGCGCTTGCGGAGTCCAGGTCGGCGCAGAAGAGAGACAAGACCGAGCACGATTCAAACGGCTTTCATTTTCAGGAAGTGAAATATGACAATGTCCGCTGTCTTCTGGGAACGGCCGACGCTGGGCGCCGCGTGTCGCGCCCGGAAATCCATCATGGCGACTATGAAGTGTGCTGGGTCCTTGAAGGCCGCCTCGCGTTTTATCTGCCTCATGAAAAACACGAATTGGAAGCGGGGCAGTCCATTCAGTTTGACGCGCTTCAAGAGCATTCATATGAAGCGATCGACAACGTGAAAATTTTAATTTTGCATATCAAAAAAGAGAAGAGGTTTTAATATGAGTGAGAAAAAACTCCGCAAAATAGCATCCCTTAAAACGGTTGGCGAATTCAAGGAATACCTTAATGAAATAGGGGCGAAAATTCCCATTGACGAACAAATAGAAACTGGTGAAAATGCTCCCTTGAAACAGCCTTTGCAGTATGAAGAAAAAACTATCGGCAATCGCTTTTGCGTTCTTCCGATGGAAGGCTGGGATTGTCCAGGCGGACACCCTTCCGATTTCACGCGCAGACGCTGGAAAAACTTTGGAATCAGCGGCGCAAAACTTATCTGGGGCGCTGAGGCGGCGGCGGTGCGGCGGGACGGCATGAGCAACCCATCCCAGCTTCGAATGACCGAAGAGACTCTTTCGGGAATTGATGACATGCGGCAAATGATGACAGACGCTCATGAAGAGCGATTCGGGAATATTAACGACTTTTTCGTCGGTCTTCAGCTTACGCATTCCGGACGTTTTTCAAAGCCGAACGACAACAATAAACTGGAATCAAAAATAGTTTATCATCATCCAATTCTGGACCATAAATTTGGCCTGAGCAAGGACCACCCTGTTTTGACTGACGATGAAATAAAGGGAATAATAGACGATTTTATAAGCGCCGCAAAACTCGCGCGCAAAGCAGGCTTTGAGTTTGTGGATGTCAAGCATTGCCATGGCTATCTTGGACACGAATTTCTAAGCGCGGTTGACAGGCCCGGGCCATATGGCGGCAGCTTTGAGAATCGCACCCGCTTTATAAAGGAAATAGTCCAGGGAATCAAAGCTGAAGTCCCTGAATTGAAGATTGGCGTGCGTCTCAGCCTTTTCGATTATGTGCCTTTTCGCAAGGGCAAAAATAACCTAGGAGAGCCGGAGGAGTTTTCCGGCAAATATTTATATGCCTTTGGCGGAGACGGCACAGGGCAGGGCGTAGACATGAGTGAAACATATATGTTTCTTGATTTATTGAAGTCGCTTGGCATAAGGATGGTCTGCACTACGGTTGGAAGCCCTTACTATAATCCTCACATACAGCGCCCGGCAATGTTTCCGCCGTCTGACGGCTATAATCCGCCGGAAGACCCTCTTATAGGCGTGGCGCGTCAGATAAACGCAGTGGCGGAAGTCAAACAAGCCAGGCCCGACATGATATTTGTCGGCTCGGGCTACACTTATTTGCAGGAATGGCTCGGAAATGTCGCGCAAGCCGTCATTGGAAATAATATGGCCGACTTTGTCGGAATCGGAAGAATGGTTTTGCCTTATCCCGACATACTTGCGGACATTCTGGAAGGCAATCCCATTCAAAAAAACCGAATCTGCCGCACTTTCAGCGATTGCACAACCGCGCCCAGAAAGGGCATCATTTCAGGATGTTATCCGCTTGACCATTTTTATAAAAGCCGCCCTGAGTTCGAGCAATTGAAAGAGGCAAAAAAGAAATAATAACGCAGGCTTCCCATAAAAAAAAACATGGCGAAGCTACATAAGATGGAGTGTTTTTTAAGTTTGCTGAAAACACAGGATGAAACTATCAAGCTTCAAAATCTGGCGCATTGACAAACTCACAAAGATTGATACAGCGAGATTATCGTGCGGAATTCCTTCCGCACGATAGCATGGTCTCATAAAAATATAATTCAAATTCCATATATCTGTTTCAGGTCAGACGATAATTTATCATTATCATGAATTCGCCTGATATGCGCTTGCTGGCGTTCAGCGGTTTCGGCAAGCTTTGCTGGGTTTTCTAGGAATTCTTTTAATACTTCATAAACGTTATCAGGGCAGATGTTTATAATTTCCAATCCGTTCAAGTACTTTTTTAGATCATCTCTGACCCAAAATGCTGTAGGAGTTCCAAGCATAATGCTTTCAATTTGTGAATTCGCGTAATATCCCATGCAAAGTTTGCCTATGGCAAGAGTCGCGCCTTTGTAAAAGCATAGCGCTTCATTATAAGATAATCTTTTCATAATATTCAGGCCAACATCAAGACCCTCTTCATTTAAGCGTTCAACAGCTTTCCTTATATGTTCTGTTCCGTCTATACCTTCATGATTCGTGGCATGAACAATTTCAAAACGTTTGTCAGTTGATCTTTTAGGCACGATAGTTTCAGTGTCTAAAATAGGAGCAAAAAAAGGAAAGAGAACAGCCCGCTCAGAAAATTCGAGAAGATCAGGCGTTGTGACCAAAAACACATCTCCATATTTTTCAGCTATTTTTCTCAGCTTGTTTTTTTGAGGATCACGGCAATATAAATCTGGATAATCACATTCCGAACAAGCAGTGAAACGGTGTTTTTTCATGCCTGGGGCATCTGGATCTCGAATATCACATCCCCGATAATGAATTACTATTTTCACTCCCAGTTTTTTCAATAAAGGAAGCTCCCATGCGCATGACGAAGGGAAACGCAGAGAATGACAGTGTATAACTTTGTATTTCAGGATGAGCCGGTAAAATCTGAATAATTCACCAAAAAACTGAAAACAGCTCAAAGGCAAAAAAGAATCAATGATAAAATCGGCTGCTTTTTCATCAGCTTTCAACCAACGGCTATTGGAAAAAAAATGTGTAAAAGCCATGTAATCCGCAGATATTCCGTTTTTTCTCAGAGACTGGCAAATTATCCTAGGTTTTGTGCTTAGATAGGCTGTATGAAGAACATCTTTCTCTTTTGAAAAAAAACGCCTTGGGGGAAATATTTTCAAGACAACTGGCAGAATTAAACAAACTTCTAATGAATAAATTATATCAGCAAACATTTTAATATATTTTTTCATTTATTAGATCCTGAAATATAACAGCTATGCCACAAAACAAAACAATATATAGGTTCTTCTGCGCTTTGTTCCGCAGTGAGGCTGACACAAGAAATAACCGGCCCC
>CAZYVR010000375.1:0-5796 GCA_964651145.1 uncultured Victivallales bacterium | reverse complement strand
GAGCTTTGAAAAAATCCCAAGCCAAAAACTCAGTTTTACGGACAGACCCTAAATAGCAGTTCAGGCAAAGCCACAAACGCTTTTATCGGAATTGTCCATGATAAAAGCAAAGGCAAGACAGAAAGGGAGGAAGTCAACAAGTTTTTCAATAATGGCCTAAAAGAAAAGAAAAACGGCATTGCCGGAACAACTTTGCCCTGAAGTTCATTGCCTTGGCGGTATTCCCCTGGCTGCGCTGTTTTTCTGCCTCGCACCGCGACTTCTGCACAATTCTCAGTAGATGTTCCAGCATTTCACGCTCTTTAACTTCTGGTCGATTTCGACCATAAGTTCGCCGCCTTGACCTCGTCCAACTGTTTCTCGGCTGCCAACCTCTATGTAACTTTCCATAGAAGTTCTTTCCCTTCCCGGTTACATGCGACTCATGTGCTTTTACTCTCCCTTGCCGCCTGCAACTGCTTTGCCCAGCCCAGCAGGCCGCCGCCTCCTGTGATTAGGCCTGGCAACGGCGTGGGGATTGCTGTGAGGATGCCGATAAAGAGGCCTTTGGCAATTGCAACGGCCCAGTTGTCGCCAAATGAGAACTTCTGCATCAGCGCGCAAGGGAGATCGTCAGGGTCCCTGCAACAATGACTGACACTGTCCAGCCGACGCCTGTTGCGTCTGCGCCGAACAGCATGACATCGACGCACACCATTCCGACCGCGACCAGAGGATGAAGGCCTAAGCTTTGCAATAGACGTGTCACAGTTTAGGTTTCACATCTGCGAGCTTTACTGAACTTTTATAGAGCTCGCCGTAGTCGCTCTCATCAGGGAACTTGACTCTGATGGTCTTGATGTCGTAGCCGCTATTTTTAGCTTGCCTGACGATCATCTTGCTCTCGCAGATCCTCTCTAACACAGGCTTCATGGCGCTCAAACTCAGCCGCTGAAAGGCGGCCAACCCTCTCCTTTTTTTAGCCCAGCGGGAATTGCACGCAACTCACGTGGAGTTGAGTAGCTCCCCTCAAAAAAAATGTGCCCAAACAATGCGGATTACTCGTCACGCACAAAAAAATGATTATTTTGAACTCAAGTAATTATGACATACTCCACGTATAATGCTTACCTTGAATTTTGCTTAAATTGGATTTTACAATAAAAATATTATTGCCGGGTTCTGTTAAGCCAGCGTATCTTTCCAGATCATCGGCGTTATTAATTTCAAATTTTTGAATTTCCGGCATCTTATTATTCCCCGCTTATAAATTTTCTCTTATTTTTTCTATTTTCTTATCCGAAACATCAGCAGATTCTATCCGCTTAGTTCGCTCTATGCTGAATTTCTTTAGCCACTTCCTCACTGCAGCTTCCGATATGGCATATATTCTTCCGATTGTCACATTGGAGTATTTCTCTATAAGTTCCCGCAACGCATCTTCTGTAGGCACAAGCTTCTTTTCAGCATTGCAGTCCGGGATGGTTATGTCGAACTCTTCTATCTGCCCGATTATCTTCAAGGTTCTTTCATCGGCGTTCTTGCGAGTCTTTTCCAGCTCTCGTTCGTAGACCCGGATCATTTCTACACTCTCCCAGCCCATTATCCTCATTGCGTCCCTTATCGACACATCCTGCTTGGCAAGCAGCGACATATAGGTTGTTCTGAAGCTATGGAAGGAGTAGACGCAAGTTTTATTTTTGCGGTGTTTCCCTGATTTAGCATATGTATTTTCTTTGCCAAAAACATTTTCAAAAACTCTTTTGGCTTTGCCGGTAACGGACTCTGGAGAATTAATATAAACATCAGCCAGTTCAGAAAGGATAAATTCAGATTTTGCGGTCTCTTTATGCCTAGCTTCAAGTATGTCGGCTATGGCTTTTGTTATGGGAATCCTGGCCTTGCTGCCGGCTCGTTTTGTCTTGTGAGGCATTATCTGAATAAAATTGCCGTCTATCTGTTTCCATTTAAGAAGCGCAGCATCCTTGAGCCGCATTCCTGTTTGAGAACCTATAATAAAAAGTTCCCTGTAATCCGGTCCGTACGCTGTCGCTTTATTTATGAGCTCATCCACCTGCGTCTTTTCAATCGCCTTATGCCCGACTATGTCATGCTTTTTATTGCTTCTGCGCGGCACAGTGTCCTTTGAGAAAGGATTCTTCTGCCCAAGTATTCCAGCAATCTCAAAACGGGTAAAAAGACGGGAGAGAATTCTTATATGCTCATTGAACGTTTTGGGAGTAATCCCGCTTTCCCATAAATGGCCAGAATACCTTATTGCGGTTTCATTGTCCACTTGTTCGCAGTATTCAAGGTCTTGTTCTTCGCACCATTTCTGAAAGCGCGAAAAAGAGTTCTTGCAGAAGTCCTTGGTTCTTTCCGATACATCGAAGTATTCCGGAGCAAGGGATGTCCATTTATCAAAAGCATCAGACAGCTTAAGAGAGTAAACTTTCTTGCCAGTCACTTCTTCGACGATGGTTCTGGAAATGTTGTTGGCCAGACTTTGAATGTCTGGAGCGGAAGTCCTGGCTATGCCTTCTGCATTCTGCTCCGCCTCCACATAAGCCTTTGCGAGAAGCTTGGCTTCTTTCAGATCTGAAGTCTTTGTGTTGATCCATTTGTCTTTGCCATCGATCCGGCGGCGAAAATAATAATATCCTCTGCTGCCACGCTGGAAAAGCTTTGGAATTTTGGCGCGCCTAGGAGACTTTCTTGCGCTTTTAGTCTTGTCCGACATAAAATCCCATTCCCCCATAAACATTATCAAACGTTATTAATCAATTATGGCGCGGGATGCGTCAAAAGTCAAGCGAGTATGTAGCAAAAACATGTAGCAAGCTGGTTTTAGTCCAAAAGTTTTGTTGCTTGAATAGTTATAATTTGCTTGATTTTAAGGAGTTAAGGATGGCAACCCCGCCAGGACTCGAACCTAGACTAAGTGGACCAAAACCACTTGTGCTGCCATTACACCACGGGGTTGTGCGGCTCATACAAATAACAGCTTTTCAGCTATTGTCAATATCGCTTGGAATAGTTTTTGAAGATTTCATTATGTGATGGTGAACTGCTGAGTAAACAACCACAATTACAACTAATCCTAAAAATATCCAGAGGAAGTTGTGATGCAGGCTGTCTTTGCCTTTATGGACAAGTTCCCTATAGGTCATGTTCTCGGACAAAGAGCCGAAATACCAGCCGATGCCAGCAAGTATTGCGCACCAGATGCCGGCTCCCAAGCCTGTGAAAAAGGAAAAGCGGCCCAGGTGCATGCGCGAAAGTCCCGCCGGAATTGAGATGAGCTGCCTGATGGCAGGAAGTAGGCGGCATACAAAAGTGGTTATATCTCCGTATTCAATAAATATTTCTTCCGCGCGCTCCACTGTTTTTATTGGCAATAAAAAATATTTGCCGTATTTATGGAGAAGGGGCCTTCCAAGTTTTAAAGACAGGAAATAATTGATATAGGCCCCGATCAGGGAGCCGGCAAGGCCGCATAGCACAGCAATTATAAGATCCGCAACTGGGGCGGAGAAGGTGAGTTCGGCTCGATAAGCAAGGAACCCCGCTGGAATCATTATTATTTCGCTGGGGAAAGGGATGAATGAGCTTTCCACTGTCATGAAAAAGAGAATGATTAAAAAGCCCCATATGTGCGCATGCGACGTTGCTATTTCAATGTGATTGATAAGAAATTCTGTCATGTTAAAAATTCCGTCCTTTATTTATAATGAATAAACAGTTAATCTATTTTCGCTTTATCAAAAAGCAATGATATATTTACAGTTTTTTAAACACTGCAATTATTTAACTGGATATTTACAATGCATCAGATAGCTTTTGTTTTGGGGCCTTTGACTGTCCGTTGGTACGGAGTTATGGCCGCCTTGGGGTTTTTGGCCGCTGTGTTAGTGATACAGCGCAACCGAAAATTTGCCGATTTGAAGCCGGAACAGGTTTCGGATTTGATGCTGTATACTATTGTCGCCGGGATAGGCGGAGCCAGGCTTTTTTATGTGATCCAGTTTTGGAGCCAATTCAAGAACAATCTTTTTGAGATTGTTCGCATTGACCATGGCGGACTTGTTTTTTACGGAGGCTTCATTTGCGCGACAATTGTGGTCATTACATATTGCCACAAAAAAAAGTTGTCTATAATCAAAGTTTTGGACATAGTGGGGCCGGGATTGGCGTTGGGGCATGCGTTTGGCAGGGTTGGCTGCTTTATGAACGGATGCTGTTTTGGGAAGCCCGGTAATTTGCCGTGGTGCTTTGTGGCTCCGGCTGGAACTCATCCAGGTCAAAAGTATCCGGAAATAGCTCTTCATCCTGTGCAATTATATGAAACGGCCGGAAATCTGATTATATTTGCCATTCTTTTTTACTTTGCCGGGAAGCTTAAAAAAGGCATGAATTTTTCGCTTTATTTGATTATGTATGGCGCTCTTCGCTTTGTCGATGAGTTTTTTAGGGGAGACCATTCGGATTTTCTTTTTGGAATGTTTACACAGGCGCAAGTTATAGGAATTGTGCTGATTCCAATTGGAACTGCATTGTTCTTTTATTTCAAAAGCCGCAAAAATGACTTGGAGCCAGTAGATAAAAAATGTTGATTGTTGATGAAAAAAATTCGGGGAGCCGATTGGATCAGTGCCTGGCAAAGCTTATTCCTGATTATTCTCGCGCTTATTTTCAGAAGCTGATAAAAGACGGCCGCGTTTCCCTGAACGGGAAGGCCTGCAAAGTTCCGCGGACGCATGTGGAGTTGGACGCACAAATTGAAATTGATTTCCCGGAAGAGAAAAAAATAGAGCTTGTCGCTGAGAATATTGATTTGCCTGTCCTTTATGAAGATGAAGAAATAATAGTAATAAACAAGCCTGCGGGCATTGTAGTGCATCCCGCCGCAGGCAACTGGACAGGGACAGTTGTTAACGCATTGCTTGGCCGCAATGACGAGTTTGTTGGCGATCTTTCAGAGGGCGATTTGCGCCCGGGAATTGTGCATCGTCTTGACAAAGACACTTCCGGTTGTCTTGTGGTTGCCAAGACCAAGCAGAGCCAGTTTCAACTGTCAAAAGCTTTTGCCGATCGCAAAGTCAAGAAAACTTATCTGGCTCTTTCATGCGGTTTTCCCAAGGAAGACACGGAAAGAATAAATACGCTTATCGCCAGGCATCATGTGAATAGAAAGAAGATGGCGGTGGTTGACCGCAACGGCAAAATGGCTATCACTGTCTACAGGGTAATTAAAAAGGGGAAGCTGGGTTCAAATCCTGTCAGTCTTTTGGAAGTGAATATTCTTACAGGACGCACGCATCAAATTCGCGTGCATCTTGCCGACAGGAACATTCCCATTTTGGGCGATTCCGTTTACGGTGGGCGCCAAAATATTTCTTGCGCGCGCCAGATGCTGCACGCATGGAAATTGAGTTTTCCGCATCCCAAAACGGGTGAGATGATGGAGTTTGAAAGTCCCTGGCCGGATGATTTTAATGAAATTCTTGATCGCTTGGAAAAGTTATAAATTCCGGTTAAACTATTTTAGTTAAACGATGAGGAACAAATGCTCAAGTATATATTCAGGCGCGCGGCTTATTCTCTGCTGATAATGTTTGGGGTTATGATCCTGACTTTTGTGCTGTTCAGAGTCGCGGCCGGTGATCCTGCCTCAACGGTTCTGGGCAAAAATCCTTCGCCGCGCGAAGTGGAAGACTTGCGCGCTGAATTGGGTTCCGACAAGCCTTTGTTTTGGGGATTCTGGAAAAAAACAATAATGTTCACTTCCTCTGATTTTTCTCAGAACCGCACACTTCC
>CAZYVR010000374.1:0-5878 GCA_964651145.1 uncultured Victivallales bacterium | reverse complement strand
TTTTTCGTTGATTTCTCCTCTTTCCTCTTCCATAGCTTGAGTTCTGGCTTCGGCGTCCATCTGGGCGGCTCCGCTTGCCACTGCGGCGTCTGCGCCCGACGGGTTGCCAGTGGCAAGAGCAGCGCTGCGCAAAACCTGAGCTTTTCGCATTGTGGCTTCGGGATCGCCGGAAACGGAACTTGTGTCCAAAGCGACGTGTCCGCCGATGGCATACTGCTTGCCATCCGGCCCTGCCTGTAAATCATAAGAGGGGGCGCCGACAGCATAGGGCCCGGCAGCCGCAATATGCTGCTGCTCATGCGCCCTAACTTCGGCATCTCGCTGTTCCAGCTTCCGAATCATTTTTTCATCGCCATCCGAGAGCTTATTGCCGTCCTTCTCTGCGTCAGCAGCTTTCTTGCTGTCACCTTCTTCCCCCGAAGCAGTAACTTTTTTCTTCTTTTTAAGCTGACCTTTCAAATATTTGTCGCCATCCAATGAATTAACCGGCAGGAACTCACCTTGTGTCTGAGTTATCAAATTTTCGGCGGCATTGGAAATAGAAAGCTTGACAACCGTCTCTTCCGGCAAAGGCTGCGCATTCTCAGGCTTAAAGCCATCTGCGTAAGTTGCCGGATCCTGGCGAACGCCAGAAAGCATTGTCGGAACATAATCGCCTGATACACTTGAAACCATCATTAATTATAGCTTTCTAAAAATAAATTTTTCACATTTCGAGCTTAAAATAAAATATGCTCAGGCATGGCAAACCTTAGTCAATATATGTTAATCGGCAAGTTTCTAAAAAAATTTATAGCTATTTTAGTTTTTATTTATATTTTTTTGAAAATAAAATTAGCGCGAAGTAATCGATTAAGAAAAAACAGCCTTGACAAAACAATGATATAACGATATACTTAGTCTTATAAGAAGACTATATATTAAAAAATACCGGGAAAAATGAAACAAAGCAAGCCAACAATAAAAGAAATAGCAAAAGTGGCGAATCTCTCGGTGCCTGCAATAAGTCAGGCGCTGAACAACACGGGGCGCATTAGCCAAAAAACGCGAGACCATATTATGGAAGTTTGCGCCAGACTGGGTTACCGCCCGAATATTTCTGCCCGCGCCATCCGCACTGGACGCTTCAACTGCCTGACTTTTTTGCTTGGCTCGGAAGAGTACAGCAGCTCTTTCCCGCATGAATTGTTTAACAGCCTTATATCTGAAATAGCCAGAAAAAATTTGTCCATGAACGTGGCTCAGTTGTCAAGCAAAGAATTAACGGATGAAAGCTTCATACCCAAATTCCTTGGCGAATGGATGAGCGACGGACTCCTTATCAATTACAACTCGCGCATACCAGACAGGATGGTGGAATTAATAAAACGCTTCAACGTTCCTTCTGTGTGGCTGAATTCAAAACACGAACAAAACAGCTTGTATCCCGACGACTATGGAAGCGGCAGAATGGCAGTCATAAAACTCTTAAAAATGGGACACAAAAAAATAGCTTACGCCGACCTGTCAAACGACTTTAATAATGGCCACTACAGCGCGCGCGACCGTCTCAATGGATATTTATCCGCAATGAAGGATGCAAATCTTGAGCCGGTTCTCCTGACAAAAAAACTAAAGAGAGAAGAAAGAATAGATTTTTTAACAAAAGAGCTTTCTTTAAAGCGCCCGACCGCAATAATCAGCTATGGCAGCATTTCATGCATCATATACGCCATTCTGTCGGAAATGGGCATGAAAATCCCCAGAGACATCTCGATTATAACTTTTTCAGCGCAAAAAAAAGAAAATTCGTTCGGCATATCCATAACGTCAGCATTTTATTCCGCATCCGACATGGGCAGAGACGCGGTGAATATGCTGATTGAAAAAATAGAGAAGCCAAATGAAGATATTCCGTCAAAGGTATACAAATATAAAATGGAAGACGGCGACACATGCGCGACGTTAAAAAAAGACTGAAACAAGAGTTACGGATCTGAATTGACAGTGGACATAGAAAAAAGCAAAGATTAAGCCTATTCTATGTCTGGAAAAATTTCTTTGACCTTCTTGGCAAACATATTTGAGTTAACAGGCTTCAAGATGTATCCGCTGATGCCAACTGCTATAAGCTTTTTTATCAATGTGATATCCGACTTGCTGGAACAAACAAGAACAGGAACCGAACTGTCCGGGTAATTTTTATTGAAAGACACCATAAATTCAATTCCGTTCATGACAGGCATAACCATATCAACCACAATGAGAGACAAAGAATCCACGCCCAATTCCTGAATTTTGTCGAGTCCATCCTGCCCGTTCTCAGCTTCAAACGTTGAAAAGCCAAGATTCCCAAGATTAGTCTTATGAAGTCGTCTTATCAAAAAAGAATCGTCTATGATAAGAGCTTTGCGCATATTTTTGTCGTTGCTCATGTTTTCGCTAATATTCCAGCGTCAAAGGTTAAAAAAATCGTAATGAATACTCTAAGACGCAAAGCTAAAAAGGTCAAGCTAAAAAGGAAAGCCCGGTTCAATTTTGCCGCATGATCTTTTTTGCGCAAGCTTTTATCTCAAATAAACGCTTCTTTATCTGGAAATCGATGTTATATTCTTAAGAAAAAATAAACAATAGAGGCAACGGGAATTATGGAAGAATTTTATCCTGCAGCGTTGACAATAGCAGGCAGCGACAGCGGAGGCGGAGCTGGCATCCAGGCAGACTTGAGAACATTTTCGGCTTTCGGCGTTTTTGGATGCTCTGTTGTCACAGCCGTCACGGCTCAAAACCCTTTCGAGGTGCGGCGCGTAGACCCATTGCCCACCGAATCAGTGATTGCTCAGGCAGAAGCGACGCTAGACAAATTTTCGATAAAGGCGGCAAAGACCGGCATGCTTTTTAACGCATCGATAATCGCCGCCTTGCTTCCGCTCTTTAAAAGACTGAATGCGCCGCTGGTAATGGATCCGGTGATGGTGTCAACAAGTGGCGCGCGCCTTCTGGAAGAATCAGCCGTAGACCTGCTAAAGGAAAAAGCCCTGCATCTGGCAGATTGGATAACTCCAAACATTCCTGAAGCGGAACTCCTCACTGGCAAAAAAATATCCAGCCTTCAAGACATGGCCGACGCAGCAGTTGAATGCTCTGAAAAATGGAAATGCGGATGCGTCCTGAAAGGCGGACACGCGCAGGCTAAAAACAATGCAATGGTTGACATCGTGGCAAAAGACGGGAAAATATTCGAGCTAAGCTCGCCTGAAGCAAAAACAAACTCCACAATCTCAACACACGGCACAGGCTGCACTTTCAGCTCGGCTCTTGCAGCCGGACTAGCTTTGGAATTTTCATGGAAAGACGCGCTATACAGCGCCAAGGCGTTCGTCTACGGCTCCTTGAAAGAAACGGTTGTTCTCGGCAAAAAACTTGAAGCAATGTATCCTCCAGCCGAATCATACATTGAGTTCATATCCTTAAAAAAATATAAACAGAAAACTTAAGCAAAAGCTATGACATATCCGAGCATATTCAGCAAACTTGCAACACTCTGCGCGACAGGGGCGATCTTTGCCCTTGTGCTTATAATGATAGCCACCAAAGCATCTTCAAAACAAATCAGGTATATAAAAGCCCACGGCGGCAAACGCTATGTGTATCTAAAAGACGTGGCGGGCTATTATGGAATGAAGCATTTCATATGGAAAAAAAAATGCGGATTGTACAGCAGATATTCACGCATAGAATTCACCTATGAGAAAAAAGAAGGCATGGTTAACGGCATCAAAACGAACTTTCTTCACGCGCCATTTTTGAAAGGCTATGACGCATTTATAAGCGAACAGGATTTTTTGCTCTTGCTGGATCCGATCATAAGAAACAAAACCTTGCGCCCTCATAGAATGCGCGTAGTTCTAATTGACCCGGGACACGGCGGGCGCGATGTGGGAGGACGCGGAAGATTCTACCTTGAGAAAAAAATAGCGCTAAAAATAGCCATAAAACTTCGTGATATCCTAAGAAAAAAAGGTTATATGGCTATTATGACAAGGGATGGGGACAAATTTATACCTTTGGAGAAACGCGCGCTGGAAACGGCAAAAAAACATGCAGACATATTTGTGTCAATACACGCCAATATTGCCGGCAAGCCTCACGTCAGCGGCATTGAAACTTTTTGCGTCACTCCAGCCGGCGCGGCGTCCACACACGATTCAAAACCAAAGTTCAAACGCGAAAAAGGCAATGCGCTTGACAAGAACAACGCCCGTCTTGCGCATGAAATACACCAGGCATTGATAATCCGGACCAAAGCCAATGACCGAGGCATAAAAAGAGCCAGATTTGTGGTTGTTAAAAATGCTTCATGCCCCGCAGTCCTTCTTGAAACCGGTTTTCTTTCTAATTCTCGAGAGGAACGCGCGCTCGGCAGAGACAGCTATCAAAAAATTCTGGCCCACGCCATTGCCGAAGGAATAGTAAAATACCACAAGGCGCTTAGGAAAAAATAAAAATGCCCGGCAATAAAAAATGCCGGGCATACACAAAAAGACTGCCGTTACAGCAATAGAGACAGAATGTCTTCCACATTCTCAACCTCATCGGAAAAGCTTTGAACAGCCTCCTGCGCAACCAGCAATTTGACTGCTGAATCAGCGTCGTCATTCTGCCCTTGCGTCGCAGCTTTTGTTACGTTTTCCGCCTGAGTCCCGTAATAACTCGCGACAGCCGAACCAATAGAACCAATCATACGCGAACCTCCTTGCCTGCTCCTGTCTGAGTGGTTGATAAAAGTCGGTCTCCTTGACCGGCTTAATAGCAGTATCGGCAATTTCTTTTAAATATTTAGGGGAGATAACAAATAAGGCGCTATTCCGGCCTATTATTTTTCCTCGTAAGGCTCAATATGAATTACCACATCCTGAAGCTTTCGCATGTTATCAAGAAGTTTGTGCTTTGCCATTGCGGCAATATCATGCCCCTCGCGAACTGTTATATTTGGAGCCACTTCTATGCAAATCGGCCATGACACCACCACCCAGCCAGCGCGTGCGAACTGCATGGACAGATTTAACCCCGTCAATCTGCAAAGCCATGATCTTTATCTTGTCGCAATCCTCAGCGGATGCGCCCCGTTCCGATATCTCAAGCAAAGCAGGCTTGAGAATGCCCCAAGAGGTATAAAGTATGAAAACACAAACAATAAGGGCGCCCACACTGTCGATGTAAGCCCATTGAGGCTTTGCCATTGCGACAATAATAGCGGCGGCAACAGGAATAGAGCTAAGCGCGTCAGATCTGTTATGCCATGCGTTGGCGATCAATGCCTGGGAATTCAAACGCTTCCCCTGCCTTCTTGACCATTGAAACAACACCTCCTTGACAACAATCGAAATCAACGCACCAGTCAACGCAAGCCAGTCGGGTTGCTGAAGACGACTTCCATGCACGGCAAAAATAGCCCGATACCCGATGCCCAGCCCGGCAATCACAAGAAACACGCCTATTATAAGTGTAACAAGCGTCTCAAGCCTTTTATGTCCGTAAGGGTGCTTCTGATCGGGCGGAGCTGTCCAATATTTGGCGCCCAGAAGAATTGCGATGTCGGTTGTCACGTCGGAAAAACTGTGCGCCGCGTCAGCAATCAAAGCGCTGCTGTTTCCGAAAAAACCCAGAAGAAACTTCAAGGTCGACAATACCACGTTCACGCTCAGCCCGACCCAGGCGACTTTCCTTATATCTTTCAATGATTGTTCTGAAGATTCAGTATTGGAACAGTACCCAACATTTTCCATGATACTTTTCCTTATCTAAAAAACGAGCGTTCCAAAACACTCAGGCAAATGAAAGTTCGGTTCTTCTGCGCTTTGTTCCGCAGTGAGGCTGACACAAGAAATAACCGGCC
>CAZYVR010000373.1:0-5879 GCA_964651145.1 uncultured Victivallales bacterium | reverse complement strand
CCGGGCTCGCCTTGCAGCCGTAAAAAAACAATGCAGCGCCGCTGATTGCCGAAATTGCCATGATTTTTGCGATTTTAATTGTTTTGTCTTTTTTCATTTTACCCTCTTAATAATCAGATTGAAGTTAAAAAAAAGCGATCCAATCAGGATCGCTTTTTTGCCTTTTTGCAGCTGGCAAAATAGCACTTATTCTCTTTGGCTCAAGTCAATAACAAAAACATTAGCATGTTATTGACTCAAGTGCTTTTTTTACTTAGAGTTTAGGCTTGCTGAGTTTTTTATCCCAGTTTTTTTTGCCGCAGGATGATTTTTTGCTGCCGCATTTGCCTTTGAGCTTGTCGCGTTCAGCGCAGGCTTTTTTGTAATCGGCACAGCCTTCATTTAGTATTGAGTTGTCGCCGGAAGCATAGGCTTTTGCTATTTTAAGCTTTGCGGCCGCGCATGCTTTCAGAGAAGCTGCCAGTTTTGCGTTGCCCTTTTCTTCAGCTTGTTTGGCCTGCGCTTCATAATTCTTCGCGTATTCTGTGAATTTTGCAGCTTTTTTAGCGTCCTTTACACTTTTCCCACAGCATGAGCTTCCAGCGTAGACACTTACGGACATGGCTAGGATTGCGATGAGAGACAGGATTTTTTTCATTTTTTTCCTCAATTTAGAGTGTTGTTGTCTCGTTGTTATATGCGGATAAAATATTCTATTTTTGTAAAAATACAAATTATGACTGAATAATGGAGCGCTTTTTGTTTTACAAACCGGAAAGCGGGTTTATATTCGATATTTGCGCCGAAAAAGCAAAATAAAGAAAAGAGTCGGCTCAGAAGCGTTAACTTTCGCGGGATATGACCGCCATTGCGCTTTGTTCATGTTTTTGCGCCAAGCTCAGAACATAAAACTTATTGAAGGAGATGTTGCAATGTCAAAACTCATGCTGGGAATTCCGAAAGGCAGCCTGGAAAAAACAACCGCGGAAATGTTCGCAAAAGCAGGATATAACATTCGTATAAGCTCAAGGTCTTACTATCCGACGATAGACGATCCGGATGTGGAATGCATGCTCATCAGAGCTCAGGAAATGTCGCGTTATATCGAAAAAGGCATACTTGACTGCGGCCTTACCGGGCATGACTGGATTATTGAAAACGGCTCGGATGTTGTGGAAGTTGCCGAGCTTGTCTACGGCAAAGTGGGCAGAAAGCCTCTTCGCTGGGTTCTCGCCGTTCCTGAAGATTCAGGCATAAACGAGGCCAAGGATCTAGAAGGCAAGCATATTGCAACTGAAGCGGTGGGAATGACTGAGCGTTACTTGAAAAAACACGGCGTCAACGCCACTGTCGAATTCAGCTGGGGCGCAACTGAAGTAAAGCCGCCCAAGCTTGCGGACGCAATTGTGGAAATCACTGAAACAGGCTCTTCGCTTCGCGCCAACAACCTTAAGATCATTGACACTCTTTGCGAAAGCACAACTCGCTTTATAGCCAGCAAGGAAGCTATGCAGGATCAAAGCAAGAAAGCCAAAATCGAAAAGATGGCCATGTTGCTGACGGCTGTTCTTGCTGCGGAAGGCAAAGTTGGCCTTATGCTGAATATCAAAAAAGACAATCTTAATAAAATTATAGATGAAATTCCAGCTCTTGAGCGCCCGACAGTTTCGCCTTTGACAGAAGACGGATGGTGCGCGATCAACACCATTGTTGATGAACATGTGGTGCGTGATCTCATTCCCGCTCTCAAGCTTGCCGGAGCTCAGGGGATTGTAGAATATCCTTTAAATAAAATAGTGATGTAGGAAAAAATAATATGAATGCAATAAAAACAGACGCGGCTCCATCGGCAATAGGACCTTATTCGCAGGCCACTGTGGCCAACGGCTTTGTATTTACAAGCGGACAGCTTGGCGTAGTTCCGGCGACCGGAGAATTTGTCGGCGAAACTGCCTTGGAGCAGGCGGAGCAGGTCATGAAAAATCTTTCCGCCGTTCTGGAAGCTGCCGGCTCAAGCCTTGGCAAAGCGGTGAAAGCCACTGTTTTTCTGAGCGACATGTCAGATTTTGCGGAAGTTAATGAGGTGTACAAAAAGTATTTCTCAGAGCCTTATCCCGCAAGGTCTTGCGTTCAAGTTGCCGCGCTGCCTAAAGGCGGCAAGGTGGAAGTCGAGCTTGTTGCCGCTCTTTAGGCAAAAAAAGCAACATTATGAGTTTTCCGGGGCGGCTTCCCTGATCATCGCAAAATAGTTTTCTTCGGGAACATACTCGGGAATGCTGTTGCCGGAGCCTAGCGCGTAGGAGCCCCTCTCCGCGCTTTGCTCAAGCATCTTGCGGGAGCGTTCGCGCACTTCGTCAGAGGAGCTTCTGCAGAGAAAGTCCAGGTCCAGGCCACCGAGTATGGCTATGCGGCTTCCCCATTTTTCGTATGCCTCTTCAACGGGGCATATGTTGTCTTCATACGAATGCTTGCCATCGTACTTGATGTCGTCGATTATGTCATCCATCAGCGACTCAAGGTTCCCGCAGGAGTGCAGGATGGCCGGTTTTCCTTCTTTGTGGGCGGCTTCGGCAATCCTCCGGTGCCACGGGACTATGTATTTTCGGAAGTCTTCAGGCGACAGCATGGGTTGGGTCTTGAAGCCCCAGTCGTCATTGGACATAATGGCGCCCACAGTGTCGAACTTTGCGCATATTTCATAGTATCTGACAAGGCGCGATCCAATGGCGTCAAAGATGTCCTTCGCCAGTTCTTTATCGTCAATTGTCATAAAGCAAAGGTTGTCGTATCCCACAAGACGTATGACGTTTTCCAGAACGCCTCCGGGGCCGGAGGGGATAAGCTTCAGGCCTTCGGGTATTTCCGCGGCTATTTCATCGAGAAACTCGAAGTCTCCTTTTTCCGGATCTGGCCAGGGATACGCTTCAAAGCTTTTCCGGTCGGATATGAGAACCCCGTCATTGAGCGATATTGATTTCCCGTGCTCTCGCTCTCCCGATGGAAATGCAAGGGCGTTGATGTCAATTGTTTTGATTGTCGCGTAATCATATCCGGCGTTTTTAAAGGCATTAATCATGAGTCTCATGTTCGAGAGCTTGTCTTTCTTGTCCGTGACTTCTTTTCCGGCAAGTTTTTTGTAGACTGTGTCGTTCATAAAAAATTCGAACAGTGTCGGGCGGTCTGGTTTTTCCTGATTCAATATTTTTAAGAGATTTTCAAAATTTGCTTTTCGCATTTTAATGCTCCTTTTTGATTGCAACGATTTGCTTGATTGTATAATAATTCTTTTTTGTATTGAAATCTTTGATTGAGTCAATTATAGTTTGACTCAAACGATTATTTATGGTTATTATGGTAAAAAAAAGAATACCGGGCGAAATCGAAGTCGCCAGGCCGCGTGATGTCGAGACCCGCAGATTGTCCGCATTGCGTCCATATGTGAGGCAGGCTGGGAATTCATGGCGCGAGCCGTGGCTGCTAAAAGAGCGCAAGCTTCTGGACTATCTGTTGGTTTATGTTCCGGCGGGCAGGGGAGTTTTTTCCATTGACGGCGTGAGTTCAGAAGTAAGCGATGGAACATTGTATTGGGTTCCGCCCGACACTCTGGCGGAGATGCGCGGGACATCAAGGCAGATGCATTGCATGTATCTTCATTTTGATCTGCTTTACGATCCGGAGCGCAGTCATTGGGACGCGTCAATTCCCGGAGGCGTTCGCGACTTGAGCGATTTTAAAACGTTGATGCATCCGCCAATCAACGACCCTGATATTTCTTCGTGGCGGGGAAGTATTGAAGTGTCGAATCATGTGGCCATTCAGGATCTAATTGAAGAAATATGTATTGTTCACAAGCGCGCGCGCGACTCGTCAATGCTTAAGCTTTCCGGATTGATGACAGAGCTTGTCGACGCAATCCTTCATGGCGAGCGGGAGATGGGGTTTGCCGGGGCGCGCGCGAATAAGGTCATGCGCGAGGCCGCCGCTTATATTTACGAACATGTCAGCGAAAATCTTGATGTCGGCAAGCTGGCGGGGAAATTTAACTTGAGCGCGCCGCATTTCAGAAAGCTTTTTCGCGAGACGCATAGAATCAGCCCCAGTGTAATGCACAGGCGCTCCAGAATAAGAAAGGCTTGCGAAGTTCTGGCGTTTGGCTCACATAATGTCTCCGAAACCGCCGAGATGCTCGGTTTCAGTTGCATCCACAGCTTTTCGCGAGCATTCAAGGACGTCACGGGCGTTTCTCCAGTGTCCTATCGGAACGGCGGGAATCTTTTTCTGGGTTTAAAGAAATAAAAAAAAAGAGCTCGATGCAATCGCATAAAAAATCGGACTTTGTCCGGACGCCACCCAGCGGCGGAATAGCTGGTCGCCGAAGGCGAAAGTTGTTGGCATATAAGAGATTAGGCGACAGCACACATGGCGAATTGAAAGCATGCGGCTTGTTGGGTCGCGAAGCGACAACAAGCTTTATTTCGTTGCAGCGCCAGCTCCCGAGCTTTTGGCGGGGCCGTCGCATTGCCAAATGCGGCAAGGCGTTAGTCTGAATTTAGAAAAAATCCTTGACAGAATCTAAAAATCAATGTATAATGATAAAACGCTTTATCAATGTATGTGAAAGGTTTTTAATGGGTGCAACGCTAAAAGACATTGCGAGAATAACTGGCGCGTCGCTGGGCGCTATTTCAAAGGCTTTGAATCCTGACGGGACATCCAATATCAGAGTGTCCGAAGAGAAAAAGGCAAAGATATTAAAAGCAGCGCTGGAGTTAAGCTATCGCCCGAATCAGGCGGCTCGGCAGCTTGCCGGAAAAACAAGCCGCATAATTGGCGTTTTGGTCAGCTTTGAGGCTCCGCCCATTGAGCTTGAAAGAATAGCTTTAATAGAGCGTTTTGCCGCAGAAAAAGGGTATCATGTGATAGTGAGCCGCCTTTCATTGGATTCGAAGCTCACAGAGCTGGAGGAGTATTTGAGCAGTCTATCAAGCCGCGGAGTCGACGGCCTGATTGTAATTGGGCATTTGCTTCATCGGGCTGAAGAAGAGAAGGCGCAACATTTGTATGGCGCGTTCCCTGTTGTCCACCTTTGCGACGCTGGACTTCTGGAGAAAGTCGGATATGGCGTGTCAGTCGATTTGGATGACGGGGCGAGACAGATCGTCGAGCATTTGCGAGAGCAAGGATACAAGAGGATAGGATTGGCAATGGCTTCAGAAAGATTTGAGTCCTTCTTTAAGGAAATGAAAAGATGTGGAATAGAGACGGACAGGGCATTGACATGGCGCTTGCCTGTTGGTTCGATTGTTCAACAAATATCATCGAAGCAGGCAATTGAAATAGTGGACAAGCTGGTGTTAAATAAAGAGCTTGACGCGTTGGTTGTGGAAAATGATTATTGGGCGGGGCGCATTTTGCGGGTTTTTCATGAGCGAGGAATCAAAGCTCCGGAAGACACGGCTTTGGTCGGATACAATAATCTCGAAATGTCTGAGCTTTTTTATCCGTCTCTGACAACCGTTGACGAAGGGAATGAAGAGATTGCCAGCGCGCTTGTCGCCTCAATCACAGCCCTTGTTGAAGACAAAGAATTACCCAAAAATAAACACAAATTTATAGCAAAGCCAAAACTTGTAAAAAGGGAGACCAGCTAAATGAAGGCATATATTGGGCAGCAGGCAGACGCCTGGCGCAGGACACGCGCGCATTTTACACTCATAGAATTGCTCGTTGTGATTGCCATCATATCAATTCTTGCCAGCATGCTTTTGCCAGCCCTGAATAAAGCCAGAGGCATGGCAAAATCAACAGTCTGCGCAAATCAGATGAAACAGCTTGGCTCTAACATCATGATGTATGCCGGCGACTACGACGGGTACTTGCCTCCGGTCAGGAACGCCAGC
>CAZYVR010000372.1:0-5933 GCA_964651145.1 uncultured Victivallales bacterium | reverse complement strand
TCAATCCAAAATCCTCGCCAGCAAATGTTCAGTTTATTTTGAATAGACTCCTAAGAGATGCAAAATTTTACAAGCTCTGACAAGCGTCGATATGATTCTTCAGATTTATATATATTGACTCGGGCACTTGCAGATTGTCGATCCCGGTTCCCAGGCTGATGGCAGGCTGGTTGATTCCATGAAAATCAGAGCCGCCAGACCGCAGCAGCTTGAATTCTTCAGTCAACTCGATCATCATCTTCTGTTGTTTCGGGGTAAATGTGGAGTAGTTGGTCTCCACTCCGTCAAGGCCGATTGGTGTGAGCAGTCTTAAATTTTTGCGAACAAATGCTCTTTCATTTTTAAGCCTGTACACGGCATGAGCCCATATGGAAAGGCCTCCGGCATTGTGGATCTCATTGATGACGTCCTCAGGTTTGGGCAGGACGCGCGAACAGTATGCGGGCGCTCCCCGCTTGAGGCAGGAGTCGAACACATCCTGAGTCTCGGCAAAATATCCTTTGTTTATAAGAGCTCTGGCGAAATGGGGCCTGCCTATGCTTTCGCCGCCAGCCACAGCAATGACTTCAGCCAGTGTGATGTCCAGATTCATTTTTTGAAGTTTTTCAATGATGTGAACATTTCTTTTGTCGCGTTCTTTTCTTATTTCGGTTAGAAGCGTGTTCAAGGATTCGCATTTGTGATCGATGAACAAGCCGACGATGTGAACTTCTTTTCCGCGCAGGTCAGCTGATATTTCAACGCCCGGAACAGCCGTCACTGAGTCGATTTTTTGGGAATGCTCAAGAAATTCCGGCAAGCCGCTGATAGTGTCATGATCAGTGAGAGCCACTGCCGCCAGATTTTTTTCCGCCGCCAGATCCAGGATTTCCGTTGGCGAAAAAGAGCCGTCGGAAGCAGTGCTGTGAGTATGCAGATCTATAAAACGTTCTTCAGTCATTATAGCCCCGCATAGTCCATCCACGATTCAGCCACCAGAGCATGTCCCTGCAAGGAGGGGTGAACTCCATCGGGAGCCCAATAACCTGGCTCTTTTCTGCAAGACGCCGAAGCAAAAACGCCGTCGAGCGGCACATACACATCGGCATACTCAAGGCTAAGCTCGCGCGCTGCCTGAATTTTTGGGTCAAGGTCTTCGCGCCATGCTTTTCTGTCTTCCGGAAAGGAAAGCACGAAAGGTTCCATTATTACTATCTGGCAGGCAAGCTTTGAGCGCGCTTCTTCGAGAATAAAGCGGAAATCCTCTTTATATGATTCAGTGGATGTCGGGTTTCCAGAATCATATCGTCTCCATGTGTCATTAATGCCTATGAATATTGACAGCACATCAGGCTTGTGGGCTAGGCAGTCTTTCTGCCATCTTCCCTTAAGGTCTTGCGCGCGGTTGCCGCTAATGCCGAGATTCAGGAATTTAAGATTGAGTTCGGCGTATTCCATTCCGAGTCTGCCGCCAAGGATATTTGCATATCCTCCGCCAAGATTTTCCGGATTTGAGCGATCTCTGCCGCAATCGGTGATGCTGTCGCCAATAAACAGAATCTTAGAATCTTCCTGCAAGTTCAACATAATCTATAAAGCTCCGTTCCAAAGTTTAAGTATTCAGAGAAGAGACTACTATAGTTCCAAATCAATTAATTTCACAGCATAAGCAATTTCAAAATCCTGAATTAATAGAGTTCCCCCTTTTTTATTAGATTTATGTTAGAATAAGAAAAAAAAAGGCAAATGGCTGGAGCTTGTCTGGAAAAGACGATGGAACAGGCCAATATTATATTCTAAAGAAATGTTGAAACTGAGTTTTATTTCTGTTTGATTTCCGCTCAAGCCGTGAGCGCGATTGAACGTTCAATAGTAAAAATATATAGTTAAGGAAAAATAAAATTATGAAAAGAAACATTATTCTGCTGATTGCGTCCGCAATCCTTTCCGCGCATATTTTAACCGGCTGCGACAGCAGAAACAAAGAAAAAATTGTTGACATTATGCTTGTTGTGCAAGGCGACAACCAATGCGCTCTTCCCAACTCTGAATGCGAAAAAGAGATTATACTGGAACTTCAGGGCCCCAAAAAACCCGGAATGTTTGGCGGCAAAGGAGAACGCCAGCCAGTGGAAGGAGTGAAAGTCATATTTCAATCGCAGTTTCCCGGAGGACTTACGCCGATGCCTGCCGAAGCTGTCAGCGATTTAGGCGGAACTGTCAGGGTGAAAATAAAAACTGGACTGGAAATAGGCGACCAGTATTTGAAGATAATTCCAGTTGGTTTTCCAAAAGCCGCCAAAAGCATACGTGTAATAAACGGAATCTCGGTGAAAGGAGGACGGCAGGAAGCTTATGTGGGAAATTCACTGGCCAAACCCATAGTTCTAACAGTAGTGGATTCCTCCGGCAAGCCAGTCCAGAACGCGCCAGTATTTTTCCATTTGTCGTCCACTCCTGAGAAAAGCAAAGTCAAGGCGTCGATCAAGCCTTCCAGTATCCTGACAAACAAAGATGGAATAGCCAAGGCAAAATTCAAAATGGGCCGCAAGACTGGAGTGTATACAATCACTGCGGAAGTGATGGATAAAAAACACGGCATATTTATTAGGGGCATTGAAATTAAAGAAATGGGTCTGGATATTACCGGGCTTGTTATTGTCATTCTTGGTGGGTTGGCTCTGTTTATTTATGGAATGAAGATGATGAGCGACGGGCTTCAGCTTGTGGCCGGGGCAAAAATGAAGACAATCCTTCATTTTTTCACAAGCAACCGCTTAATGGCTGTTTTTGCCGGAGCGACTATCACGGCAGTCATTCAGTCATCAAGCGCCTGCACTGTCATGGTCATCGGCTTTGTAAACGCAGGACTCTTGAATCTGACTCAAGCCATAGGCATTGTTTTCGGGGCAAATATCGGAACAACCGTTACCGCTCAGATGATTTCGTTCAAGCTTGGCGGACTGGCGCTGCCGGCTGTGGCAATCGGCTTGCTTTGGATAATGTTGTCAAGAAATACATTTTTCAAAGGGTGGGGACAGACAATATTTGGTTTCGGCCTGCTTTTTTATGGAATGGGCTTGATGGGAGGCGAACTGAAGCTTATTGGACAGTTTCCCGGATTCATCGCGTTTTTCAGGACTTTCGACTGCACGCCGATCAACAACTACATGCCCTTTCTCCCAATACTCGGAGCAATTGGAATAGGCGCCTTAATGACTGTCGTCATCCAGAGCAGCTCCGCTTCAATGGGGATAGTTTTGGCTTTGGCCGGCGGCGGGCTGATCAATTTTTACACTTCTATTCCTTTGTTGCTGGGCACAAACATAGGCACAACCATAACAGCCATACTTGCGTCAATTGCGGCCAACAAGCTTTCAAAACAAACTGCCGTAGCGCACTTGCTGTTCAATGTGCTCGGGTCTGCTGGCATGATAATGTTCTTCTATGTGCCATATCCGGGAACACACATTCCGATATTCTTATATTTTATCAACAGCATAACGCACGGCAATGTCTTTGCGGCCATTCCGCAAAACCTCGTCCGACACATTGCCATGGGCCATACTTTGTTCAATATTGTAACTGTAATAATATTCCTTCCGTTTATAGGCGTTATAGCCAAACTTTGCAACATGGTTATAAAGGTTGACAAGGAAGAAGTCATAGTAAAGAAATATTTGGAGCCACACCTGCTAAACACCCCTTCAATAGCCCTTGAGCAGGCAATACATACCATTCGCTATATGGTGAAAGAGGCATGGGCGATGACGCAAAAAGCCACGAACGACTGTTTCATGAATGAAAAGACCGACATCAAAATCACCTCAAAGCTGGCAATGCGCGAAGATAAGGTTGACGATCTCCAGAGAGATGTGACAGACTACCTTGTAAAACTCACAACCAAAAGACTCACGGAACCGCAAGCGGAGATTATTCCGCTTTTGATGCACTGCACAAATGACGCCGAACGCATTGCCGACCATACAGAAAATATACTTAGCCTGACAAAACGCATGGAAGAAAGCAAAAACAAAATATCCGAAGCTGGCAAAGAAGAGCTTAAAGAGCTTTGGAAGATTCTTTCAGACCAGGCCGCAAATGTGATTGCCTGCCTGAACAACACAGACAAAGAAAACATTGACCTTGCGCTCAGCGACGAGAAAAAGATCAACAGAATGACGGACAAGCTCGAAGAAGGACATATCCAACGACTGATCGAAGGCAGTTGCGATCCGGTCGCCGGGATAATATTTATAGAAATGCTTTCTGAATTTGAAAAAATTGGCGACCACTTGTCAAATATCGCCGAGCGCGCTCCGCAGATACAAAAACACCATGTTCAATTAAGCTAAGCATGGATTGATATTTGGATATCAATCCATGCAGTCCTTAGAATTCAAAAAGGCGCTATATGTTTGTCGCCGTTTGGATTTTTATGATAAGTTCAGCGGCTCTTTCCCTTGCGGCGGGGGCCATTTCTTTGTCATGAGGCTGATTTGCGACTACTTCGAAAGGCGTTTTCTTAAGGAATTCTTCAGCTTCATTTATCAAGTTTGCATGAACTCCTTTTGCTTTGGCGGCAAAAAGAACTTCTTTCAGCTTTTTCATGTACTTAATGTCATCAAAGCCCTCGCGCAGGCATTCATATCTGATCGAAGGGATTGGTTCATTAAAGGAATTGTAGAGAACCGCTCCCTCTGCGCAGGCTTTCCATGAAGCTCTTCCATAGTATCCTCCCGGGCCGTTCAAATAGATAAACAATCCGAGCTTTGGGTTGTTGTAATATAATCCTTTCCAGGCGTGCATTCGGTAATAACGATAAAGGGATGAGCGAAGGTTTGTGTTGCAATAATACATCCATACTTTCTTGTTGTTTTCTTTCAAAACTCCCAGAAACGGCTTGAATGAAAGGTCATTGTAATAGGAGCCCCACAAGCACCATATATCGACAAATGGAAGCATTTTTTTCATATTCTCATCAGTATGCCGGCTGGCTCCAAAAGTTATTTGCAGCTGCATTTCAGGGCAAGCCTCTTTCGCCAGGCGGCAGGTTTCAATAACTTTTTCAGCGTCTGGCAAATGCGGCTCATCCCATGCTTCAACATAATAGTCTGCTCCATGTTCTTTAAAAAAGCTGTCAACTTTCTTTATCCAGCTTTTCCAGGCATTTTCCCATTCTTTGGAGCCGTATTTAAATTTGTTTTTAAGCAGATGTTTTTGAAAAATATTATAGGCGCTGAAGCCTATAAGAAATTGAATTTCAACTCCATATTTTTTCGCCCACTTAAGATGATTTTTTACTATTTGGTGGATAGACTCGCCGAACTTGCCTGTCGCAAATCCCTTTTCATCAAAGTCAATTTTAAAAGCATAGGGAGAAAGCTGGAATATTCTGTTGTCATGTTCAATCATGTCTTTGAAAAATTTTTCGTTTCCCGCGAATCTCATAAGCCATAGAGGAATTGCCGGAGTTTTGGGGAGCTCAATGGGCCACACTTTCAACTCAAACGGGATGTCGCGCATGTTCCCTTCGTATTCCCAGCCTTTTTTCGTCAACTTGAACTTCCCAGCTTCATCCAAAGGAATGACTCTCAAAAACCCTTTATACAGATCGGGCTTTGCATCGCGGCAGTCAAAGCTTATCCAGACAAGGCCGGAATCTTTCGGCGGCACAGTTATTGTATAAGCCTGATTCATCAACGGCAGGGGATCAAAGCGTTGTCGATGCGATTTCCCTTCGCCGTCCTTTACTCTCACGCCCTGACGCATTTTTATATTTTCTTCAGGGAAAACTCCTTTGGCTCCTTTAAGCCCCGCTATTTCTATTCCGTTTTTTATTTCCGAGCACAGCAGAACTCTGTAATCCTGTGTTTTATCCGTCAGATTTGTTATAAGAATGGCTAAATAAATCAAAACCTTCTGATTTATTTAGTTATCCAAACTTAAATAAA
>CAZYVR010000371.1:0-5943 GCA_964651145.1 uncultured Victivallales bacterium | reverse complement strand
TGCCAGCCGCTCCGGCCACAAGGATAAGTCCTCTTGTACAGTTGGCAAAATCTTCCATTACGGAGGGCAGATTCAGGGCGGTGAAGCTTAAGTCGTCGCCGGACGGGACGGGGCGCGCCACAAATGAGGGCAGGGCTTGTTGTTTTAAGAAATTTATTCTGAAGCGCTTTCCTTTTTCGAGGGTAAGCCCAGCGTCGAAACTGCCGTCTTCATTGTATTGTGTTTCCGCCTGGGGCAGCAGAACGCTCTTGCGGAACGCATCGATGTCCGTTGAATTTATTGTTTCTGAGGCAAATGGGGCAACCTTGTTCAGCATGCGGCAATAGGGCGGTTTTCCGGCTGTCACAAACAAGTCGGACGCATTTGCTTCAAGAGCCTGACGCAGTAAATCTATCATTTGCATGAGTTAAAATAAGCGCGACGCTGCAAATAAGCAAATAGCAAACAAAAATATCAAATAGGATATTGACAATGTCAAATATGAGATGTATCATATCATATATGAATAATAACGTTCCAGCATTACAGAGGGGCTGCGATATAATCAAGGCCGTTAGCGAGAGTCGGGGCATCAGTTGCGCTGAGCTTGGAGAAGAGCTTGGCATCCCGAAAGCCAGTCTTAACAGGATGTTGAAATGCCTGTTGGACAATGGCTTCTTGCGTCAAAATCCGAAAACAAAGGGCTTGGAGATAGGCGTTGACTTGAGCTATGCCGTTGGTCGCTCGGAAGAAAATTCTCCGTTGTCTATGGCAACGCGAGGAATGCTTGCAAAGCTGTCGGAAAAATGGGGCGCGACATTTGTTGTTTATGAATATTGCGACCCTTTTCAGGTGATCTGGCGCGTCAAGCATGAGCCGTCTGGCGGTATAAAAACGCAGGCATCTGGCTTGAGGACATCAAAGATGAACATGAACGCGCAGGGACAGCTTTTTCTTTCGGCGCTGCCTGATGCGAAAATAGCGGAGTTCTTTGAAAGTGGTCTGGCGCATAAAGCCACTCAGTTCACTGTAATGTCCTTTGAGCCAATGATGGAGCGTGTTCGTGAAATACGCGAACAGGGATATGCCGCGCAGGAAAGAGAGAATCATCCGTCGATGAAGCAAGTGGCCGTTCCTTTAAAAATAAAGAATGTCCCGGGAGCTTTTTCGCTGGGCTGTTTTCTTTCGGGTGATTTTGAGGATGTCAGCGCCTTGACAGACGACATGCTTTTTGAGAGCGGACTGTTTCTTTCCCAGGAATAAAACCAATAATTTAAACTTTAAACATTAGGAGCATTATCATGGAAAAACCTAACATTATCTTTATTATGGTCGATCAGATGCGCGGGGATTGTCTTGGCGCGGACGGCAACAAGGTGGTTCAGACGCCTAATCTCGATTGGCTGGCCGCATGCGGCTCTCGTTTCAATCACGCATATTCCGCCGTCCCGTCATGTCTTCCTGCCCGGGCAAATCTCTGGTCCGGACAGAACCAGTGGCACACCGGTGTCTTGGGCATGGGCTGGGGGCAGGGGCCGACTCCCAATGATTTTTTGCATACCATACCCGGAGAACTGACAAAGGCCGGATATAGGACGCATATGGTCGGCAAAGGGCATTTTTCGCCCCAAAGGACTTCAATGGGATTTGACACCACCGAGCTTGACGAGTCGGGAAGAATGCCGTCCTCAGAGCATCGCTCATGGTTTAAAGAAAACGCAAATCCGAATGTTACCCCTGACGACCACGGCGTGAGCTTTAACTCATGGCATGCGCGTTCATGGCACACAGACGAATATTTGCATCCCACAGCATGGACAATGAACCGCTCTATAGATTTTTTGGAGAAGCGCGAGAAAGACCGTCCGTTTTTCCTTAATATATCCTTTGCTCGTCCGCATTCTCCTTATGTGCCGCCTCAGTATTATTTTGATTTGTACAACAATCAGGAGTTGCCGGAGCCGTCTGTTGGGGATTGGGCAATAATGCATGACGATCCTGAAACCGCAGCTGACCCGAGCGCTTGGCGCGGCAAGATGACGCCGGAGCAGATTCATCGGGCTCGAGCTGGATACTACGGCGAAATTTCATTTATAGACACTCAAATTGGACGCCTTATAAATTGGGTGGGCAGGCGTGAAATAGCCCAAAACACTTGGTTTGTTTTCACATCTGACCACGGCGATATGCAGGGGGATCACAATCTCTGGCGGAAAACTTACGCTTATGAAGGCAGCACACGCATACCGTTCATAGTTGCGCCTGCCAAGAATCTTGGAATGAAAGCGCGCAAAGTAGTGGATGAAGTGGTGGAGCTTCGCGACATTATGCCCACTATTCTTGAAGCGGCGGGAGTGGATGTTCCCAATACTGTGGACGGCGCAAGCTTGCTTTCTGTCATGGAAAAGCCAGACGAAAACTGGAGAAAATATATCCACGGCGAGCATTGCAAATGCTATTCGGAGGATCAGGAAATGCAATATGTCACTGACGGCAAACGCAAATATATCTGGCTGCCTCGCATTGACGTGGAGCAGTTTTTTGATTTAGAGGATGACCCAGGAGAACTTAATTTTTTGAAAGCAGAAGACGGCATACGAGATGAGATAGAAGTTTGGCGCGGATATCTTGTGAGCGAATTGGAGCAGAGAAATTGCGGTTGGGTAAAAGACGGCAAGCTTTTCTGCCCGCCCGATGAGCCACTTGTTTCCCCTTATAAAGACTCTCGTTGGACTGGAGCCTGATTCTTTTTAGACTTTAGGCGGGTGCAGTTGCTATTTTTCAGGGGAAGGGATATATTCACCGGCATAGCTGAACGGGGAATTTTATCAAGAGGAAGCATAGATGTCTAAAGCCGCCGAAATAATGGAAAAACCGCCGATAATAACCGCTTCGTTTCTTGTGTTGGGCAATGTGCTGGGTGTTGGAGCTTTGGCTTTGCCTATCAAAACCGGTCTTGCCGGATTTGTTCCGGCGCTTATTGGAATAATTTCCATATGGGCCGTGATGCTTATAACCGCATGGGTTATTGCATACAGGATAGGCGACCGTGAGCATTTTGACATTCCTTCTTTCTATCATCAGGAAGTGGGGAATATAGGCAAGTGGGTGGCGATCGCGTGCAATCTTCTTCTCCTTTACGGGGTGTTGGTTGCGTATCTTAGCGGAGTCTCCACAATAATTTCTTCATTGTTCAATCTGCCAGTTCCGGAATGGGTGGTCACTGTAATTTATTTTTGCTTGACAAGCGGCTTGGTATTGTTTGGCATGAAGGCGCTTCGCAAAGGAAATCTTCTGGTTATTGTAGCCATTTGGATGACCTTTGCGCTTCTTGTTTTTTCAGGCTCCAAAGATTTTACGGTGAAGACGCTTTTGTCCACATACGACTGGGGCATGATACCGGTCGGCTTGCCTATAGTTGTGTCGGCATTTCACTTTCACAATATCATTCCGACTGTTTGTCGAGCGCTTAAGCATGACCAGAAGGCCACAAGAAAGGCTATCTTTTTAGGAGTTTTTCTGGGTCTTGTCATCAATTTGATATGGGTTGTTATTGTTTTGGGGTCTTTGCCGGAGAACGGGGCGGGCAAAGACACGATTGTTTATGCCGACAGTCATAACTGGCCTGCCAATATTCCTATGTGGGAGATTTTGCATTCCGAACTTTTTAAAATAAGCGGAGCCGTTTTTGCCTTGCTTGCGGTGACTGCCTCATATATGGCCAACGGCGCGGGCCTTTACGGGTTTGTAAAGGATTTGACGCACACATATTTTAACAATTCCAGCAAATGGCTTGTCGGCATTTTGTCGTTTGCGCCGCCTCTGATAATTACGCTTATCTATCCTAATATTTTTCTTGTCGCGCTTACTTTGGTTGGCGGAGTAGGGGAGTCCATTTTATTTGTGGCGCTTCCAGGCTTTATTCTTATAAGGTTGGCAAGGGGAAAATCTAAACTGCTTGTCGCGCTTGGCGCTGTCATATTTCTTATAGGAACGTTTGTTACGGTTTATGTCATTGGAGAAAAATGCGGCTTGATTGTGTCGAAGTCACAGTCGGAGAGTGTTTCAGAGCAGAAAGATTCTTTGCAAAAGAAAGCTCCTGTTGAGCTTCCGGATGCCAATCTTTCGACAAGAAAACCATCCGGGAATGGAAATAGCCGTTGATGGCGCTATAATTTTCAGGAATGAAGTTTGGGAATTATTTAAATATATTTATATAGCTCAAGAAGGAAAAAGGGTGATATTATGCTTAGTTTTGCTGAAGAAATCTATTTGTTGGCTCTTGACGATGTCACGGGGAAAATTACTATCCCGTCACAGGATATTGTATTGAATTCCGCGCTCATTGGGGCTGTTTTGTGCGAGCTGTCTTTTCTCAATAAAATTGACACCGACCAGGACAATCTTATACTTCTTGACACCGAGCCAACGGGAAACCAGATATTGGACGATATTATTGCCATATTGAAGAATGACGTTTCCGACAAGAAAGCCCCGCTTTACCATTGCCTCAAGATTCTTTTGCCGAAGGCTCGCGACATAGAGGAGCAGACGCTTAAAAGTTTGCAGGAAAAAGGGATACTTAAGAAAGTGGAGGAAAAAATATTTTGGGTTTTTCCGACAAGGCGTTATCCGGTTATTGACAATTGCGAAATAAAGGATGCGGAAAGACGTCTCAGGGAAATAATAATCACGGACGAGATCCCCACTCCGCGTGAAAGCGTGCTTATCAGCCTGGTGTATACTTGCGACCTTTTCTCTGAGATTCTTTCGCCCAAAGAGTTGCGCCGTTATTCAGGCAGGATTGAAGAGTTGTCCAAGCTTGATTTTGTGGGACAGGAAGTGGATCAGCTGATAAAGCAGGTGAACACATTCAGGAGTATGCCGCTTTACGCTTGATGGGCTTTGGGGATGAAGCTTTTTAGAATATTTTCGATTTCTTTGAGTTTTACAGGTTTGGTTATGTAGCCATCCATGCCTGCGTCTTGCGCCTGCTCTTTGTTGCCGTTCATTGCGTGCGCAGTCACAGCGATTATCGGAGTGCGACGTGCAGAACGGCTTTCTTTTTCAAATTCTCTTATTTGTTCTGTGGCTTCATAGCCGTTCATTACCGGCATTTGAATGTCCATGAAAACAAAGTCGTATTTTCCTTTTTTAAATTTGTCAACGGCAATTTTTCCGTTGTCCGCCACTTCAAGTTTGCAGCCCATTTTAGCTAGCGCCTTTTCAGCCAGTTTCTGATTGACAGGATTGTCTTCGGCCAGAAGTATTTTCAGGTTTAGCTCTGAGATTGTTTTGTCGGAGTAGCCTTCTTTTATTTGTTTTTGGGAGATAAGGTTATTGTTTTTTTTCTCTATTGTCTTATTTATAGCTTTAGAGGGACTTATCTCAAAAGGAATGATCGCCTTAAATTTAGAGCCTTCCCTCAGTTTGCTTTCCACTGAAATATTGCCGCCCATAAGTTGAATCAGCTCTTTGGTTATTGCCAGTCCAAGGCCTGTTCCTCCAAATTTTCTGTTAATGGACGACTCTGCCTGGGAAAATTTATCAAATATTTGTTCCAGATGTGGTTCGCTTATTCCTATGCCTGTGTCTTCCACGCAAAAACAGACAGTGCAGGACGCTTCTGTTTTTTCTTGACATGTTATTGTCAGCGACACATAGCCTTGTTTGGTGAATTTAATGGCGTTTCCGACAAGGTTCATCAGTATTTGACGGATTCGCCCCCAGTCGCCAGTGAGCCATTGCGGCAAGTTTGAGTCGTAGGCAAGATTTAGGGCAATTTCTTTTTGTTTGGCTTTGATGGAAAACAATTTTATGACTCTATCAACAGTTTTATTGAGCTTGAAGGGCTCTTGGGTCAATTCCATTTTGCCGGCTTCTATTTTGGAAAAATCCAGAATGTCGTTTATTATGCCTCTTCTGCGCTTTGTTCCGAGGAATCATAGCTTTCTCTGCGTCTTT
>CAZYVR010000370.1:0-5951 GCA_964651145.1 uncultured Victivallales bacterium | reverse complement strand
AGACGCAGAGAAAGCTATGATTCCTCGGAACAAAGCGCAGAAGAGGCAGAAAAACCAAATCCTCGTAGCCCACAAGAAGAGAGAGATAAATATATAAAAGCTCTAGATTATTTAATTTCAAAAGCTTTAGAAGGGCAAGATGACTTCAAACAACTAAAACTTACTCATAAATCCATTGCTTCAGATGCAGGTTTTGGGCAACTTTATAGAGTGTTTTCAGATAGATATCTAGAAATTCAAGAATATATGGATAGACATTTGACAATACTGCAGTTTACCGATTTATTTGAATTATGTGAGGCCTACAAGCCTCTGCGAGGCTCCCCAAACTATAATTTAGTACTCACTATGCTTAAAGAACAGGGGTTTTCTATCAAATCAATATCTGATAAGAAAGACATCAAAGAGAAGCTTGATAGAATAATTGATTCCGACAAGAGTGCATTGGATGCCTTAAATGAAGCATTCAAGTTCAATCTCTTAAAGAAATCAGAACAGCACTCAGGGTACTTGGATAGAAGAAATAGTTTTTTAACAGATTTGTCTGCGAATGTTGATTATGAAAACTTTAAAAAACTTTACTTTAATGGTAAAAACACTCTTCATAAAATCAAAGGTGACCTTTCTGACTTAGATCAATATGATTTCGAGGAATTGGAGCGAGATGTCAAAAAAGAGATTTTTTATAAAGGTTTGTTTTCTGATGGCCTAAAGTTTCAAGAGATAATCAACTATTTCCACTATAAAAATGAAGATACTGAGTATATTACAATGCACAAAACAAAAGGATCAGGAATAGATAATGTATTAGTGGTCTTGGATGAATACTTTTGGTCTTCATATAATTTTAAGTCGGTTTTTGCTGATAAAGAAGAAAATCTAGAAAGTCAAAAATTGCTTTACGTTGCATGCTCAAGAGCTAAGTCAAATCTCAAGTGTGTGCGACTTGTTTCAAGTGAAGATGAAAAAAATGATTTGAAGCTATTTTTCGAGAACGCTATTGAAGTCCTGTCAGGGGAATAGGTGTCATTTTTTAGCTGTAAAATTTCCAAGAAATACAGTCTTTCTTTAATTTTTTTATTTTAAGTTTAAACAGGCAAAAAAAAGTGGTGGTGTATAGAGCTATGAACAGTAGGAAATTAAAGGAATCTTGAAGAAAAGAAGAGAATAGCCATTTCCACATAAGATGCTTGAAACAAGCGCCTTGAGGTTAAAGAATTGGTGGAGCTGATGGGAGTCGAACCCACGACCTGTTGATTGCGAACCAACCGCTCTAGCCAACTGAGCTACAACCCCACTTATTGAAAAACAGGAAAAATAATATAGTAGCAAAGCTGGGAATAACAAACAACTATTTATAGAATTTATATTTGTAACTTCAAATAAGCGAGACCCTTTCAAAGACTATCGCCGATTACGGTGGTAAAGTCAAAAATAAACAATGAATAAGGATTGATTGCGTGATTTATCGCGCAATCATCCAGTTTGAACTGAGCTCATTGTGTGTATACTGGCATTGCTTTTTCAATGGCGAGTGACGTTGGCGACAGAGAAGATTCTTTTTAGCGGAATCTGGTTGTGTATTTCATATTGGAAGCTCTCTAATTTAGTCATTTTTCTGGATTTCATTTTCCCCATGCCGCTCCAAATGGGCTATTTTAGATTGTTTTGGGAGGTGATGGCAGGAAAAGGCCATCTGCGGCTTTTAATTTTTTGGGGCAGCGGGTCAGGAGTTTTATTTATGTCGGGGTTCCTGATTACAGGCTCATTCCCGGATTAAAACGACGAAGAATCTTCTTTTCGGTTATTCAAGAGGGGGTGAAATAGGGTAAAAACGGATAAAGGGGCATGTTTTGAAAATGGGGCTAAATCGATGTAAATTCTTGAAATCAAGGCAAAAAAATGGAGCGAGTGAACGGATTTGAACCGTCGACCCTCACGTTGGCAACGTGATGCTCTACCACTGAGCTACACTCGCTTGAGAGTTCATAAAATGCCATGACATCTTAATAAATCAAGGCTGGATTAAAAAAAAAATGTTTTTTTTTACAAAGAACCTTTTGTTGACAGCACTCCATCAATGCGGGCGTCAAAAGAAACAGCCTGGTCAAGGGCTTTGGCAAAGGACTTGAACACTGCCTCAAACACATGATGAACCTCTTCGCCCTTCATTAGCTGAATATGGAGATTCATCCCGCTTTTTACGCACAAAGCCTGGAAGAATTCACGAAAAAGAGCCGTGTCTATGTCTTTGACAAGAGTTGCTGGCGGAATCAAGTCGTAAACAAGATAAGGTCGTCCTGAAAGGTCCAGCGCAACAAGAGCCAGAGATTCATCCATAGGAAGAATGCAGTGGCCGTAGCGCCTTATTCCAGCTTTGTCGCCAAGGGCTTTTGCAATTGCCTCGCCTAGAACAAGCCCTAAATCTTCCATTGTGTGGTGATAATCAATTTCAATGTCTCCCACTGCTTTCACGTCAAGGTCAAAAAAGCCGTGTCTGGCAAACAATTCCAGCATGTGGTTTATAAATGGAATTCCAGTGGACACCGAAGCCTTGCCGTTTCCATCCAGATTTATTTTCACGACAATGTCAGTTTCTTTGGTTTTTCTCGCCACTTCAACTTCGCGCTTTGCGGTAATGCTCATAGTAAGTCTCCGAATAGTAAATTTGTCAAAATAAATGTATATTAAATTTTAACAATTTCCAACTCAAACTTTTTTATTTTCAAGACTTTGGAATCTTTCAATAATGCGACGGAGCCGCTGAAAGTCCAAAGAGCTGGCGCTGCAACGAAATAAAGTTTGTTGTCGCTTCGCGCCCCAACGAGTCGCAGGCTTTTAACCCCGCCCCACGAAATGGGTTTAAAAGTGGCTTCTTCGCTACCGCCTTTGGCGGAACCATCTGAAGACTTTCAAAGGCGCTTAACTAGCAAGACTGCCTCTCTAAAATTGAAAAGCTGCTGAAATATCGTATTGTACTTAAGGAAACTAACGGGAGGCTAAAGTATGACGGGTAAAATTCTTGTGATTCTGGCAGACGGATTTGAAGAAGTCGAAGCTTTTGCGCCGGTGGATGTGTTGCGCAGAATTGGTCTTGACGTAATTACAGCCAGCCTTAGAGGCGAGACGGCAAAAGGCGCGCATGGCATTGTGGTCAGTGTCGACTGCGAGCTTGATTCCGTTGATCCTTCAGGCATAAGAGTTGTCATTTTGCCCGGCGGAATGCCTGGCTCTAAAAATCTCAGGGAAAGCGATAAGGTCATGGATATTCTTAATAAAGTTTACAGCGCTCAGGGCGTTGTCGCCGCAATCTGCGCGGCCCCGATAGCCTTAAGCAGGGCTGGCCTTTTAAAAGGAAGAAGAATCACAGCGTATCCGGGATTTGAAGATATGCTTGAAGGCGCGGAATGCACAGGAGCAAGATCCGAAGTGGACGGGCGCATAATAACCGCAAAGGGCCCTGGCGCGTCCTTTGAATTTGCCAAGCTGATTGCGCGCGCGGTCGGCAAAAGAGAGGAAGCAAAAAAAGTTCTGGAAGGAATGTTTGTAGAGTAATTTTATGAATTTTAATATAACTGAACGATGTGACAAAACGTCTGCCCGATGCGGAATAATTGAGACTCGGCGCGGAAAAATACATACGCCTATATTTATGCCGGTCGGCACGCGGGGATCCGTCAAGGCAATGTCTCCGCTAGAGCTTGAAGAGCTCGGCGCGGAAATAATTTTAGGAAACACTTATCATCTTTTTCTCAGGCCTGGCATGGACATCATGCGCAAAGCCGGAGGATTGCATGAATTTTCGTCGTGGAAAAGGCCCATTCTCACGGACAGCGGCGGCTTTCAGATATTCAGTCTTTCGCAGTTGCGAAAGATAACGCCAAACGGCGTTGAATTTGCGTCGCATATTGACGGCTCAAAATTTTTTATGGGCCCCAAGGAGTCTATTGAAATTCAAAAGGCTTTGGATTCGGACATCGTCATGGCCTTTGACGAATGCACCCCATACCCTTGCTCGCACAAGGACGCCCAAAAATCGATGGAGCTCACAACGTGCTGGGAGCGCATATCGCGGGATCAGCCATTGAATCCTGGGCAAAGCATGTTCGGGATTGTGCAGGGTTCGGTCTATCAGGATCTGCGCGAACAATCAGCGGAAGAGCTGGTCAAGCTGAATTTTGATGGCTATGCCATTGGCGGACTCAGTGTAGGGGAGCCGGAAGAGAATATGTTTGAGTGTTTGGATTGGGTTGTTCCAAAGTTGCCAGATTTGTGTCCGCATTACCTGATGGGCGTTGGAACGCCAAAGCAAATAGTCGAAGCGGTGGCGCGCGGAGTGGATATGTTTGACTGCGTTATTCCCACGCGTCTCGCCAGGCACGGGAGCGCATTCCTTAAAAGCGGCGAAACTATTCCCGTCAAGGCCGGGCGTTTTAAAGACGATTTTTCTCCGGTGGATGAAGAATGCGAATGCTACGTGTGCAAAAATTTCACCAAAGCCTATATAAGGCATCTTTTGAGCGTGGGGGAAATTCTGGGACTCAGGCTTTTGACGATTCACAATCTATATTATTATTTGAACCTGATGAAAGAGATACGGCAGGCTATAAAGGACAAAACCTTCAATAAATTGCGGGAACGATTTATATGAGCGCAAACCTCCATCATTTGCAGTTGTTCTATTATGTTGCAAAGGCAAAAGGCATTTCTTCCGCAGTCAAGATAATTCCTTATGGGATTCAGCAGCCGGCAATAAGTCAGCAATTGATGCAGCTGGAGGAGGAGCTTGGAACGCCACTTTTCAGGCGCAGGCCTTTTGAGCTTACGCCTTCGGGCGAAAAGCTTTACAAGTTTGTCGCAAAGTTTTTTGACAACCTCGACGTTGAGGTTGCGCACATCAAGGACGAAGGCGGAATGAGAATCCGTTTTGGATGTCCTTCAATCATATCGGCCAACTATTTCCCGGAACTTGTCGGAGCTGTCATTGCAAAGTTCCCGAAAATAAGGCCTTATATCTCCGAGCTTGACGGTTATGCGGCATTTCATGCGCTGCTGAACAGGGATGTTGATATTTCCTTGTCCTTTGGAAATTTGACAAAATCAAAGGCTGTGATTGTAAATGAGATTGTGTCAATCCCCTATGCCTTGATATTGCCAGAGGGGCACCGTTTTCTTGAAAAAGGCTTTTGGCCCAAAAGCGATTTTGCCGGGGAAAAATGGATAGCTCTGCAAATGGACAGCGGCGGCGCGCAAGACTTGATTGAAGGCCTTACCCCATTCGGGATATCTCCTGAGTTTTCGGCTTCGACCAACTCAATAGAGGCCGCCTTGAAATATGTTGAAATGGGTCTGGGCATAACCTTGATGGCCGAGCCTCCGCCCAGCATGCTCAAGTCTTACAAGGTAAAATGCCTGCCTCAGCAAGATATATTCGGAAGCGCGGTTTTGTCGCTGGCTTGGCACAAGGATTGCCTGATTGACGAAGACATTCTCAAATTCATAGCAAAGACCGCAAAAGCGTTCACCAAAAAGTACATAAAGTAAAAAAGCCGGACTTTGTCCAGACGCCTCACGGCGCGGAGTTCGGAGTTTCCGCGCGACGGCTTTTTATTCAGCTATTCTCACATATCGAATTTTTTCAGGATAAGAACTGAATTAATTCCGAGCATTCCGAATGAGTTGTTCAAAATATATTCTATTTTTTTAACTTTTTCGGGCCCGCTTATTACGAGATTAGGTATTTCGCATTCAGGATCGAGATTGTCTACATTTAAACATGAATGCACAATGCTGTCTTCAAAAGCCGGGATGTTTCCGGCCAGCTCCAATGCTCCGGCTCCGCCCATGGCGTGGCCTATAAATCCCTTGGTGTTGTTTATATAAGGATGTGACGACGCGTCCTTAAAGGCGTCGCGAATGGCCTTGCGTTCCTGAGTGTCGCCCATTTTGGT
>CAZYVR010000369.1:0-5954 GCA_964651145.1 uncultured Victivallales bacterium | reverse complement strand
CGAGTTCGCCAGCATGGCGTTCATTTCCGGACGGTCAAAAGCTTCCGCCAGCATGTCGGCGGCTCCGAATATGGAACAAACATTGTCCTTGTTTATTTTTTTATCGCAAGAATCTATCTGTATATTCGGATTTATTTTGAGGAGATTTGTTTTCAGGGCTTCAACTTTTTTCTGCCCTATCTGGTCCATATAAAACTGTTGGCGGTTCAAATTGCTCGGCTCTATTCTGTCGAAATCGGCGATAATCATTTTTCGGATTCCAGCGCGAACAAGAGACACGGCTATGTTTGAGCCCAGACCGCCTGCGCCAGCTATGCCCACTGTAACCTTTTGAAGTTTTTCGAGACTGCCCTCGGGATTTCTTGCAAATATGTCTTTTTCAGAATATTTCATCAATTATTGAAGACTCAGAGATTCCCGGTTTGCTTTATATAAGCGGCAACGTCATCAATTATCTTTTCCAAGGACAGTTTAGACTGCCAGCCGACAAGCTCTTTGATCGCCGCAGTGTTGGGCACTCTGTGCAGCATATCCTCGAAGCCCTTTTCGTAAGCCTTTTCGTAGGGAACTATTTCTATAGATGACGAACTTCCAAGGCGCTTTATCACCAATTTGGCAAGATCTTTGATCGAGATGCTGTTTGAATCGCCGATATTCAAGACCTTGCCAGTGGCGTTGTCGCATGCCGCAAGGGCTTTTAAGGCTCTAACAGTGTCCGCTACATGACAAAAGCAGCGGGATTGCTCGCCTGTTCCATAAACCTGAAGAGCTTCCCCCTTCAATGCTTTGGATACAAATCTCGGAAGAACCATGCCGTAGCGGCCTGTTTGCCTGGGGCCTACAGTATTGAAAAGTCTAACGACAGTTCCCGGCAATTTAGATGCTCTGTGGAAGGCCATAAGAGAAAATTCATCCAGAAGCTTACTGCATGCGTACGACCATCTTGAATGCGTTGGGGGCCCGATAAGAAGATCGTCAGTTTCGGAAAAAACTTCCTTGTCTGATTTTCCGTATACTTCGCTTGTCGATGTTATCAGGATTTTTTTGTTGCTTTTGGCGGCGGCTTTTAGCATGTTTTCGGTGCCATGAACATTGGTTTCAATCGTTCTGACAGGATCATGAACGACAAGCTCCACGCCCACCGCAGCCGCAAGGTGGAAAATCATGTCCGTCTTGGCCACTTGATTTTCCAGATCTGGAAAGTCAAGAATATCCGCTTCAATAAAATTCAGGGCCGGGTTGTTTTTAAGTGAGTTAAGGTTGGCCAGATTGCCGGTTGAAAGATTGTCTATAACAACAACTTCATGTCCTTCGGCAATGAGCGCTTCTGTGAGGTGTCCGCCAATGAATCCTGCGCCGCCTGTTATCAAAAAATGCATTAGCCTGTCCTCTCTTTATTATGTTCAGGCATAATTTAGCCTGTCATATTATTTTCCGTTATTATGTCCGAAGTTGGGCTTAGACAATACTCCCAGTTTCCTTAAAATGGAAAAAAACGGGCCGGAAAGGATGTATCCATTTATTATAACTGCCACTGTCAGGATAGGGTCCTGATAAAGCGCGAAAAAAGCAATAAAAAGCACAAAAAGACGCTTTTTGTTGCGTCGCACAGATAACATCCATTTTGCCGCATGCCCATACTGAACATTGCTCACCATCAAAAGCCCAAGCGTTGCCGCGTAGAACGGCAGAATTGAAACGATTTGTCTTATTTCGTCTTCTTTTGTTCCGTATAATATGACAAGACTGCAAATGCCGGCCGCAGCTCCTGGCGAAGGCAATCCGGAAAATTTGTCTCCGTTCTTTTTTTCCAGAATGGCATGCACATTGTAAGTGGCCAGCCTAAGCGCGGCGCAGCCGATGTACAAACTGCATAATGCGCACACCACAAAATATTGATATGGGCTCATTTCGCGAAGGCTGTGAGCCATAACTGCGACCACTACAACCGGAGCCACTCCGAATGTGACCATATCCGCAAGTGAATCCATTTGCAGTCCGTGTAGGCTTGCGGCGTTAAAAATGCGGGCGGCAAAGCCGTCCAGAGCGTCAAATATCATAGCAAAAAGAATAATCCACGCGCTTGTGGCAAGGACAGCCTCTGGCAATTTGGGGCTTTCATACACCTGAAGCGTGTAGAGAATTGCCATGAAGCCGCAAAGGGAATTGCAGATGGTAAGCGTGTTTGGCACTTTCTTAAGCCATTTGTTGTCTTCTAGCAATTTTTTGAAATTTCTTTTCATGGCGCGTTGCTCAGTTTGCCTTTCCAGACTCTTCCATTTCCACTTTCTCGTCCACTTTTTCTTCGATAACTCTGGCAATAATGCTTGAGCCGGCAAAGAGTCTGTCGCCAATTTTTACCGCCACTTTTATATCCGGCGTCGCGGGCAGGTACAGCTCGGTGCGCGAGCCAAATTTAATCATCCCGTATATTTCGCCCTTGCACAATGAATGCCCTATTTTGACCGGGCAAACAATTCTTCGGGCTATGGCTCCGGATATCTGCCTGATTGCTATTGGAAATTCCTTATCTTCAATTTTAGCAATTCCACCAATAGTCATAGATTCATTTTCTTTTGACGCTTTGCTGTTTCTTGCGTCGTGGAACTTCCCTTTTTTGTACTGTTCAAACTCTATATGAACATCGCATGGGGCGCGGTTAAGATGCACATCAAGAACCGAAAGAAAGATGCCTACGCGAAGCGCGTCTTTCCCATCGAAGCAACCTATTGGCGGGGCTTTTATAAGTTCAATGTCACGCACGACTCCATCAGCAGGAGAAAGGAGCGCGTCAATGTCTTTTGGCAAAGTCCTTTTAGGGTCGCGGAAAAATGCGGCTATAGCCAGCCAGACGAGCACAATCAGAACTGAAATCGCCAGGCCTGGAGCGGCAAATTGATAAGCATTCGAAAAATAAATGTTAATTGCAAGAAGCCCAAAAGCTATTATTCCGCACCCCAGCCATTCCCTGATTCCGTATTTTGTAAGTTTTATAGGCATTCTTTATATCCTTGGTTAATTTGATACTCTAACTGTGTCCACTGTTTATTTCAAATAATAACCGACAAGCTTATTCTGTTGCTTGTTGCTTGTTTGTTGACAACGACAGTTTCCTTCTCAAGCGCTGATCGACACGCTGACGATGCTGTATAATCATTCCGTATGAAGCAAAATATCCTATAAAAGCTGTTATTATTCCCAAAATGGCCCCGCCAACCAGAAACGGCACCATAATCTCTGCGCCCAAATTAAGCAACCCTTTTACTGACAATTTACTGAAGATTTCTTTAATATGCTGAAATGAGAGATTTGAATTGATTATCAGCGCTCCAAGATAACATTGAACTGGATAAATAAATGGAGCGGTGAAGTAATTTGTAACCCAGGTGCACGCCATTGCTGGAATTTTTTTTGCGCGAAAAAGATAGGCAAGAGCCAAAGCCAAAACCATTTGCAGTCCGATGGGCACGAGGAATCCTATAAAAAAACCGATAGCCACGCCTCTGGCGATAGCGTCCGGGGGGCCTTGCTGTCTTATCAATTTAAAATAAAAATATCTTAAGGAATTTTTGCTTATTTTTTTCATTTATCTTTCACATACTTTACCGTTCACAAAAATAAAAGACTTAACCTAGTACACCGTCAAGCTGAAAATGTCTAGCATAACGGAAATAATTTTGGCAATTCTGCCTTTTTAAGGCAACCCCTCAGTAAAAGTGGTTTTTAAAAGTAAAAACATGCATCCGGGGGCTTCCCCGGACGTTTGCCGGGGCGGAATACCGGCTAGCCGCGCGGCAATGAGCGCTCGCCAAGGGCGAAAGCCATAGCTGTTTGATGTCGCCGCGCCAGCGCGCATGGCGCATTGACAGCCTGAAGCTTATTTCAAAGCGAAGCGGAAAATAAGCTAAGCTTGCCAGTTGCGCCAGCTTCACTGAGGGATTACAGAGATAGTCTTGAGGTGTTCTATGCCAGCTTCACTGAGGGATTACTTTTTAAGTGGCTCTGCAAAAAAATTAAAAAGCTCGATGCAATCGCATAAAAAGCGGACTTTGTCCGGACGCCTCTCGGGGCGGAATTCCGAAGTAGCCGCGCGGCGATGAGCGCTCGCCAACGGCTAAAATGGTTGGCGTAAATGAATGACGCGACAGCGAACACAGAGCATCGGCACTCTGCAGCTTATTGCAAGCGAAGCAAAAATAAGCTAAATTTTGCAGCAGCTACATTTTTAAACATCTGATATTTTTTATTTGATTGGTTTTTTTATTTTTCTAAGATCATCAATTTTGTGTTTATCCTGCAATATTTCTTTTATGGCTTTTTTAAAATGACTCCTTGATTCACTATTCAAAAAAGGAATAACCTGTTTGTTCTCTATGTCTTTCAGTGAGCAAAAAATGGCCAATGCATAAGTGATTTCATCTCTTGACAAATATCCTAAAGTCTCGCAGGACCAACCTTGAGTGTCATAATTTGTGTACTGATTAAAAATAAATGAACTATTGCATAAGAAAATTCCAAATCCCATGAATACCGCAAGTAGATCTGTGGCAGATTCCCAATTATTATCACCTCCTGGCGGAGGCTCCGACACACTGAATGATAAGTAATGCGCAAGTTCATGAGCCAAGGTTGCCACGAGTTTTTCTGGTTGTTTCGCATGTTCAACATTGTAAGTTATTATTGCTTTTGAAGAATTCCGAGACATTGAAAACGTTCCTGCTGGCCCTCTGGGAGCATTCTGCATCACTATTGTTGGCGCAATCAAAGTGTTAGCGTCTTGCTTTTGGGGAATCAATTTAGTAGGCCAATTTTGCATTCCAGAATATTCTTTTACATGTCCCAGAATTTTTTGCGCAATAATATGATCATCATTTGATTTAACAGGAAAATATTTGTGAGTAGGAGTAACCAGCTTTGTGTCTTCGTAAAATATGTCGCTGCCAAAATTATCCAATGCCCAGGAATAGCATTCATACAGCCATTCGATTGTATCTTCACTAATAAGTCTTTTTTTCTTAAAGAAGCCAAACATTATCAGACTCGAGTATTAAGTTATATTAATTGTTGGTAAACAATATAGTTCATCTTGGATAAAACTACATCTAAATCTGTTGCAATTTCATATTTGTTTACAATTAGAACATTTGCCTTGTAAGTCTTTGTTAGGCCGCTGGCCCGGCAACTAAATAAAGCTTGTTGTCGCTTCGCGTTCCAACAAGCTGCAGGCTTTCAGTGTGCCATCTGCGCTGACGCACAATATATTTATCCCAGCCACTTTCGCCTTTGCCGACCAGTGAACTCGCCACTGGACAGCGCCCGGACAAAGTCCGGTTTTTTATACGATTGCATCGAGCTTTTTATTATTTCTTTAAACTCAGAATAAATACGCTTTAGACGGAGCCGCCAAAAGTCCAAAAAGCTGGAGCTGCAACGAAATAAATATGGTGTTCGCTTCGCCTTCAAACAAGCTGCAGACTTTTTATGCGCCAGGCGTGCTGTCACCTCCACGAAGTGGGTTTAAAAGTGGCTTCGCCACCAACTTTGGCGACCAACGCATTCTCCGTTGGATCAAGCCCGAATGAAATTCGGTTTTGTGTTCAGAAAAAAACTGACGCCTTACATATATCCACTCTCGGCTCGACATATATGAATTAGAGGTTATTTTTACCATAGGCAAAAAAAATATTCAGGAAACAAAAATGAAGAAATGCTTAATATTCGACCTTGACGGGACCTTAATCGACTCGCGCGAAGATCTTATGTCCGGAGTGAACATGATGAGGGCCCATTACGGGCTTGAGCCTTTGAGTCTGGAAACAGTCACCCGTTTTGTGGGCAACGGCGCGCGCAAGCTTGCGGAGCGTTCCTTGCGCGACACAGGCGTTGAAACAGACGAAGCCCTCGAGCTTATGAAAAAATTCTACACTGAAAAGATGCTAGACAAGACTTTCCTT
>CAZYVR010000368.1:0-5972 GCA_964651145.1 uncultured Victivallales bacterium | reverse complement strand
ACTAATATCGACCAGTCTAAAACGAAAACGATAATTATCGGGCATCGCAACCCGGACACAGACAGTGTGGCGGCAGCCGTAGCCCTAGCTGAATTAAAAAAGCTTAAAGGCATAAAAAACGTGTCAGCCGCATGCGCTGGATTGCCCAGCGCGCGCACCGAATACATATTCAGACGCCTCAACGCTCCACTGCCGGAAGTGAAGAACGACATTCACCTGAAAGTCGAAGACATTATGACTGTCAATAGGCATGTAAAATGCCCCCCCTGAGCGCCAGATAAATTTAACGCCGCCCCAATAAATTGGAAAATTCGATTTTCTAAATTTTAAAATTATAATATTGTTGTCTCGCAATCACTTAAAACTCAAGGGCGGCAATATGTTAAATTGGGATGAAATAATGGATATATCAGGACTAAAAAAAAGCTCCGCAGTTTTTCTATAAGGCTGGCTCAAATAACATAAACACCTGTAATCTTCAGACACTCTTTTTCTATATGATCAAAATTTCAGCATTGAGACTCGGAGTATAAAAAGAGTCTTTTCCCGGAGTCCTCAGGCAGTTCGCATTGCTCGGTCATCCGCCATGCAAGCCCTGCTTTGGAGCTTGCCTTTATTGCGTCTGGAATCTCGCTCTGCGCCTGTTCCGGCGTCTTGTACAAAATTATTTTCCCATCTGAGGCAACTAGATTTTTTGTTTCACGAAATATTGTTCTTGCATCTGAAACGGCGCGCGCGGTTATTATGTTGAATTTTCCTCGCCAATCCTCGCGGCGATTCAGCTCGCGCGAGCGCGCTGTGACCACTTCAATATTGGACAGCCCTAGCTCTTGCGCGGCGCGCTTTATGAACGATGTTTTTTTCCCGATGGAATCAATGGCGGTTATTTTTAAATTAGGGCAAGCCATTGCCAGAGGCAGAGAAGGAAATCCCGCGCCGCATCCGATGTCAGCCAGATCCATATTTTCAGAGCTTAATTCCGGGAAAAAACGGATTATAAGCAACGAGTCTATAATATGCTTTATCTGAAAATCTTTTTTTTCGCTTATCCGCGTAAGGTTGGTCTTCTTGTTTTCCTCGACAAGCAAAGCGAACAGGAGCTCGCATTTTTCCGCAAAATCTGGCGCGCTTGTATATTCCTGATATAAAGAGCAAAACACGAGGCTATATCTTTCCGCGAATAAGTTGGGCTACTCCAAGAGCCAAGCATAAAACAGAAAAAAGCCCGAGGTATGAAACTGAAAGCCATTTCAAGCGTTTGGATTGCGCCGATTTTCTTATGAAATCCCGAAGCAGGTACGGCTTTCCGGCAAAAAATAATCCTATGACGCCCATCACAAGGCAAAAGGCTGCGAAAAGAGGGGACGCGGGAGTTCGGAAAGCGAAAGAGTCATGCAGGAAGTAATAGGCCAGCAATATAAAAAAACCGCCTAGCGCGCGCGAAAAAAGATAATCCACAAATTTAAAGGCCAAAAAAGCACATACTATTGCCGCTGGAATAAGCAAGCCTTGGAGAGAATCCGGCATGATTGGCCTGGCATTCGGGATACACCATGCAAGGTCGGGAATGACAAGCAACATTCCCAGAAAAACGCTTCTTGGAACTTTTTCGAGAGTTGGCAACTTGTCTTCTTTTATATTGAAAACCCAAAAGGCCGCGGCTCCAATGGCAACGGCGAACGCAATAAGCGCTGTTGTGAATATGTAAAAACTGTTCATTTTATTTTTTAATTCTTTCGCTGTTCTATTTGTTCCAACACATACAGTTTTCCTTTTACCCAGTCGGCCTCTTCCTTGCGGATTTTTGCCTTCTTTTTCAGCTTTATGGAAAACCCATATTTCTCAGCCAGCGACGCTATATACTTTTTTGAATGCGCATAACGTCCGGACTTCAGCAATAAATAACCATCTTTGCGGCAACTTTCAACTGAAAAAATAAAATATGCGCCTTTTATCGCTGCATGTTGCGCGGCGGCAAATACTTTGTCAAGGTCGCCCAGGTATATAAAGACATCGGTTGCTATGATAAGGTCAAACTGGTCTATGGCCTGGCTCAGAAACTCAGAAATCTCGCCTTTGTGGAGTTTGTCGTAAATTCCCTTTTCTTTTGCCGCATTAAGCATATGCCTTGAAAGGTCAATGCCTGTGAGTTTTTTGGAGACGCCTCTGAACTTTTGCCCGGAAAGCCCGGTGCCGCAGCCTAAGTCAGCGGTGTGCTCAAATGTTTTTTTGTCGCACACTTGGCCAAATGCCTTAAAAAGTTTTGCCGGAATGTTGTAACCGAGTTCCTCCACCAGCTCTTCGTCGAAACGCCCTGAATATTCGTCAAAAAGCGATTCCACGTATTCTTCAGGCGCCTTGTCTGTGGTGCGGCCCTCCATGGCGGCAAGCAGATGCGGCGCAAGGTTGTCGTCAGGATCAAGCTCAATGCTTTTCTTGTAGCATTCTATTGCCTCCTCGCGTTGGTCGCGCTCCCTGTAAAGATTGCCCAGATTGTAATATGCGTCGCCAAATTTGTCGTCAACTTTTATAGCGCGTTTGAAGCAATTTATTGCGGCGTCACCGTCTCCCTGCTCGCTCAGGAGATTTCCGAGATTATTTAAAGAGTATTTGCAGTTTTTGTCAATATCAATGGCTTTTCTGTATGACTTCAAAGCTTTTTTATCATATCCAAGCTCAGCCTGAACATTGCCGAGGTTGCACCACGCGTCAGCAAAGCGCGGGTCGACTTTTGTGGCTCTGGTGAATGCAACGAGGGCTTCATCAAGCTTTCCTTCCTCTTCGAGTATATCCCCAAGACTCAGCAGCGCGCGCGCTGTTGCCTCTGGGCATTTCGACCCCAGTCTGGCGTAAATATCCCCGGCTGAATTCAGTTTGCCTGTAAGATAAAGAGTGTTTGCCAGCTCAAGCTCGTCTTGAATTTCGTTTTTTTTACTCATGCTATATCCTGAATTGCATATCAATGAAACTTCCGTAAACGGCTCCATTTTAAATAATTTCATTAAAAGCCATTTACTAGACAATAAATCATTCTCTGCTCAAATATCAAGGATATAGCAAGCAATCTTCGATCAAAATTGCGAGAAGGTCACACACAAAAGCCTCGAATGGCAAAACGCAATTCGAGGCTTGAAGCAGAATCAATATCTGCATTTTTTTACGTTAAACGCTTATTGTTTCTGGCCGTTTTCAAAATATTCGATCAGCTCTTCAGAGAGTTGTGGAATTTGCTGAAGAGCGCAGCCTGAGCGCATTGACTTGTGTCCAAGCACGCCGACTGCCACGGAATTTCTGGCGGCAACTGGCGATGTGTTGGTCTTGGTTCCGTAACGAACGAAATCAAGGAAGTTTGGAACTATTCCGGCATCTGCTCCGCCGTGTCCGCCTTCAACGGGCTTGATCTTGTATATGATGTCCGGGGTTTGCCTCGGGCCGCGCTGGGTCCACACATGCACTTCGCTATCGCCGTGATCCCCTATATTTTCAATTCTGCCCTTGGTTCCTATAAATGTATAATTGCGTTCACTGTCCGGCGTATAATGACACTGCATGTAGGACGCTTGCGCTCCGCTTTCCATTTGCATCATGATCATGCTGTGGTCTTCCACGTCGATTATCGTCGAAAGTCCTTTTTGCTCCAGAGGCGGCCACTGCGCATTGTCCCATTTGGAGCATCCAGGCACATCAGAAGGACGGCGTTCGCACTTGTCGTAGACTGACAGCATGCCCATGCCTGTGACTGCTTTTGTGTAGCTGTTCATCAGCCAATGCATGACATCTATGTCGTGCGCGCCTTTTTGAAGCAAGAGCCCTGTAGTGTATTTCTGCTCTGAGTGCCAATCTCTGAAATAGGCGTCGCCGCCGTAGCCGACGAAGTGCCTGCACCAGCCAGCCTTGATTTCGCCAATGAGTCCGGAGTCAATAATTTCTTTCATTTTGAGGATTACTGGAAAGTGCCTCATATTGTGTCCAATGAAAAGTTTTGAGCCGGTGTCCTTTGCGGCATTCAGCAATTGGTCACATCCTTCAATGGTAATGCCCATCGGCTTTTCGAGGTAAACTGCTTTTCCTGCCTGCAATGCGGCCAGAGCCTGTTCTTCGTGTAGAAAATCCGGCGACGTGACGAACACTGCGTCTATTTCTTTGATTTTAAGCAGTTCTTTATAGTCTTCAGTTACAAAAATATCCTCGCCTATACATTCTTTGAATTCTTTCAGAGCTTTCTCATTCGTATCCGCGCCAGCCACTATTCTGCAGCCTTCTTCCGGCTTATGGGCTGATCTTGCGAAGCGGCCGCGGCCACCCACTCCTATGATTCCAATTTTTAATTCTTTCATGATTTCTCACGATCCTTAATTAAATTTGTTTAAACTCTGGCATTTCATTGCCTTTGATGTAATATTTTAATATGGCATCACTTAAAAATAAACACTTTTAAACGAAAAATTGATATGCAAAACAATCAAATAGATGTGTTATCTTGATAAAAGGCAATAAAATCAAAGTTTATCCGGAGATAGGGAAAAGAGATTTCCCTTTTCATCTGCTTTCTGCAAGCTATGGAATTGCCGACTTAAAAACATTGCCGATTCATCGCGACAACTACGAGTGCTGCACTGTGGAATTCATTCTGGAAGGCGGCGGTTATCTGGAGATCAATGGTCAGTCTTATACGCCCGGGCCGGGAAGCGCTTATATTTTGCACAAGCGCAGCGCTCACAAATACTGGCCTGATTACAAAAATCCATGGAAGAAGATTTTTTTTGTGATTGACGGCGAATTGATGGAATATCTTTTCCGAGTTTATCGGCTTGACCAGATTTATTATGTTCCTGACTGCCAGGATCTCAAAAAGTATTTTGATGAGATGATGCGTTTGAAAAATGGCATTGAGTCAGTGCACCGTCAGGCGGCAATAATATTTCATCGCATGCTTGAAGAAATGCATTCTCTTATTTGCGGCACTGGCCCTGCGGCTCCGGATGACATAGCCCGTCTGAAAAAATTTCTTGACGACAATATTGAGGGAAAAGTCAATCTTGAAACTTTCTGCCGGAAACATGGCCGCTCCAGCGCGCATATGATCCGGCAGTTCAAGGCATATTTCGGAGTTGCTCCATATGATTACCTCATGCAGAAACGAATCGAAGCCGCGCGCTTGATGCTGCGTCATTCATATTTGCTGGTCAAAGAAATAGCCGCGCGCCTGCAATTTTCGGATCAATACTATTTTTCCAACTATTTCAAAAGAAAAGCCGGAATGTCTCCTCAAAAATACAGGGCAAATGTAAGAAAATAAAAAGAAGTCCGATGCGAGTGGCGTCTTCCATCCATAAATTTATGCAAAAAAAAACGGCTCCAACTTTCGAAGGAGCCGTTTTATTTTTATCGAATGCTTTGAAAAGACTTACTTCATAACCGCGCCGAGGTTCTTGTAGAATTCCATTCTTCTTTTGGCGTCTTTTGCCGCCATTTGGTAGAGTGCTTCCGCTTCGTTCGGAGCAGTCTTCTTGAGAGAGCTGTATCTGCGCTCGCTCTTGATGAACTCAATATAATCGGCTGTTGGCTCTTTTGTTTCCCATTTGAACGGAACTTCTTCCGCTGGATTGTAGCGGTACATAGGCCAGTAACCGGCTTCAACAGCACGTTTCTGTTCGTCCTGGCTCTTCATCATGTTGATGCCGTGGGCAATACATGGAGAGTAAGCCATAATGATTGACGGGCCGTTCCATGCTTCGGCTTCAACGAATGCCTTCATGGTCTGATTGCGATTGGCGCCCATCGCCACAGAAGCGACATACACATCGCCGTAGCTCATGCACATGAAACCAAGATTTTTCTTGGTGTGGCGCATTCCGGCGTTCGCGAATTTTGCGACAGCCGCAATCGGGGTGGCTTTGGAAGCCTGTCCGCCGGTGTTGGAGTAAACCTCGGTGTCAAGCACCAGAATGTTCACATTGCGTCCTGCAGCA
>CAZYVR010000367.1:0-5996 GCA_964651145.1 uncultured Victivallales bacterium | reverse complement strand
CTGAAAAATAAAAAAGCCGACGGAGTCGGAATAAAAACCGGACTATGTCCGGACGTCATCCAGCGGCGGAATCGCTGGTCGGCAAAGCCGAAAACGCTGTTGGCGTATAAAAGATTAGGCGACAGCATGCGTGGCGCATTGAAAGCCTGCTGCTTGTTGGGACGCGAAGCAACAACAAGCAGGCTTTATTTCATTGCAGCGTCTAGCTTCCTGGACTATTGGCGGCTCCGTCGGATTGCTTGACTGTGATTTTTTGTCGCTGTTTTTCTCTAAAGCTCTTGACTTTTCTCTTGAAATAGTTTATTATGTGAACATGTACACTTAACATGTTTACTATGGGATTTGACGGATATGCCTTCCAAAAGAAATTTTAAGCCGATTTTTAAACAGATGCAGAATGACTTAAAGCAGGCAGTCGCATCTAAAAAGCTCCTTCCAGGCGAGGTCATTCCATCAGAAAGCAGTCTTGCAAAAAAATATGCAGTCTGCCGTACCACTGTAAGAAAAGCACTTGACGAACTAGTGAAAGACAACGTCATAGTAAAAAGGCCTGGAAAGGGAGCTTTCGTGAAGGATGTCAACTCGCTTGGGCCTGTTAAAAAAGCTGTGAAAACTATAGGCTTTGCAATCAATCCGGCCGACTTGACTTCCGGCGCATTGTATTACGCGAAGCTAGTGGAAGGCATGCAAAAAACTTGTTCGCAAAGAGGCATAAGACTTGCTTTGGTGAGAGATGAAGATTTGAACTCTGTTGACAACTCTCTTCTGGACGCGATTGTCTTTATGAGAAATTATGAAGCCGTCGAAAAGCTTAAGGGTCGCGATATTCCAATTCTTTTGATAAACAGATTTACAGATGAAGAAGATATAGGATATATAGCTGTGGATTATCGCAAAGAGTCGCGCAGGGGCATTGAATACCTGATTTCTCTGGGGCATAAAAAAATTGGCGTTATAGGAGCAGATAATTTAAACTTTGTCACAGGCAGTAGAACTCTTGGTTGCCTCGACGCTCTTAAGGCTCATAATATTCCAATGGATGACAAATTGTTTTTGGACACAAAAAATTCCGCTCCCGATTTATACCAGAGGATAAAATCTTTTCTAGCAAAAACGGATGCGACGGCTTTGTTTATAACTACAGCTTCGTATATTTCCCCTTTTGGAACAGCAGTTTATGAGTTGAACAAAAGAATCCCTCAAGAGTTCTCTGTCATTTGCTTTGACGATGTGGAAAACTCAATAAAGCATCCCGGACCGCCTTTGTCGTCCATAATTATGCCGCTTATGGAAATGGGCGAAAAAGCTGTTGAATATTTGGAAAAGAAAGTTGAAAACAAAGCGTATCCTCCATTAAGAGAGCTTGTCCATGCCGACCTTATAATTCGTCAATCAACCTCAGTTCCGTTTATAATGGAGGAAGTGTAACCATGAAGAACAAATGCTTCACTCTCATAGAATTGCTTGTTGTAATTGCTATAATAGCAATATTGGCAAGCATGCTTTTCCCTGCATTGAACAAATCAAGGGAATACGCAAAAAAGATTTCATGTACGGGAAACCTGAAGCAAATTGGCTTGGCCAATTCCATGTATATTTCAGATTTTGATGGATGCCTGCCTTGTTTAAAGCCTGCTGGATATGATGCCAGCAGTTATGCCGTTGAAAATTGCTGGTTTGGAATTCTTAATGACAATTATGTCAATCGGGAAGAGGTATTTGTGGATTGTTCAGCCGCAGAAGGCAAGGTTTATTATTACTCTCTGGTCGCTTATGGGATGAACAAGCGGATTGCAGGAAATAATGGAGAGCACTGCCGGATAAATCAAATAAATTCTCCATCTCAAAAACTGCTGTTCGGGGATACATTGGATTATAATCAGAACTCAGATTGCAGAGGATTTTGGCTTGATTGCGCTTCCGCAGGATACCCTGATTTTCGGCATTTGAAGAAAGCCAACTTTAGTTATGCCGATGGCCATGTTGGCGATCGCGGAGAAGAAGGCGGAGCAGCAAATTATTCAGACATTTTTGAAAAATAGGAGTTTATATGACAAAGTTTAATTGCATGACGTTAATTGTGTTTCTGGCGTTTTTTGCTGGATGCGAAACAACAAAAAAAGGAATAGTTAAAGAAAAACAATTGGCCAAGAATAATCTGAAGCCCACGGTTATAACTCCGATAAATGTGGCTGAAGCTCTTATTGATCCTTTTCATGAACAGGGGTTAAGCCGCTTTGATGAGTGGAAAATCAAAGATGGCAAAAAATACGGGCTGAACGTTAAGCAAACATGGTGCAATGTAAGCTTTGAATGGGTGAATAAATCACTTAAGAAGCCGGAGCTTAAAATGTCTCGAAGCTTGAATTTGGATGTGAGTGATTATGACAAAATAATTGTGTCGGCAGTGATACCCAAAGAAGCTATATTTAGAATTAGCGCAGAAACTGACAAAGGAAAAGTTTCGTCCTCAAAAACAGCGTCAAGTCACAGGCTTGAGTATGAGCTTGACTTGAAGGGAGCAACGCGCGTAAACAGGCTGATATTTGAAGTTGAAACAGAGAAGAAAGGCTTCCAGTCAGGTTATTTCAATTGGGTGGGGCTTCAAAATTCAAGACGTTTGAATGACTACTTTGCGCAGTGGAAAAAATTTGCATCCATGGATTGGCAAAAACACCTCAAGCCAGAAAAATATGAACCGTCGTTTAAACCGCAATATGGCCTTGTCGCAAATTCAAAGGACATGGAGAAACTGAGAGCTAAAAACTTGGAGTATGTAAAGAAATTTGGCGAGTCGCCTTTTGGCAAAGCATGGGGTCGGTTTAAAAAGGAGCCTGCTCCTGAAACTATGATAGAGGAATATTCATCAAAAGAAGAGCGATTTGTCCGTGAACGTGATTTTAAGAGAGGACAAAAATATGGCAGGCATCTTGGCTGGGTTGGACGCTACGCCGCAATGTCCGGGATTATTTTAAAAGACAAAAAACTTTTGCGTCTCGCGGCGCGTTACGCTTTATGCATGGCCGCATGCCCCAAATGGGGAGCCGGATTTGTGTCTCATTATCCGGCTGGAAGCTTTGAGCATCGCTCTTTTGACGAGGCGGGAGTGGCTTGGAGCATCGCGTTTATAATGGATTTGGCTGGCGAATATCTCACCAGCACCGGGAAAAATTTTCTACTCAGGGCTTTGGCTGAAAAAGGCGTGGGGCAGATGAACTATGTGGCATGGCGCTATAATTACATTTATAACTGCAATCAACTTGCGGCTTTTTCGAAAGGCAGAATCCCGGCATATTTGGTTTTGGAAAAAAACTGGAAGCACGTAAATCCCTACACCGATTTGGCGTTAAAGGAACTGGACGAGTCAATGAACAATATTTTGTTGGATGACGGCAGCTATCTTGAAGGCCCAGCTTATTTCCAGTATACAATCGCCTCTGGCCTTCCGGCATATTATACTTTTGCCAAAATTAGGGGGCTGGATTTTGCAAAAGTAGTTCCTGAAAAACTTAAGAAAACATCGGAGTACGCAGAAGTGTTTGTTTCCACGGACGAGAGCCAGTACTTTATTCCGGCTGAAGACTCAAACGGACCTCATAGAATGAGCCTGGATTGCGTGGCTTTTCTTGCCGCCATGATGCCGGACTCTCAGTGGACTAATGTGTTCAATAAATGGAAAAGGCGTAAAAAAGGCCAAATGCCGGCAAGCCTTTTCATATGGGAACTTTCAGGAAAAATTTCTGACAAAAAAATAATCGCGAAGCCTTTTGTTTTCCTGCCTATTATGCAGACAATGGCCTCTACCCGTTTTCTCGATGGCGAGCCTGTGAAGATTCTTGTCTATGGGAACAAATCCGGAGCGGGGCACAATCATGAAGACAAAGGAAGTTTTGTCCTTGAATTTGCGGGCGAAACTTTTGCCGAAGATCCAGGCAGCTGGTATTATGTCTCGCCGCTTTCAACTAAATTAAAGCAGGCACAGCGTCACAATATGCTTGTGCCAGCAAAAATGGGAGGGGAAAGGCCACATGCGCCACATGTGTTGAGAAAAGACGTAAAATTAACAGGAAAAGGTGACTTGAGGCAGTTCAGAGCCGAAGTCGATGCAACTCCTGGCTGGGAAAAATACTATAAAAAATGGGAAAGAAAATGGGATTCGCCATCTCCTGATAAATTGACTGTGACTGACGAATATGAGTTAAAAAAAGGGATTGGCGTCGAGTTTTACTGGAACACTGAATTGCCTGTGGAGGTGAAAGGCAATATCATTACAATTACAGGAAAACGCGGACAGGTTGTGATTAAGGCTCCCAAAGACTGCAAAATAAGGATAGACAAACTTGAACTGCCAAAAGATAAAATTCAGAACAGAATAGCCATTTGCAAAATAGGCAAAAAAGGTTTTCTTCAAATCAGCGCAAAGTTGATTGTCAAAAAAAATAACAGCGTAAAGCAGCAATAGCCAATAATGATACTGATTTGCAATATAAAGACTAGTAATATATGTCGTCTTTATAATTTTATGGGGCAACATGCGACCGAGGCAACAGTTTACAGAGCAGCAAAAACTTGAAGTTAAACACGCGCTTAAATCCGCGACCAGCAAAGAAGAGTTCCAACGTGTTCAAGCAGTTCTTTTGCGCATGGAACTGGGATTGCACACTGCCAGTGTCTGGAAAATACACGCCCGATTTTTAAAGGAAGGCGCTGCCATTTTCAAAAGCAAAGAACATGGAGGGCGGCATCGTGAAAACCTGTCGATTGCTCAAGAGCGCAAACTGTTGAAGCCTTTCTTTAAAGAGGCTGAAAGAAGTGGGATGCTTATTGTCTCAAGCGTCAAAGTTGCTTATGAAAAAGAAGTCGGCTATGAAGTTCCATCGTCAAGCGTCTATCGCATGCTTGAACGCCACGATTGGCGCAAAATAGTTCCCAGGTCAAGTCATCCCAAAGCGAATTCAGAGGGCCGAGAAGCTTTTTGAAAAACTTTGCGGCGTTGATTGATTAAGCCTCCAGAGGCGTTCCGAATGGCAAAAATGTTCGAGTTATGTTTCAGGGCGAATGTCGTTTTGGTCGCGTAAGTCTGCCGCGCCGGAGTTGGGCTCCACGTGGCGTCAGGTCGCTCTGCTGAGCTCAAATAATCCGAGAGTACTTTATATATGCCTATTCGGCAATAAGCCCGGAGGATGGCGTTATTGACTCACTGATTGCTTCCAGAGCCGACACGGGCGTCATGGATATTTTCCTGCGTCTAGGTGGCGTGATGAATTCATCATGTTCATGGACAAAGCGGCGTGGCATACTGCGTGAAAACTGAAAATCCAGGATAATATGAAAATTTTGTTCCCGCCTCCATACAGTCCACAACTTAATCCGGTTGAGCGCTTATGGAAAGAAATCAGGGAAAAGTCTTTTGCCAACTTAGTGTTTGATAGCATCGACGCAGTTGAACACCGACTTATGGACGCATTGATTTTCATGAACCAGCCCCTTGATCTCGTTAAGGATTTCTTTGCTTTTAATTGGATGATTACTAACCTTAAAAAGGCAAATCAGTATAAATCTTCCGCTCTTTCGCGTCATCCGGGAGTTTTTCCGGAATCATCCTTTTGCCAGATATAGCAATGCAAGGGAGCTAATAGCATTGCTCCAGTATCCATATTTTTCGGAGATTCTTTTTTATAATATTGACTTTGTTTTATATATAGCTATAATAGTATTTGTATTTCACTATGTAAAATGAATTTTATTATTGTAGGTTTATTTGAAATGTTAAATTCGCTGTCAAATGGAATAAAGGTCTTGGAGCATTTGTCTGAAAATCCCAAGCCTCACTCTTTAAAAGAGCTTGTTAATGCTCTTGGAATGGAGAAATGCAATGTGTTCCGCTTGTTGCAAACGCTTAAAAACAGCGGTTATGTGGAGCAGAATCCAAAAAATCGCAAGTATAGAATCAGTTTGAAGGTGGTTTGTTTTTCGCGCTTGCGTCTTCAGGAAAT
>CAZYVR010000366.1:0-6003 GCA_964651145.1 uncultured Victivallales bacterium | reverse complement strand
TGCCGATAAGCTTGAATGTTTCGGCCGTTGCCAGAAGCGCCAAAGTGGAGTCGAGCCCGCCGGATATGCCTATTACCGCTTTTTCGGAGCCTGTGTGCTCGAAGCGCTTTGCCAGTCCGGTTGATTGAATGCTGAAAATCTCTTTGCATCGCTTGCTTCGCAATTTCTGCGCGGAGGGAACAAACGGGCGTGGGTCGATTGCGCGGTTTATTTCCTTGATTTCGTTGATTGCTGCAAGTTTTACTGTTTTGTATTGCGTTCCCGCCGGAAGCTCGCTGTCGGAAAAAGAGCTTTCGCTCATGCGTGTCGCCGCGAGCCGTTCGCAGTCGATGTCGGCAAACGTTATGGATGATTTTCTCTGAAATCTTTCGTTTTCGGCAACAATGGCTCCGTTTTCAGCGATGATGGAGTGTCCGCCGAAAGCCATGTCAGTGGTTGATTCGCAAACGCCCGCCGAAGTGTAGACATATCCCGCCACGCATGCGGAGCTTTGCTTTTTCACAAGCCCTTTGCGGTAATCGGCTTTGGAGGCCAGGTCGTTGCTAGCGGACGGGTTGAGAATAACAGCGGCTCCCGCGATGCTGTGGAATGAGCTCGGGGGAATGACCCCCCACAGGTCTTCGCATATTTCTATGGCAAACTTGAAAAAGTTATCGCGCTCAAAAATAAGATTTGTCCCGAATGGGACAGTTTCCCCGTCTATGTCTGTTTCGACACAATCAACTTTTCGCCCGCTTTTAAACCATCTTTTCTCGTAATATTCGCGATAATTGGGCAGGCTGCTTTTTGGGACTATGCCTTTTATTTTCCCCTTGTGAATTACAAACGCGCAGTTGTAAAGAGAATTATTGAAGCGGAACGGCGCGCCCAGGATGGATATTATTTTCATTTTCGCCGTGTTTGCGGCAATATTTTTCACCGCTTCCAGAGCTTTTTCGGCAAGCAATGGCTGATGAAACAAATCGGCACATGTGTAGCCGGTGATTGACAATTCCGGGAACAACGCAAGCGAAGATAAGTTGTCTTCGGCTTGCGATATCAAGTCCAGTATTTTTTCCGCGTTAAATTCTGTGTCCGCCACCCTGAGGCTCGGTACAGCCGCCGCCACTCTGTAAAAACCATGCATTTTAGCGTTAATCCCTTGTTGTTCCAATAATATACAGCCTTAATCCGTTATATTAAAGCCGCGTAGTCTTGTGCATTCCCTTTGATGGCGCTAAATTAACCGCTGATCTTATTAATTCAGGAGAAACAAAGATGCCGACATATGAATATAAATGTGAAAATTGCAGTCATCAATTTGAATTTTTTCAGAGCATGCGCGACGAATCGCTTAAAAAATGCCCGGAATGCGCTAAAGACAAGCTGAAGCGTCTTATCAGCGCTGGAGCTGGAATTATTTTCAAAGGAAGCGGCTTTTATCAAACCGACTACCGCTCCGACAGCTACAAGAAAGGCGAGGATAAAGAAAAATCCGGAGACAAGAAGAGCGATTCGGCAAAGAGCGACAGCTCCAAAAAAGAAAAACCAAAAGCAGAGACAGCAGGGGTATAAAAATGCTTATAAAATGCAAACAGTGCAATCACGAAAATCAGCTAGGGGCAATTTTCTGCAGGGGGTGCGGAGGAAAGCTGGAACTGGACGCCATGAGGCCGGAAATAAAGGAAAAGAAATCCGGGCAAGGCTGTTTCAAAATAGGATGCAAACTTTTTATTGTCGGTTTTCTTTTGTTTTTCATAGGCAGCCTTGTGGCTTTCCTTTTCCCGTTCAACTATACGGAATACGAGGAATTCCCTAAAGACAAGCAGGCGGAAGTTGATCAAATGGTCACGGATCTTGAGATGACCCTTGCGGGTAACAACAACAAAAGAATGTATCTTTTTACGCCAGAACAGGCAACTTATGCGATAAATCACGCGATGGAAGAGTACGGAGTTTCAAACGCTCCGAAAGTTATTATTGAGATAGACGATGGGATTGCCAAGGTTATTTTCCAGAAAAAACTTTTAAGCGTGCTGAGAGTCAGGTTTGAAGTGACAGGCGCGCCAAAGCTTGAGAGAGAAGACGGCGACACTATTTTGGAGTTGGATCTTCAAAGCGTTCAGTTTGGCAATGTGCCTCTGCCCGGTCTGGAAACACTGATAGAACAGGCCATTCAAGACGCGCTGGATAAAAACGAAGAATTGCTGACGGCAATCGACATGATTCAAAAGTTTGAGATTGATGCTGACAACATGATTCTTCTCGTTTTGAAGAAACCCAAAAAAGCAAAAAAATAAAAAGTCGCTCATATGCTCTACAATGAGGTAAATGTTGAGGCGTTCGCATATGAACTGCCGCCTGAAATTCTGAGCTCCGAGGACATCGAGCAGCGCTTGAAGCCTGTCTATGACCGCATCGGGCTTAGGGCAGGGCGGCTGGAGCTTATGTCAGGCATAAAAGAGCGCCGCTTCTGGCCCTTTGGAGCCATGCCCAGCGATGGCGCGGTTCTCGCAGGCGAAAAAGCTCTTTTAGCGTCTTCCGTGCCAAGAGAAAAAATAGGATGCCTGGTAATGTGCTCCGTCTGCCGCGACTTTTTGGAGCCAGCCACAGCCACGGTTGTGCATGACCGCCTCAAGTTGCCTGAGACAGCCCAGGCTTTCGACATTTCAAACGCCTGCCTGGGCGTTTTGACCGGCATGACTATGCTGGCAAACATGATAGAGCTTGGACAAGTCGAAGCCGGATTGCTGGTGGCCGGCGAAAACAGCAGGCCGCTTGTGGAGTCCACCATCAGAGAAATTCTTGAAGATGAAAGCATAGACCGGCGCAGCATCAAGCCTTATTTTGCGTCGCTGACAATCGGTTCTGGCGCGGCGGCGGTTGTTCTCTCGCGGCGAGGCCTGGGCAAATTTGACCACAGACTGCTCGGCGGCTCATCGCTTTCAGTCACATGCCACAATCATCTCTGCCGCGGAAATTCCGACAAGGGGATGAAGGACGGAGCCAACATAATGATGAACACTGATTCTGAAGAATTAATGCTTCGCGGAGTTGAAACAGCCGCAAAAACCTGGGGAATGTTCAAAAAAGAGCTTGGACGCGACAATGGCGACTTTGACTGCATATGCACTCATCAGGTGGGGACCGCTCACAAAAAATTGCTGTTTGAGCAACTTTTTCTTGATTTGGCAAAAGATTTTTCAACGCTTGAAAAAATGGGCAATGTAGGGTCTGTTTCATGTCCGGCCACTGCGGCCGCGGCAGTGGAGCAAGGCGTGGTCAAAGATGGCAGTTTGATGGCTCTTCTTGGAATCGGAAGCGGAATAAATTGCACTATGCTTGGGGTGGAATGGTGAAAATAGACATATCGGAAATAAGAGACATTTATCCTTTTGAACCTCATTTTTTCAAGATAAAAGATAATAATTATCATTATGTTGACGAAGGCGTAGGCAATCCTGTTGTTATGGTGCACGGCAATCCGACGTGGTCGTTTTATTATCGGCGCCTTATCAGTGAATTCAGCAAGACGCACCGCGTGATAGCTCCGGATCATCTTGGCTGCGGCCTTTCCGACAAGCCTCAGGATTATCAGTATCGCCTTGAAACTCATATTGACAATCTCGAGAACTTGCTTTTGACTCTGGAACTTGAAAACATTACTCTGGTTATGCATGACTGGGGCGGCGCAATAGGAATGGGATTTGCCATTCGTCATCCCCAAAAAATAAAAAGCCTTGTCATTATGAATTCCGGCGCGTTTTCCTGCGATTGGATCCCGTGGCGGATTGCATTGTGCAGAACCCCATGGCTTGGCGAACTGCTTGTGAGGAGATTTAATCTGTTCAGCAGCATGGCCCTTTTTATGGCCGTAAAAAATCGTTTGCCGCGCGAAGTCCAAAAGGGATACCTCTTCCCGTATCAGAACTCTGAAGACAGAGTGGCTGTCCTGAAATTTATAGAAGACATTCCAATGAGTCCGATGCATCTTTCCTATGAAGTCCTTTTGCAGATAGAGCATGGCCTGTGGATGTTCAGGGAAAACCCGGTGTGTCTTCTCTGGGGCATGAAAGATTTTTGTTTTACTCCAAAATTCCTTGAGCGCTGGTCGCGCTATTATCCTCAAGCCAAAACCTATCTTATGAAAAATGCCGGACATTATGTGCTGGAAGACTCATATGACAAAATTCTTTTTCATATGAAAAACTTTTTCAAGACTTACGGTCTTTAGCAAATAGCCCTGAACGCCTTTATAACCATATTGGAAAACCGCCACGAATTTAGATAAGAAAGCGATGGCGGCTCCGAAAAAAAGGCGCTAATTATGTCCGGTTCTGGAGGCAAGCTTTTTTGAAGAGTATATTATCATTGGGATAAGGGTCAGGAATATCAGACACCCTGCGGCATAGATCCAGCGAACGCCAAAAAATGTAGCAACGCAACCGCTTCCCAAGGCGGCAAGAATCCAGCCAACGCATTTTGACGTAAGAGCCCAGCCAAAAATCACGCCGCGAATTTTGTCAGGAGTAGTTTTTGCCAGCCATATTTGAAAGACCGGGTCCAGTCCGCCCGCGAAAAAGACCATCATAAAACGCGCGCCAATCAGGGAGCCCATGCATTGCGCAAGCCCTTGCGGGAGCATGAACAAGCCCGCAAACAAGGCGGAAAAAAGAGCAACGCGCGGAGCCGACATTTTGTCAGCCAATGCTCCTAGAACAGGCCCGGCTATCATTCCGGCGATAGCCGCCACGCTTGATATTATTCCCGTCCAGGTGGCCGAGCCTTGTATTGTCCCATGTATTTTTTGCACCAGCAATGGCAAAAACGCCGTGTCGAACTGGCGCGCCAAAGCCATAACCATGATCAGCGCAAGAATAACCCAGGCCAGCTTCAGAGGGCGCATATCCATGCCCAAAAAAGTTCCATTTTTTTTGCGAGGCTTATAAGACACCAAAGGCTTTTGGAAATTTTCTTTTACCCCAAAAAGAATCAGCATTCCGGCCGTGAAATAAAAAATGCCGCAAACAATGAAGGCCGTTTTATAGCCAAAATTGTCGACAACTATGCCGCCGAAAAAACTTCCCGCCATTGTCCCTGAATAAATGCCCGAGCTCAGAGAGCCTATTGCGAAGCCTCGTTTATCCTGCGGCGTGTCGCTTGATACAAGGGTTTGGGCGGCGGTGGCAGAGCCTGAAAAAGCTCCTATTAAAAAACGCAGCAAAACTAATATTGCAAGGCTTGGCGCAAATCCCAGAAGCGGCATTATCAAAGCATTGCAGAAGTTGGCTCGCAACAGCATCATTCTCCGCCCATAGCGGTCGGCTATGGCTCCCCATATTGGCGAGAAAATTGCCACGCTTGTGTAGCCCGCGGCAGTGTACGCCACAACCCATGCGTTTCGCGTCGCGGCTTCTATGGCTCCCAGCTCCTGGATGTAGTACGGGATAAACGGCATCGCGAACCAGAATCCCGTGAATCCGAAAAACTGCGAAAGCCACACATAAATAAGATTTTTTTTCCAAGGAGGCATTTTTTTCCGGCGCTTTTTTTGCTTTAAATTGTTGTTTTACTATAGAACGCAAGCTATCGTTTAGGAATGGTTTCAAATATTGTTTTTATGTCGGATAATGCTTTTTTGTTATGAATGAACCTGAAAAACAAATGCTTGATATTGTGGAGAGCGCTCTTGAGTGCAAGTTTTTCATTGGAGGAAAAACCTGTCAGGAGCATGGATACAGCGCTGGCTGCGTGATGAGCCCGTACGCCTCGGTGTCTTTGCTTTGCAGGGGGAATACTGAACTGACATTTCGCGATTTCATGGCCAACAAATTGACAAGGCAAGCTGGAGAAGCCATATATATTCCAGCCGGAGTGTGGAGAAGGTCTCAAATAATTTCTCCATCAGGGGCGGAATATATATGGATTCGCGTCATGTTTACAGTTTTTGGCGGCATTGATATATTGAGCTTTTACGATGTTCCTCCATTTTTTGACAAATCTCAGGAGGGGCGATTTAAAAGT
>CAZYVR010000365.1:0-6036 GCA_964651145.1 uncultured Victivallales bacterium | reverse complement strand
GGGGTGGTACATTTTCAAGTGACCACAAGTGGTACATTTTGACTGACCGATGACAGCGCCGTCGAATTCACTGATGTCGAAATTTTTTAGAGAATGGCAGAATAAAATACTGGCAGAAAAACTGGCTTGCGAAAATCATCGACGGGAAGTATACTGGAGTAAAGCTGTCGCAATCAGAGGCTGAAAATGGTTGCCACAAGTGGCGATTAATTTAGGTTTAAAGCATTGCAATATTAAAAAAAATTCAGACAGATACAGGAGAATGCATTTCTTATTTGTAAAAAAGAAGGGCAAAATAGTGAAACGAGGGCTTAAATTTAAAAAAACGCCCCAAAAAGTGATTGACAATCTACTTATAACAAGGATATAGCTACACAAAACGTTGCCGTTTGCATAAATAATTATTATGCTCGAATAGAGCCAGTTGGGAGAATGAGGAAGTGATCAGAAGAATATTCAAAGCGTTTTTTATGACAATTTCAGCAATGTCGATTTTGGGAGGATGCAGATACGCGTCCCCTACGGCGGAAGACGAGCTTCTTGCCGAGAAGGCCAAGTGTCTTGCGGAAAAAACAGAGGGCACGCCTGGGAGGCATGTGGGGTATTATATAAACAATAATTATTTTGGCCGCAGAAGCATAGGCCGCTTGAGTGGCGAACGAAAAGCCACCCCGGAAGCTTTGGAAGACGCGCGCAGGAGCATAAACAAGCGAATGAAATATCTGGAATTGGCCCAAGATTGGCCAGAGCCGATTTCTGTTAAAATTCCTTACGCTTCAGTTCCGCCTGTTCTTGACGGAAATTTGAATGAACACGCCTGGAAAAACGCGTTGACATTTGAAGGCGTTTATCCGCTTAATGAGCTTAAAAAACAAAAAAAGCCAGCCACTTTGTGGAAAGTAATGTGGGACAAGGAGAATATTTATTTTGCAGCTCAATGCCACGATGAAAGCATAATTGCGCCAAAGCTTGAAAGAGATGAGTGTGTTTTTAGTTATGACAGTATCGAAATATTCATTATGACCGATTTGCAGACAGGAACCTACTGGGAATTTATAGTCAGTCCCTCCAGTTGTTTTTTTGACGCTTTACAGACGGCAGATCGCGCAGGATGGAGAAGGGTTGCCAGGGTTTCAAAAACGTTTAAAGGCGCAGAAACAGGCGTACAAATTGACGGCTCTCTAAACAATCCAGGCGACCGCGACAAGTCCTTTGTCATTGAAATAGCCATGCCGTTTTCGGAGTTGCCCGGATATGCAAAAGGAAGCAAGCCCAAGCCCGGCGAACGCCTTGCGTTTATGATGGTCAGAACAGATGTTTCAAATAAGGATGACAGCGTTAAATACTATGCAGTCCAGCCGCTTCTGTGGACGTGCCACAATACGTGGAACTATATCAGCGCGGAGCTAGTGAAATAAAAGACCCGCTCTATTACTGTGCTACTTTTAAGGCGATGACACAGGCAAGTCTCAATCGGGATCAGCCACTTGTATTTAAGTCACTAAGCTTTTATTATGAATGAATTACTAATTTTCAATAAGGAGTCTGATTTTACCATTAATTTCACTCATTTTCTTTCCTCATTAAAAAACAATTGACAGGCATAGTTCCTATTTGTTTTATCACGAAAATACTCAGCTTCAATCTTTCAGGAGTTTCATCATTTCCTGTTGTTTTACAACTAAAGTAATTGCTTTTGTATTCGAATTCATTTGAGGCGTCCTCCTATTCTCTACTCTCACGCAGCAACTTTAAAGTCAATGTGCTATTGCCTAAAACATTTAACTTTCCTTGGATTATCCTAAAATAATTTGCCTATTTTTATAGTCTTAAACGCTTCGCCATATTCGCCTTTGCAATTGTAGCTCCAAGTGCCCCAAAACCTGGCGGTTTCTCTCCATCTTTCAGGCCAGTTCTGGTTTGCCTGCGAGGCGTGCAGCAATTGGACTTCTATTTTTTCGTCCATATAATCTGAAATATCAACAATCACATCAGGAGCCATTTTAAAAGCGTATCTTTGCTGACTCACCCATGACAGCAGCGTTCCTCTTGCCCCTTTTTCATGGGCATGATTAAACGCATTGACTGCGAGCAAGGCAGTGCCGTTGTGCTCCTGATTGTAATCCATTGCATGAGTAAAAATAAACTCGGGATCTTCTTTAGCCATAATATCAGCCAATCTCTCAACGGAATCTCCAAAGGCGCAGGCATTGAGAATGCTGGGCAAATCGTCAGGAAAACCTTCCGGCATTTCTGAGCCATATTTTAGGCGAACGCCCTTAAATCCTCCCTCTTTATTGTATGTCCCTTGTGGGTGCTCAAGAAAAACTGGCTCAGCTCCAAAGCGTTTTGCCGCGTCAATGGCCTCTTTGCGTCTTGTCTCATAACATTCTTTAGGAAGCATAGGATAAGCCGTGCCTGGCCATTCACTGCCATCATCATCTGGCTTGCGCTTGCGCTCGTCGCATCCGGCCATATTATTAGTGGCCATTACGTATACTATTTTATACCCTTGATCACGATATTTAAGCAGAGTTCCCGCAGTGTTGTTTTCAATGTCATCCGCATGCGCGCCGATTGCCATTATTGTTTTTTTACTCATTTCTAACCCTTGTTTTTTTGTAAATTAAAGTGTTATTTATTACCAATTGTGAAATGCGTCAACATCGTAAAAGTCCAGGTCGTCAACATATGGACTCCATGTGTCTTTAGCTATTTTTATATCTGGCTCTATGGTAACTTCGCCCTTAATCCCCCCCGTCCCCCACTTGTCAAACACTCTGATGGCAATTGTGTTTTCTTTGCCAAATTTCAGATATTTTGCCGGAATTTGATAACAACGTTCTACAGTGTAAGCTCTAGGCTCTTCCGGATAAGTGGTCTTCCCGATCATCTTGCCGTTTACATAGGTCCAATCATTGTCATCTATTGCGCCTGATTTAAAATATATTTTATGACCTTTCCATTTTTCAGGAAGAACAAACTTCGCTCGATACCAGGCATATCCGTCATATGGCTGGATGAAGGAACGCTTTGTTCCTGGCGGGTATTTATAGTTGGGATTTGTTGCGCAGAAGCCAAGATTTTCCCATAATCCAGGAACCTTAATTGACTTAAAGCCTTCGATGCTGTAAATGTCTTTAAACCAGGAATCTTTGTTCCCTATATTTTTCGGGTCAGTTCTAAATTCCCAATTTGTTGGAGCCAAAGACGGATTGCCTATTTGATTATGCCTGTATTTTGAGCCAGCGAAAAACTTGTAGTCTTTAGCCAACCCCACATGCATATTGGACAGTATTTGCGACATGACCCGCATTGTTTTTTCTTTGTTCCAAAACCCCGTGATTGTCCTTGGGTCAATGTTAAAAATAACAACCGCGCCTTTTCCATAATCAATCTTTGCTATCGCCGCAGGATTGCTCTTGACAGCCCAATGCGGAACTTTAGCTACAACAGGAAGGTTCATTATATTCCTAAAGTACAGATCTGCGTGTGCAATGCCATCAAAAAGACGGACATTTTCAGGGAGCGCAACTTTGAAAACGTCTTCATTCTCCCTTTCCGCCTTGAACGGCAGCCAGGACAACTCAACACCTGGCATAATAAAAATTCCACCGCCATTGTCTAAATATTTTTTAATGACATCCTTCTTCTTATTCAACAATTTGCCAGCGCCTTTGCCAACTATAACAACATGATATTGCTTAAGGCTGCGGAATCCTTTGATATTGCTCAATGTGTCTTTTATTTTTGCCCCCATTCTATCCAAAAGAGCCTTGTCTTTAGCATCGCCAACATAAGCGGCTCTGATCGCTTTTACAGGAATAATGGGGCTGGCCATATATTTAAGAAGATTGTCAATCAATATAGTTGCCACAGGATCTTTCAAATAGCGATGCGTCGCGTCCAGCTGACAAAAGACAACAATGCCTCTTCCTCTTTTGAGTTCCATAAGCGGAGTGTTCATCAGATTGAATCCGCAGTCCAGTATTGAAGCAAAATTGCCATATTGCGGCTTGCGAATGACATGCCCTGCGACAATTCCGCCGTTTCCACACTTCCATTTTGACCGCGGATAATGATGGGTATTTTCATCTGAAACAACAAATTCAGGGACAGTGTCTGTTCCGCCGCGCCAATTTTTAAAATCCTCGTTTTTTAACCCTTCAACAATAGAATGCCCTTTTTTGCGAACAAAAGCAATTCTCTGGCTGGGGCGCTCAAAAACAAGGTTTCCCAAATGACATTGCTTTTGCTCAAAGAACAAAACTTTCAAGCCGTTTTCAATCATTCCTGACTGGTCTAGTTTTTTAAGAAATTCAGGGGGCTTTTTCCCTAAAGCATTTTTCCCGATTATCAAAAGCCTTTTGCCCTTCAATTCTGAAAATTTATTGACTTCCACAAATGGAAGACCGGCTTCTTTCAGCATCTTTGCAGTCTGACCCAAAGGGTCATAAAGAGCGACGCTTGCGTCTTTGAATTTCACAGGAAAATGCTTCGGGAAAAATTGCAGTTTCATGCTCTCTTCGCATATCAATCTGTCATCCTGAAAAACCTCAAGCTTCAACTCGGCATCGGTGCGTTTATATACTGTTGGAGCTTCTAGCTCTATTGAATATTTGCCTATTCCGCCAGGGGCGATATCTTCAGAAAAACTGTCTTCCTGCAAAATTTTGCCGTTGCTGTTTTCCGTCAATTGCCATTTGAATTTAAGCTCCTGCTCTGTCGTTTTGTCATTAACAACAACAACGCCTTTTTTAAATTCTTCCTCCGGATAAAAAGCGTGATCCTTATTGGTAAAATCTTCGGGATCGCCGGAAAGAAAAACAAGCAAGGGCTTAAATGCTTTTTTTAGCTGTTTGACCAAAGGCTTGGTTTGCTTTGTGTAATCGGAGAGCAAATGCTTATGCACTTCGCTGCTTGTTCCTATTCGATCAGGCTTGATGCTTGAATTCTTGATGTCATTTCTCACTTCATAAACAACATCCATAGCGTCAAAAGCCTGAAAAAGCTCAAACTGATCGCGTCCGCCGGGAAAATGCCCCAGAGCTGAAACGCCATAAGCGCGCCAGGCAGGAACCGTATTGCCCATCAGAAGATTTTTGACATTTATATAATTCGATGGCAATTTCGTAAAATATGAACTGCGCCATTTATAGGAGGTTGTGGGCAAAGTTGCGTTTTCATACGCCTCATCCCCAAAATACCTTGCGGCATTTTCTGCAACAAGCCAAATCCGCTTTGCCTTGACTCCACGATATACGGGTTTCCCTCTTGACGGCTCAAGGTCAAAATGCAAAAACTGGAAGGGATAAGGAAAACTGCACTCCGCAACCATCAACGGCTGCTCATGCTTTCCCGACCACTGCTTAGGCCAATCTTCACGTTCCTGAAGCGGCACGCCAAAAGACTGATAATTCATCGAGCCGAATATTTTGCCTGTGTTTCCGCCCGCATGCTGAAATGTTTCACGTGAAGGATCAAGCTCATTGACCACCTTCTCGGCGGCTTTGGCTAATTTAATGCTTTTCAATCTTTTTTTAGAAACATATTTTGTGTCGTTCAATTTGGCCGGATCCTGACTCCATGGATAGCCGCAAGTATTAAAATCAGTGTACCACATCAGAATGGAAGGATGATTCCCAAATGCTTCAAGATATTTCTCTATATGTTTTTTATATCTGTCAACAGCAACAATTCCCTCATATGGAGGAATGGGCTGAAGATGATAAAAGCCCTGTTTGTCCGATTCGTTGAATTTATATTTCCATCCTACTTGCGAACCCAATCCTCGAATAGGTTTGCAGCGTGTGGTGTCATATCCAAGCTCTTTAAGATTTGCTATATATTGCTTTATTCCGTTTTCCATTCCAAAATAATAGCGAAGCCTGGGCATAGACGGCGAACTCCACATTCTTAGACGCGTCTCTTTTCCGTTCAAATAAAAAGTTCCATTTTCCACCCAAAACTCGCGGAAGCCAAAACTAACAGGAGCGGCGGCATCAAGAAGTTTTCCATTATAATACAGGCTGGTTG
>CAZYVR010000364.1:0-6050 GCA_964651145.1 uncultured Victivallales bacterium | reverse complement strand
ATAAAGACGCAGAGAAAGCTATGATTCCTCGGAACAAAGCGCAGAAGAGGCAAAACTTTATATAATCGGCCAAATAGCTTCAGCATTGGCAATTGTCCATAAATTTGGAGTACTTCACAGGGATGTCAAGCCAAGCAATATTCTTGTGACGGATGATTATGTTGCCAAACTCTCTGATTTCGGCATCGCCAAAATATCCGACTCATCGCTGACACTGACGCATGAAGTGCTGGGTTCGCCCGCCTATATGCCTCCGGAAACATTCAAGCGCAATTGCACAATAGACAACCGCTCAGATATTTTCTCCCTTGGCATTCTTGCTTATGAGCTTATAACAGGCGTCAAGCCTTTCCAGGGCGAGACAGTGAGTGAAATGATGAACGCCATTCAAAAGTCAAAGCCTAAAGAGCCAAGAAAACTTGTTACAGACCTGCCAATGCCGGTTCAGGACATTCTTGAAAAAATGCTCCCAAAGAATCCCGAAGAAAGATTTAAGAACGCCTCCGACATAGTGGACGCCATAAACAATATGGGAAGGGGCAAAAATCTTGACGCCGCAAAAACAAAGCGCTTCCTTCGCGCGATTCTCAACCCGCAGCGCGTCTGGTCCTGATAATCAAATTCAAGGATTCTTTTCGCGCTTTTTCCAGAAGGCTTCGGCTGTGGTTTTCCACTCGTCGTACAAAGTGTTCAAGCACTTGATGTTATGCATGGACCTGAGAAAATCAATATGGTTAACGTGCGCAGGGATTGTCAGTCTTTCAAGGCCGCGCAGGGTCTGAAGCGTCGAAATGTCATTCAAATTTCTGCAGTGGTCCAGAAGGAGCTCTTTTATCTGCATTCCTTTAAGAGGCGAAATGTCTCTTATTTTAGTCGCCCCTATATGCAGTCTTTCCAATGGCATCCCAGCCAGGCAACTAATGTCCTCTATGTCTGTAAAATACAAGCTTAAGTCGCGAAGCGGCATGCCCTTAAGAACGCTGACATCCTTGACTCGCATATTTATCATCCAAAGGACTGTCAGCGACATCCCTTTTAAGGCGGAAACATCTGTGAGCGGCGCCTCCTTAAGCTGCAAGACGCTTAAAGGCATGCCCTCGAGCGGCTTGAGGCTTTCAACCGGAGCGTTGAACAAATCAAGCGTAGTCAGTTGCATTCCGCGCAATGGACTGATGTCCCTGACCATTGTGTTTTCCAGCTCCAATTTTTTCAAAGGCAAGCCTTTCAGGGCCCTTATGTCACTGATAGTCTTCTGATCCTTAAGGCTGATTTCCACAATCTGTCCGCCATCAACCACAAAATTGCCGTCTCCATTGTAACCAGGGTTGCTTGTTTTCAATGCTTCTTTTACATCTTCCAGAGAGCGCTCCGAGGACTGGCTTGACTGTGGCTCATTCTCATCTTTTGCCAAAGCGTCCTCAAACCAGCCTCTGGCCAGCTTGCCTCTCAGCAATATCTTTGAATATCGATTGCTGGAGCGTTTTAAAGCCAGACCAAATCTAGCCTCAGGGGAGTCGAAAGGCACAGACGGCCAGTTTTTGCCGCCTGCTGAAAATTTAACATTGCCATTTCTCCAGGCGAGTTTTCCGGCGACTTCCGAGCCCGGCCTGAATGAAGAAGATGTCCCGACGCTTTTGATGTCTCCGCCTCTTCCAAACATATTCCTCATATACCCGTCAACACGTCCTCCCTCCGCTCCGATGATGAAGCCGATATTGCGACGCCCACCCATAATCACTTCACAGATGACGTTTGAAAATGAGCCCGTAAACTCCGCCTCAAACTCGCTGAATTTTGGAAGGCAAAATATTGCGCCCATATTTGACGCTTCAAGGACAAGGCTGCCGTTTTTGATGTAAAAGCTCTGATTGAGAATTCTTCTTTTGACAGGCATCCAGTCGCGCAGTTCTTTTTTGAGTTTAAAATTATATAGAATAGTTATTTCCAGGCTGGCTTGATCAAACTTAAGGACTTTCCCGGAAAAAAGCCTCTGAATATCAATTATGCGCGGCGGCTTCAAAGCTTCAAGCTCCTTGTCATGCTTGATTGCAAATGCGGAGCTTCCGTGCTTTTCCTGATATATTCTGATCTCTTCCATCATTTCTTCGCGTCTTGCTGGAGATAAATCTTTCCTCTTCATTTCCTTTTTTATTTCAGCGGAAGGCACATTCTCTTTGTCAAAGCCATTTCTGCGCAGAAGAGCAACATAATCATTTCTGGCGCAGCCTTCAGCCTTTCCCAGCTTCATCAGGAAGATCTGGTTCTCGAACACTTTTGCCAAAGACGAGGAAAGTTCATCTGCACATTTCAGGGCCGAGTCATATTTATGGGCTTTGACCGCCAGGGAAATTGCGTAAAGATTTCTGGCGTCTTTGCTTAATTTTGAAAGTCGCTTCATGGTCTCTGCGTGTGTAAGATCCTTAAGCGCGGCTTTTCTTTGTATATAACCTTTGCCTATCTTTGTCAAATAATAGATGCTCGAGCCTTTAATGCGCTTCACTTTGACCTTTGCGCGTCCGCGCGGAGTTTCTATTGCAATATTTTTGTCCGTATTCATGCTTTTAAGAATAATTTTGTTGCTTTCTGTGAGCTCCGTCAAAGTTTTATTAAAATTTGGCATCAAGCTTTTTAGAGCAGAGGCATTGTAAGCTTTCAGAGCCGCCGCAAACCGCCTTCTAAGAACAATGCTGGCTATTGAATCAAGAAGATCTTCCCGCTTCTTTTCGCTTTTCAGAAATTGCCTTTCCTTTGCTTCCTTTAATTCTCGCGCCTTCTTTGCATATTTTTGGGCAATGTCGGCTCTGTCCTCCATTGTTTCGGCCTTATATTTGCCGGCATATTTTCTAAAAAGCTCCGCTGCTTTCGCGAAATCTTTCTTTGCAATATAAGGCTTCGCTTTTTCTTGCAAGTCCGACAGTGTATTGCTAATGGATTTTCTTTTTGCCGAACGGGCTCGCTCCTTTAATTCATTAATCTTGAGTTCCGCTTTGGCTGCATATTTTGTGCCTGGGTACAGGCTTTTTATTTTTTTAAAATTAGCGATGCCCATCTCAAGCATTTTCGGGCGCTTTCTCACAAAGTCAACAGACAACTCCCATGTTTCACGCATGCGCTGTTCGTCATGTTTTGGAGCCTTTTTTGCTTGTTCCTTGGGCAAAGCAGCCTCCTCGGCAGGAATGTTTTTCTCGCCAGCCTTTTCATCCTCAGAATAAAATTTGCCCGCGCGGCTTTTCTCGTCGAAAATCCCTTCGACCAGCGAAGCGCCGCGCTTTGCAAATTTGCGGCCGATCAAATAGCCTCCGCCAAGCATAATAGTGACAAGCAAAATAGCGCAAAGAGTCAGCAGTGTCGGGCTCAAAAAAAAGCGGCTCCTCTCCGGCCTTTCAAATTCTGACTGCGCGTCCGAATGAAATCTGGCCATATGCTCCGGTGTTTTCCCGGACTCATCCAGCTTTTTTCTGTCCAGAACCTTGCTTATTGTCGTTGAAATTGTGGAAGCCCCCACAGGAAGCGAAGTTTCCGGCGGCGCGCCGCGAAGAACCAAGTCGATGTCTCTCATGACATCGTCCCAACTGGCCTGACGTTCTTGCTTGTCTTTTGCCATCATTATTTCAAGCAGGAGTATGCATTGATCCGACAATTCAGGATGATGCTCTCTTGGATTTGGAAACGGCTCGGTTATCAGTTTGGTGAGAATCCCCATGGCTGTTGTCGCGTCATAAGGCACTTGCCCCGTCAGTATATGATAAAGAGTTGCGCCTAAAGAATAGATGTCCGACCTGAAATCGAGCCCTGCTTCCGCTCTTGCCTGCTCCGGGCTCATGTAGTAAGGGGTGCCAATAACCACTCCGGTCATCGTCAATCCAATATCGTCCATCATGCTTTTGGATATGCCCATGTCCATGAGCTTGGCATCGCCGTCATTGTCTATCATTATATTGGCAGGCTTTATGTCGCGATGAAGGAGCTTGAACTTATTCCAGGCATATTTGAGAGCCTCGGCAATGCTGCGGACAATGCACAGCGCGTCTTTTTCGGGAATCTTTCCCTCTATTTTGAGCTTGTCGTCAAGCTCGACGCCATCAATATATGAAATAGCCAGATAATAAATGCCGTTCTCATTTCCTGCGTCGAAAGCAGTGACCACGTTTGGGTGATGAAGTTTGGCTGACATCTTGACTTCCGCCATAAAGCGGTCAACAAATTCTGAATTGCTGGTCAGGGCCGGAGAAAGGATTTTCAGGGCGACTTGCCGGTCCATGGCAATCTGTTCAGCAAGCCAGACTTCGCCCATTCCACCGGAACCCAGCCTGCTGACGATCTTAAAGCCGGAAATAAGCATTCCCTGCCTGATCCCAGGCATGGGAATCAGAATGGAATGCCCACAACCGGGACATTGCGCAGACCCTCCAGCCCAGCTCTCTTCCGCTTGGATTTCAGCCTTGCAGTCAGGACAATTGAAAACAAACTCAGACATAGCGCTACATTTCTGCTCAAAATTAAGTTATTCCAGGCAAGGTGTATTTTAGCACAAAAACACAGTGTTTAAAAGCGCATCAACACAAAAAAGCTTAAAGCTCCCGGCCAACAAGAAAATCCAGCAGCTCCAATAAAAAGCGCCTGTATTGGTTTTCGGGGAAATCTCTCAGAATATTTCCGGCTTCCGCCGCGTACGCGCTCGCTCTGTCAAGCATCTCTTTTTCAGCTCCGGAATTTCTGACAAGCTCTCGAATGCGCTTGACCGCATCTTGAGAATATTCTTTCAGGCCGATGTAGCCTTTCAATTCATCGCGCTCCTCTGTGCACAGTTTTTCCAGAGCCCGAATTAAAATAAGGGTCGGCTTGCTTTCTGAGAAGTCAGAACAGACGGGTTTGCCGAGTTTTTCTTCATCCCCAAAGATACCAAGCCAGTCGTCTCTCAACTGAAAAGCTATTCCGGCAAGCATTGCAAAACGCGAAAGCTTTGCGATTCGGGGCTCCGACCAATCGGGCGAATCAATGGCAATCATTCCGCCAGCCTCCGCGCAGAAAGACAGAAGCACGCCAGTTTTCAAGCGCAACATTCTCTCGACCTCCTCCGAGCCAAGCGACTCCCATGCCCTGTGTGGAAACTCAACATCAAGAGCCTCCCCGGAAATAAGCCCTCTGTTTACAAATTCCTGCATCCTCCGGCACAAGCTCAACACAAGCTCTGGCGAGAGCCCGTCGTCGGCAGACTTTAAAAGCATATTCACTGCCCAGCCCTGCATTATGTCGCCTGCCAGAATTGCAAAATCAGCTCCGAATTTCAGGGCGGCTCCATCTTCAATATGAAATTTGTCTTTGGCAAAGACTGCAAGCTGTGCATGCGCGGACGGCTGTCCGCGGCGCATATTGTCATTATCTATTAAATCGTCATGAACAAGCGTCCAGTTATGATATATTTCGACTGCCGCCGCCGCGCGACGGGCTTTGCGAATGTCGCCTCCGAGAAGGCCGCATGTCCAGAGAAGCAAAGCCGGACGCAATCTTTTTCCTCCATTGAGCGGATATGAAATGACCGCTTCTTTCAGGCATTCCGGGCAAACCGTCTCCGGGAAATCGTCTTCTTTTATAATCAGCCCAGTCTCTGCGCTTATTTTTTTTAATTCATCCAACATATATGCTCGCTCCATTGCTTGGAATAAAGGAAAATTACTGCTATCATAAGTGACTGTTAACTTAAACATGATTTTCACTAAATTCCACAGCGCAAAAATATTTATTGAACAGGGAAGGCAAAAACATGAAACTACTCATAACCGGAGCAAGCGGCCTTCTGGGGACAGACCTGGCATACACGGCTGAACAACAAGACATTGAAACCGTAAAAGTCCGCCTTAAGCAGAAAGAAGGCTTTCTTTCCGCGGATATATCCACAGCGGAGGGACTTGCAAAAATAGACGAAGCCGACTGGGACGCGATGGCTCATTGCGCCGCATGGCGGGACCCCAACCGCTGCGACGGCGACAAGGACACAGCCTTCGCCGTCAACGCAAAAGCTACCTCCGACCTTGCCGGGCTGGCAAAGA
>CAZYVR010000363.1:0-6052 GCA_964651145.1 uncultured Victivallales bacterium | reverse complement strand
TCTCTGGAATTTGAGGCCAAGGATGACATAACCTTGATTGCGTGTCTTGATGTTGACTCGCATGAATTGCTCCCTTCCGCGAGAATAAATTTGACTCGCGGCTCAAACTCAGTTGAATTGAAGCCGGTCAAAATAGTTCGCCCGCCGAAATTCCGCCATGAATACGTTTATAAATTTGACTTGCACGTTTCCGCTGACGGACGGGAATACGTTACGCACTCCAAAGAAATTGCGATTGCCGTGCCAACTCCCGGCGACGTGAACGACTAAAAGAAAGCCACCCAATCTTATGACCAGAGTCCTTATATATCTTTTCCCCGCCATGATAGACGTGGTGTTCGGAACTATTTTTTATGTGTGTCCGCTGCGTTTGGCTGAAGGCGGAGCCAGCGCGGTGGAAGTGGGCGGCATACTTACAGCCTGGGCTATTTCTTATATGATTTTCAACCAGATAGTCGGACTTCTTGTCAATTCCCGGAATGCGCCGTGGATGCTTATTGGCTCCAGCGTCTGTATTGCGATCATATCGGGATTGTTCGTCATAGTGCCCGGAGTTACCTGGCAATATTTGTTTGCCGTTCTTATCGGGATTGCCGGAGCTTTCTTTTTTGGCCCTTTTCAGGCTTTCATGAAGGCGGTTGAGTCCGGGCGCCCGTTCGGCCTGGCAAGATCTACGGGAATGTATACTTTTGCATGGAGTTTTGGACTGGCTTGCGGACCATTTTTTTCAGGCTTCATCTGGCGGGAATTCGGATGGCAGTGGTGTTACGCTGTTACTGCCTTAATGGGACTGGCGACTGCTGTTGGCGTATTTTTCCTTAAGCACCATGCGCATTCTTCCCGTTATGAGCCCTCTCCAAAAAGCTCCTCTGGTTCTGTCCGCAACAAAGCGACCGACTACTCTAAAATGCCGGATTACGCATGGCTGGGCTGGATTGCCTCCGGGATCGGCTGCGTGGCTGTTGCAATGCTTCGGGGAGTGTTCCCGAAATGCGGAATTGAGTTTGACGTTTCCAAATTTGATCAGGGCATGATTATGGCTGTTCTGTGTTTTTCGCAGTCTATTACTGGACTGTTTTTGTGTCGCAGTCGTTTCTGGATGTACAAGCCTGTTTCGGTAGGCTTGTTTGGCGCTTGCGGAGTTCTCTCGCTTATTGTTTTTGGCCTTTCAACGTCTCCCGGGCTTTATTATGTTGCCGCGATTCTTTTCGGAATTTATTCCGGGGGCTTCTTTTTCTATTTTGTGTTTCATTCGCTTGTGCACCCCAACCGCAGTTCCAGATACGTTGCCATCAATGAATCGGTTGTCGGCGGAGCGGGCATTGCGGGCCCCATGCTGGGCGGCGTTCTGGCTGATGCGTTGCAAGTCAATGCGCCTTTCTATTTTGCGGCTGTCGTTGTGCTGGCCGCGGTCGCTTTTCAAGTCATTGTTCACGGCCTCAAGCGCGCGACGCGGCCTGCCTGATTTTTTCTGAATTAAAAAAATGGAATAAACTTCAAACTCCGTTTGGGCTTGGTCCAGCGGCGGAATTGCTGGCAGGCGGTGGCGAAGCCACTTTTAAACCCACTTCGTGGGGCGGTGGCGCAAGCGCCTTTTGGCGGCTCCATCGCATTGCTTTTAGCCTCTAATTTATTTAATTCAGACTTGTCAACAGACTTGCAATGTCAGTCTTGTTGGTGTAATATGCCTGCAAGGGTCTTGGGGGCTTATTTTTTTACATTTCGAACAGTTGCCTGCATTGCTCCTTGATTTTATTTTTATTAGATCAAAAACATTAGATTTGAAAGCCATGGCTATGGAAGACAAAGAGACAATAAATGTGCTGTTAATAGAAGACAACGCTTTATTCGCTAAAACAATAGAGATGCGTTTTTTAAAATCACCCGGTGAGTTTGTAGTAAGTCATGCTTTCAGGCTTGATGCTGGGTTGGCGCTGCTTTCGGACAAATCCATAGATGTTCTTCTTTTGGATTTAAACCTTCCAGACAGTCAGGGGCTGGATACTTTGAAATCGGCTCTTAAATGTGCGCCTGAAGTTCCAATTGTGATAATGACTGGCATGGATGACGGGAAGATTGCAAGGGAAGCAATTAAGTCAGGGGCTCAGGAATATATTCTCAAGACAGAGGTGAAGTCAAAAGAGCTGCTGAGGACAGTGTCTTATGCCATAGAGCGGCAGAGCTTTATCAATCAGCTAAAGACAAAGGCTAGAGATTTGGCGGCCAGCGAGCTCCGCTTCAGGGAGATAATTGAAAAAAACATTGATTCTGCAATTATTCTGGACTCAAATGGGCTTATTCTTTATATAAATCCCGCTGCTGAAAAACTTTTGGATATAACATTGAGCGATGCGATCGGAAAAGACTTTTCAATGTGCCATATTGGAGTCACAGGCAAAGATTCAGGGGTAATTGACGAGAATGGATATTCAGGGATAGTCCATGTTGACACTCCTGACGGATCCCCGCGCATAGCGGAAATGAAAACCGTTGATATTCTCTGGGATGGCACACCCGCTTGTTTTTGCGCTTTGTCAAACATAACTGAACAGATGAATTTGAAGGAAAAAGAGGCGCAATTGGAAAAAATAATCAATGCCAGTCCGGTTATAACTTTTTTGTGGAGAGCCGAGGCTGACTGGCCTGTTGAATTTGTCTCAAATAACATCTCGCAGTTTGGCTATGTGCCTGAAGATTTTTATTCTGAAAAAATCAAATTTACAGACTTGATTCATAGCGACGATATTTATCGAATAAATCTTTATTCCCAGAAGGGCAAAAAAGAATCTTTTCAAGAATACAGAATATTGACCAAAGACGGAAAGGTTTGTTGGGTTAATGATCATACATGGGGGAAAAAAGATGAAGCGGGGAAGGTTACTCATTATCAAGGAGTGGTGATGGACGTCACCGACCGCAAGGCGGCGGAGGACGCCCTTGTCAAAGCCGAGAAGGAAAAGCACGCCATACTCAGCAGCATATCTGAGGTTTTGCTTTATGTTGACAAAGACAGGAATATTATTTGGGGCAACCGGATGGCTGCGGAGGCTTTTAATACGACTCCAGAGGAATTGAAGGGCAAATCATGCATGTCGTTATGGAATATAGATAAAGAGCAATGCAATAAATGCATTTTGCAGAATGCGGATAAAAGCGGAGGTTGTTTTACGGAATTGGAACACGGCGGGAAAGTATGGAGAATCAGTCATTACCCTGTGTTCGAGAAAGATAACGCAAACGGTTTGGTCATTGTAGCGGAAGACATAACGGAACAGAAAAAGACGGAGTCTGAACTGTTGCAGGTTCATGCCGCAGTAGAAGAAGCGATGGAGGCAATTATTATGACTGACCTCGATGGCAATGCAATCTATTTGAATCGCGCTTTCACGGAGCTGCTTGGCTATGATTTTGAGTATATGAAAAAGAAAAGCATTCAATCTTTGTACAGTGATGACAACAGCCCTCTGGAAATTGAAGACACATCTTTGGATGCTTGCAGCGAAGACATGTGGAAAGGATGCCAGCTAACCACTCATCTTTGTGCGTCGGATGGACGTTTAATTCCTGTTTTAATGCGGGTCACTCCCATTTCGGGGCAAAATGACATTCCAGCCAGTATGCTTTTTGTGATAGGCGATCTTACCCGCCAACAGCAGGAAGACAAAGAACGCAAGCAGCTCGAGCTGCAACTGGCTCAATCTCAGAAGCTTGAGTCCATAGGGCAGATGGCGGCCGGGATTGCGCATGAGATAAACACCCCGACGCAGTTTGTAGGAGACAATGTCAATTTTTTTAAAGACTCTTTTCAAAGCATAATAAAAGTTCTGGATGCTTTTTGCGAACTGTTGGAGGCTGAAAAACAAAAAAATGTGCCTCCTGAATTGCTTAAAAAAATCGAAAACATGCTTGAGGAAGAAGACTTTGAGTACCTTAAGGGAGAAATTCCCGATGCCATATCTCAGTCAATCAGTGGAATAAGCCGCATATCGAGCATTGTGCAGGGCATGAAAGAATTTTCTCACCCCAGCTCCAAAATTAAAAAGGCGACCGACATTAACAAAGCCATAGAAAATACTCTCACTGTTTCACGAAATGAATGGAAATACGTGGCTGATATGGAAACCGATTTCGCAAAGAACTCGCCTCTGGTGTCATGCTTTCCCGGCGAGCTGAATCAAGTGATACTGAATATGCTTGTAAATGCGGCTCATACAGTGGAAGAGGCCAACAAGGCCAGAAAGTTGCCAAAAGGCTTGATAACCGTAAAAACTGAATATGGAGACCAATGGTTCAAGATTCGCATCGGAGACACTGGGATGGGAATCCCGAAGGAAATAAGGAGCAAGGTTTTTGATCTATTCTTCACGACCAAGGAAGTAGGGAGGGGAACTGGACAGGGACTTGCTTTGGCCTATGATGTTATTGTGAATAAACACGGAGGCCGTTTGACTTTTGACTCAGAGGAAGGCAAGGGAACAACATTTTATATAGAGCTTCCATTGGAGAATAATTGAAATGGAAGAAAACAGAAAAATAAGAATATTGTTTGTTGACGACGAGCCAGACATATTGCGGGGAGTTCGTAGAATGTTGCGTGCCATGCGCGAGGAATGGGATGTTGATTTTGTGACCAGCGCAGCAAAAGCTCTTGAAAAAATGGCGGAGGCCCCAATTGATGTTCTTGTCACTGATATGCGAATGCCGGAAATGGATGGCTCGCAGCTTTTGGAAAAGGTAGTGGAGCTTTACCCGTCAACTATCAGGTTTATTCTTTCGGGGCAGTCGCAGGATGAGGTCATTTATCGATCTGTCGGCCCAGCTCATCAATTTTTGGCTAAACCCTGCAATGCTGAAATGATAAAAAACACCATAATTGCTTCGCTCGCATTGCGAAAACTGATGAAGAGTGAAAATGTCATAAAAATTGTTGCGAAGGTCGAGCATCTGCCCACAGTGCCTCAAGCTTATATAAATATCACTGAAGAACTCAGAAAAAAGGAGCCCTCCATGCATCGCGTGGCGGAGATAATAGAGCAGGATATTGGCATGAGCTCCAAAATATTGCAACTTGTGAACTCTTCTTTTTTCGGGATTCCCAACCATATTGCCAGCATATCGCACGCCGTTAACTTTCTTGGCGTCGATGTAGTTCGTTCTTTAACTCTTACAGTGGGAGCTTTTTCTAAATTTAAGCTTAGCCCCCGCTATGAAGCAGCTTTGATGGGAATAATAGATCATTGCATGTTGGTTGCAACGTGCGCAAAGGATATAGCACGGGCTGAAAAAGGATCGCAGGAAGACGAAGACAACACTTTTGCCGCCGGCCTTTTGCATATGATAGGAGAGGTTATCTTTATGTCTTATATGCCAAAGGAATACAGAGAAGCTCATGATCAAATGAAGAAGCAGCATATTTCTCTGGTTGATGCGGAAGAAGCCATATTTGGGGCATCCTACGCGGAAGTGGGAGCTTTTCTTCTGGGAATCTGGGGTTTGAAAAATGTTATTACTGAGGCTATCGTTTATCATCTCAAACCATCAGAATGCCTGCGCAAGAACAGCCTTGTGTTGACTGCGCTTCATGCTTCGCGCGCCATATTGGACGAGATAAAAAACACTTCCTCGACTGATGAAGATTCCGTATTTGTTAAATTAGATATGAATTATGTTGAATTGGCAGGGAAAAGTGATAGAATTCAACAGTGGCGCGAGATATGTTCAGAAAGAAGTAAAGGAGGAATGTAAGCATGTCGTTGAAAGACGTAAAAATTCTGTTTGTTGATGACGAGCAGAGTATTCTTGACAGCTTTAAAAGAATTTTCAGAAAGCATTTTGACGTATATACTTCTCAAAGCGCAGCTGCGGCATATCAGATAATTCTGGATAAGGGGCCGTTTGCCATTGTTGTTTCAGACATGCGCATGCCTGAAATTGATGGAGTTCAGTTTTTGAATAAAATAAAAGACATTGCTCCGGACACCGTAAGAATGATGCTTACCGGAAATTCGGATATTGAAACAGCAGTGGACGCTGTCAACGAAGGCCATATCTT
>CAZYVR010000362.1:0-6098 GCA_964651145.1 uncultured Victivallales bacterium | reverse complement strand
TATTGCCGCAGTATTATTTTTGACAACACAATTCCCGATAATCGGCGACGCTGAATCAATAAGGATTCCGCCTCCATTAGAATCGCTTTTGCCGCGCGTAATGGAAAAGCCCTCAATTATAACAGAAAATCCGCTTATGTTTTTAATGCTGACTGCGCGATATAACCCTTGCGCATCTATAACAGTTTTTTCCGGGCCTTCCTTGGCAACTATGACAATATTTTTGCCATCCACTTCAATGCTTTCATTGTACGTTCCGGCCGCGACATAAATTACATCTCCATTCGCAGCCAGTCTGATAGCCGCCTGAATTGTTCTTTTAGCAGCAACAGCCGTTGTGCCCATATTGCTGTCTTCGCCATTAAGCGCGTCAACGTAATATGTCGCGACTCCTGAATCCAATGTTTGCGCATTGACAGGCGCGCATGCGGACGATTCATTTCCCAAGTAGTCATAAGCGGTCACTGTGTATGAGTAGGAGCATCCGTTCGCCAAATTGTAGTCAGCATAAAACGTCGCAGTTGTCCGGGCAATTTCCTGTTCGTCCCGGAATATTCTGTACCCTGCAACCTGCTTGTTGTCCGAGGACGCGTCCCAGCTTAAAGAAATCACAGACGCAGATGCTGCATTGACTGTATTTGTTGGCACAGTGGGGGCAGTTGTGTCGTTAGGAATATCTGACGAACTATTTGGATTAGTTCCATAAAGCATTTCCAGCCAGTCAGAATATCCATCGCCATCCGTATCTGCCACAGCCGGATTGGAAGTATATGTTCCGCCGGAAATTTCAAGGTTGTCCAACAGCCCATCGCCATCTGTGTCAATGCTGGCCGGATTTGTGCCGTTCTGGACTTCCCAAAGGTCGGTCAATCCGTCTAAGTCAGTGTCCGTGCTATTCGGGTTAGTATAATATGTGTTTATCTCATCGCCATCGTTCAAGCCGTCGTCATCGCTGTCGGAATCAGTTGGATCAGTCTTATGCAAATATTCCTGCGCATTTGTTAGCCCGTCGCTGTCGCTGTCCAATGATGCGCTCGACACATCGTTAGGATTAAATCCGTATTGAACTTCCCAACCATCTGGCAAACCGTCATTGTCTGAATCAGGATTCAACGGATTCGTTGAATGTGTGTTTATTTCATCGCCGTCATTCAAGCCGTCGTCGTCTGAGTCCGCCTTAATGGGATCCGTATGGTGTCCGTTTACTTCGTCGCCATCATTCAAACCATCGTCGTCGCTGTCAGAATCGGTCGGATTGCTCTTATGCAAATATTCCTGCGCATTTGTCAGCCCGTCGCCGTCGCTGTCTATAGGCGCATTTGATGGATTGTTGGGATCAAATCCATATTGGACTTCCCAGCCATCCGGCAAGCCATCGCCATCCGTGTCGCTATCGAGCGGATTGGTATGGGAAGTGTTCACTTCAGCTCCGTCATTCAAGCCATCGCCATCTGTGTCTGCGTTTAGAGGATTGCTTAAACTATGATATTCCTGAAGATTTGACAGCCCGTCATTATCTGGATCTTCAGGCGCATTGAGAGCGTCTTTAGGATTGAATTGGTATCGTATTTCCCAACCATCCGGCAAGCCGTCGTCATCCGTGTCTGAGTCATTCGGCTTAGTTTGATGTTTATAAACTTCATCTCCATCGCTAAGCTCGTCGCCATCACTGTCAAACTTAAGTGGATTTGTATGATATGTGTTAATTTCTTTGCCATCAGACAAGCCATCATTGTCACTGTCAGACTTAAGGGGATTTGTATGATGTATGTTTACTTCCTCTCCGTCTAATAACCCATCTTCGTCAGTGTCCTTATTGAAAGGGTCTGTATGATAGGTTTGATATTCATCAACATTGCTGACGCCGTCGCCGTCAAGATCGCCGTTGCCCTTATAAATTTCCAGAAAAGTTTTTACGCTGTTATCGGCAAAAGCCAATTCAAGCGATATTGCGCCGCTTGCATTTAGGCCTTCTTCCGTAAGAGAGATTGGAACTGTTTGAAATGTGTCCCAATTGGAAGAAGTAAAAGTTAAAGTATTTGTCTGTGAAACGCATGCCGGATTACTTTTTATGAGCACCGTGATATCCTCAGATGGCTGCAATCTCAGCTTCACTTTAAAAGACGCAGTTTCGCCTTCATCTATTATAAGCACATCTTCAAAAAGAATAATTCTTTGATTAGTATAGTAAACTTCTTTCTTGCTATTAAGCGCGCACTTGCTGCAACTGCTTTCAAACACTATTTTAATAATGCCTTCTACCGTGGGAGTGAAAGTGGCAGTCAATCCTGTTCCGCTTGCAATTTCCAGGCCTGCAAGATACACTTTCCAAGAATATGTCGGAGCATGAACTTCTTTGGAGGCTGAGACAATGTCCCCACAGTTGCCGCATTTCGTGATATGTGTTGTGATGCCGCAGCTTCCCAGTGTATTGCATGTGATAGAAATCTCTTCCCATAGAGCCAAAGTGTTTCCATTCTGAGCTGATAAATTTATAGAGCATTCTTCCTCTTCATCATATATTTCGTATTCTGACTCGGGATGTTGACAATATGGAACATTGGGGCTTCCGCCTTGAGCAAATAGCTTTGCGCCGCAAAGCAAAACTGAAACAGTCAGAAAAAACAGGAAAAACTTTCTCCCTACGCCCTCTGCCAGGGCATTTATTGAGAATACACAACAATCTTTTGATGAAAAAATATTTATGCTCATAATGCGCTTCTGTTTCCATTTTGCCGCTGTTCTATTTTGGAAAGCGAAAGTTCGGCTGCTTTCTTATACAGCTTTATCTTCTTTATCTTATATAGCGTTCCAATATCGTCGTCGTTTCCGATGTCTCCGAGAGCTGCAACGGCCGCAAGTCTCAATGTTTTGTCATTTGCGGTGTCCGCAACTTTTCTTACAGTTTTGAGTGAATTTTCAAGATTTAGCGTGCCGCAAAGTCTGACTGCAGTAATGCGGCTTGGAATATGCATAGAATCATCAGCCGCAAGCTTAGCTGTATTTTGGCATATCATTTCAAAATCGAAATCTTCGTTGTTTTGCGACAAATCAGCCAAAGCCAATATTGCAGTTCCCGCCACAGGAGTGGCTCGATCATCTATAGCCTTATATAAAGCTTCGCGTATTTTAAATTTATCGCTTTCCGGAAGATTTTTGCCTTTTTCGTAAGCGCGCCTGAGATGCTGAATAGTGTAGCCTCTCAAATCTCCGTCAAGATCTTGAATCTGCGAAATTGCAATCAAGGAATCTATAAATTCAGACGGCAAGGTTTGCTGGGTTTCGAGCAGGCACATTATTTCGTCTTTAACATGCAGTGTAAGCCTGTCATTCTCATCGCTTTTTAGAAATAAATACAAAGCGTCGCGCTCTCCTTTACTCAAAGACCTGCCCAAATATTGGAGAACTTTAAGTCTGCGCAAATAGGCTTTCCTTTTCCTTTTTCTTTCTGAAAGATTATCGTCGCTGCTGTCCCAGCCGTCAAAAAGAGCTTTAATATTTTCAGGGATGAAGACCGAAGCAGTTCTGCCTCCAGTTTTTACGCACACTTTTATACTTGGGCGCTTTTTTGAGATATTGACAGGCTTGCCTTTTGAATCTGCGGATATGTCTGCATTGTAGTAAGTAAGCAGAAGTCCGGCAAGCGCTCCCAGAGAAGCCAATAAAATGATATTTTGTTTCTTGACGCGCATCAATAAACATCCCCTATTTTAACGCCATTCTGATACATATACATGCGATGACATGTCGCTGATTTAGGAGCTAACGGAGAATTTACAAATATCGCGTAGCTTTCTCCTAATGGAGTAAAATCTTGCGCAGTGTAAGTCTTGAGCAAGGAGCCATCATCAAATAAAACCCCTGAAATAAATATTCTGATTTGAAACTCTACGTCACTTATGACTGGACTCGATATTATAAGCATTTTGCTTGTTTCCGTGCCGTCCAGCTCCTCATTAATAATATAGAAAGGAGTCGTTCCTGCGCCAAAAACATTGACGCCCTGAATATGTGTGACATCTACAACAGGTCCGTTTTCGCCCAGGCGCGCCACAATATAATGCTTTTCATTTTTGCTTGTTTCGAGATAGAAATAGGAGTAGTCCTCAACGGAAGGAGCTTCATAGAATATATTAAAATTAGGGTCGGTATCAAACACGCATTCAATTGGAAGCTTCGGGAAAGCTATCGTTCTTTCCCGGGGAGCCAGACAAGCATGAATAATATTGTCAAACTGATAGCTGACAACCTTAACGGTCAATGAGGCGTTTTGCGTTGAATTGTCCGCCGCTGTATATGTAGCGTTCAAAACAAAAACGCCTGCTTCATTGAAGGTCGCCACTGACGGTGAAAAAATATCGCCTGCATACTGTTGTTCACCGCTGTCTATTGAATAAGACCCGCCGGTTGCTCCTGTTGGAAAGGCGTTTAACAACAAGGAGTCGCCTTTCCTTATCAACATCTGAGCCGACTCATTAAATATATTTGTTTGTTGCCATGCTATATTTCTTGATTCAATTTTAGCTCCGTTTTGGAATGAAATAGTGACTTCCTTATTGCCTGTCGCTGACAATGGAACATTTGCAAACCATTTATTGCTTCCTGCTCCATATTGTATTTCAACGTTTCCTGATATTCCCATAATAGAATGATAATACGCATTGCCTTCCAGGCACACTGGAGAAACCTTGCTTGAGGTGACATTATTGACAGAGCACATATTGTTCAAGCGATTTTCTTTCCAGTCGGCCAGACTGTTTCCGTTATTATCAGGTCCGCCTATTTGCTGGAAGGCCAGCGATTTTATCTCAAGAGAAGAAGTGGCGGAAGAATAGTCCCAGAAAACCTTTACAATATGCTCGCCGGCAGTCAGCCATGGAGTATACCAGAACGCATCTTTATATTCAGTATTGCCAATGGCAACATCTTGGCGTCCCAGACTTTCGCCGTCAATAAATATCGTAAGCTTTGCCGTCGAAGAAGTTATATAATGCTCTTTTATATTAAGTCGCAATCTATAAATATCTGGCGTAGAAACATCAACTTTGTATTCCAAGTGACCATGATGGCTTAAGCCATATGCAATGCTGCCATCTTTGCCCCACTCGCCAAGGAAGTCGAAGTAAGAGGAGCCATTGAGGATTATTGGTTCAGTCATCGTGCTCAAATCCATTTCGGGGATAAGAGGCTTGGTTAATGATGCTTTGACTTCGTCGAGATCAGACACTCCATCGCCATCAGTGTCAACTTTGTTTGGATCGGTGCTATAATCTATGATTTCTTCGCGGTCAGTCAAGCCGTCTCCATCTGTGTCAGCTTTATTTACATTCGTCCCATAAACGATTTCATCTTTATCGCAAAGTCCATCAAGATCGCTGTCCTTGTTCCATGCGAGCTCTTCTTGCAACTCAGGACTGCTGTCCGGCGAATGCCACATATTATCGCTGGTAATTTCACTGCGGGAAAGGCCCGGTCCCAACCATTCTAATTTTAGTCCCGCTGAGTAGTCATACTCAAATATGTCGACTCTTATTTTGTGGATTCCGGCTTTCAAGCGAATGTCTTTAATCTTTTCGACCATGCTATGGCGATAGTCGTTGTTAATTGCGAGCTGATCGTCGAGGTAGAGCATGCTGCCGTCCGCGCTGGTAAGATAGAAACGGTACAAACCGTCTGTCGGGACATCAAGATATCCGACCATGGACGCAGCCACATAGTCGGCAAGTCCGCTTGTGAGAATATTGCCGCTGTGATATGCAAAGTTGATATTGGGCACAATATCTGTCGAAAGCGGGGGAAGGCTTAAGTAATGCGCAATCGCGCTCTTTGTTTCATCTCCCTGATAATATGTGGCAAAAAGTCCCTGGCTTATGTTTGTCAAAGTGGCTTTTGCATTATCAGAAGGAGCCAGAAGAGGGTTGGAGCCGAGCAAATATTCCTGATAATTGTTCAAGCCGTCGTTGTCTGGATCCTGATAGTCATAATATGGATCGCTGCCGAAGTGGAGTGTTTTCCAAGCGTAATAGTCCTGAAGCTCAGGCGGCATGTCAGATGGAAGAACTTCCAATTCGCGACTGTCGGGTGTCGCAACATTGTTT
>CAZYVR010000361.1:0-6133 GCA_964651145.1 uncultured Victivallales bacterium | reverse complement strand
AGTTTTATTTTGCGAGAAATATTCACTGGGATGCTTGTTGAGGAAAAGAAATGCAGTGAATTCGAATCAAAGAATTATATAAACAATCTCATTAAGGAGCATAGAAAAATGAACAAAAACGAAATCAAAGCCGGAAGCAAGCATAGAATCAAAATCGGAAAAAATGAGGTTGAGGTGACCGTTGTTAAGCAAACAGCGAAAGGATGGCTTGTAGAGGCGGAATCAGGGAAAAGGTTTCCAGTAAATGACGGATCACGCTTCATAAAAGAGGAGAAAGTGGAAGCGAAGACGACAGGTGAAAATACTAAAAATGGAGCTGTTGCTCCCAAGACCAAAATGTCCATGCTCGACGCTGCTGCGGAAGTCCTAAAAGGCGCTACGCGCCCAATGTCGGCAAAGGAACTGATAACCGCCATGGGAGAGGCAAACCTCTGGAAGAGTCTCGGCGGGAAAACGCCTCATAATACATTGAGCGCCGCAATCCTTCGGGAGTCTAAGGGCAAAGAAAACCCACGCTTCAAAAAAGCCGCTCCCGGTAAATTTGAATTAGCCGAAAGGAGCCAATAATGGCCACCGATAAAAATAGAAACTCCGTCCTCCGCCAACTTGCGGCATTGCAGAAAATGTCACTCCACGACCTTCAGGAAAAATGGCTCGACCTTTACGGTAGCGAACCGCCGCCTTTTAAAAAGTCTTTTTTATTGAAACGTCTGGCGTTTCGGATTCAGGAGCTTTTCTATGGCGGGCTGTCGGATGATTTAAAATCAAAACTCTCAAATATTGCCGCCAATGATCCCATGGCTAATTTTAAGAATCCGGGAAAGGCGATGATAAAGGCTCCTCTTTCCCAGAGAACAGGCAACCTTTTCCCCGGAACTCGGATCATTCGAGAATGGAACGGCAACAAGTACGAGGTCATCGCCATGGAAAAAGGCTTCGAATATGACGGCAGGGAATTTCGTTCTCTTTCGGCAATCGCCACGGAAATCACGGGCACAAAATGGAATGGCAAAGTGTTTTTCAAGCTAAAAAAGAGAGGAGCCTAAATGGAAAATAAAAAGAAAATATTTCGTTGCGCTGTGTATAGCCGAAAATCTCACGAAGACGGTTTGAAACAGAGCTATAATTCGCTTGATGCTCAGAGGGAATCCGCGGAAAATTTTATTGCCAGCCAGAAGATGAACGGTTGGCAGTTGCTTCCCGAAAAATATGACGATGGAGGCTTTTCCGGCGGCAACATTGAGCGTCCAGCTTTGAAGCGATTGCTGGCAGATGTTGAAGGCGGAAAGATTGACGTGGTGGTCATTTATAAGTTCGACAGGCTGTCGCGTTCCCTCTTGGACTTCGTTAAACTTGTCGAATTTTTCGAGACGCATAATACCAGCCTAGTTTCAATTACCCAACAGGTAAACACATCAACCTCTGCTGGACGAATGATGTTGAACATACTAATAACATTTAGTGAATTCGAGCGTGAAATTCTTATAGAAAGAATTCGTGACAAAATCGCCGGAGCCAAGCGAAGGGGCAAGCATTGCGGGGGATATCCGGTTCTCGGATATGACACCAATCCCGAAACAAAAAATCTTGTTGTCAACGAAAAAGAAGCAAAGCTTGTCAGGCATATTTTTGACAGGTATTGTCAGGTGGGCTCGGCGCGACAGGTGGCAAGGGAGCTTAATGAGCAGGGGCATAAAACTAAAAGCTGGACAACCCGCAAGGGCAAGCATAATGAAGGCGGGAAATTTAAGCCTGACCTCATCTACAGGATTTTGAAAAACCCTCTTTACATCGGCAAAGTTGTCCATAAAGATAAAACTTACCCCGGCGAGCAAAAGGCGATTGTCAGGGAGGTTTTATGGGACAAAGCGCAGAGCTTGCTTTCCGGCAACCTTGTCGCCAACACTGGGCGAAAAAACGAAATTGCCACTCCATTGAAAGGCTTGCTTAAATGCGGGAACTGCAACGGCTCTCTGGGCCTGACTTACACTCAGAAAAAGGATCGGCGTTATATCTATTACATTTGTGAGAAGGACGCGAAGCGAGCAATGCCGGAATGTCCGATAAAACGTGTGCCGGCGGGAGAGATCGAATATATGGTTCTCAAATATTTAAGCGAAATATTCAGGACGCCTTCGTTGTTGGCGAAAACGTATTTTAAAGCCATGGAGATTGAGGAAGCGGAAAAAAGCAAGCTTCTTGAACGCCGGGAAAAGTTGACAGCCGAACTGGAAATCTTGCGCGCGAAATTAATTGAAGCCATTCAAGGCGGCCCCGGCAAAAAGCGCGAGAAAGTGCAGTTAATCAGAGATGAAATTGAGCAACTTTCCAGAGCTCTTTCCGAGGTTGAAAGTTCACTTAGGGCATTTGATTCTACTCCTATTTCAAGCCAGGATGTGTTGGAGGCGTTCTCTTCCATTGAAGCATTATGGGAGGAGTTGTTTCCGGTGGAGCGTTATAGGCTTCTGCATTTGCTTATTGAGAAGATCACCATTTCAACGGATGGTCTGAGGCTTGAGCTTAAAACCGCAGGAATGGGCAGTCTGGTCGGCGAACTTATAAACCCTGAAGATGTGGAGGCGATATGATAACAGAGAAGAGAATTAGTGTACTTGAGAATGGCAACCTTGAAATATTCATTCCGGCAAAGTTCAAGCGGTCTGATGGCAGAGTAATGATTATTGAGCCGGAGGAGACAGGGGAAATGAAAGAAGCAGAGAGTTGGGATTTGCGCGTTGCTCCAGCCAGCTCCCTTGCCAGGCATTTAGCCAGAGCGCATGCTTGGCTGGAATTATTAGAGGCCAGAACTTTTCAGAATGTCTTGCAGTTGGCGGAGGAGTTGAATATTGATCCGTCGTATGCGGGGCGCACCTTGCGGCTGGTCAATCTCGCCCCGGATATTCAGGAGGCCATTATTGAGGGTAAGGAGCCCGATGGGTTCACGATAAACAAGCTCAAGGGGAATATTCCGGATGACTGGCAGGAGCAGAGAGAAATGTTTAAGATAAACTAAAAAGTCACATAAAAGTTTGTTTTTTGAACTTTAATTTATATAAATCTTCTAAAAACCTTGAAAAACTCAGTTCTTGCATTTAGGTATTAAAGCATATATAATATATTTGTCAGATGTTATGAGGTGAGTCACAAAATATTTTATGTATGCAGAGAATACAATTTATATTAAGTGGAGGCATGAAGAATAATGTGTAAGAATTTAGAAATTGACGCTTTATTGGTTTTTGCTCTCACAAAAGAAAGTGAAGTTTCATTCAAGGTATTTCGTGAGTTGTGTGAGTTTTTGTTGAAGAAGCACAAAGATTACGTTCTTTCACTAGATTCTGAATCTATTAACCTAGCATTGGACTGGTATCCCGACCTTTTTTATAAAAAAGACTCTTCTATTGTTAGGACTGAAGAATTTAAAAATTACGAAAAATCAGATTATATCAAGGATGAATTCTTGTCGCGTTTACCAAAAGAGGTTAAAAATACAGCTTTCCCTTTTCCTGCTCACACATAAATATTTATGGATTTAGACAAACAAAAAATCTTTAGAGATCCAGTTCATGGTTATATTTCAATACCTGCCTCTTTTTGCCAAACTCTTATTGATACTCCTATTTTTCAGAGATTAAGGTCAATAGAACAAACCTCCATGAGGTGTTTGTACCCTTCTGCGAGACATGATCGTTTTATTCATTCAATAGGAGTTTATCATCTTGCTTCAATAGCTTTTCATCATGTAGTGAAAAACACAAACAAAAAACGCTTAGAAGGAATTAATATAGCGGGCTATAAAAATTCTTTTTAAATTGCCGCGCTGATGCATGATTGTGCCCATTCTCCTTTTTCCCATACATTGGAAGATCATTATAATCTTGGTGGAAATGCAAAGAATTATTTATTTTCACTAGTCAATAATGATTTTAAAAAAGATTACACGTCCCGTTTTGACTCAGGCAGCGGAGGAGCTGCTGCTCATGAAATGTTTTCTGCCGCTATATTAATTGATCTGTATAAAAAAATGATTAAGCCAAAGTTTAATGACGTCAATCCAGTTTTAATAGCAAGAATGATTACCGGTTGTGTTCATCGAAGTCCAAATACGATAGAGAAACAGGTTGAGAATTGCTTGATTCAGTTAATAAATGGCCCTATCGATGTAGATAAGCTTGACTATATAGTTCGTGATACATGGGCTTCTGGAGTAAATAACGTATCTATTGACATTCATCGTCTGCTTTCATCTTTAGAGCTTTATCCGGATAAAACTAACGTGTTGAAGCCAGCTTTCAGAAAATCAGCGCTTAGCGTTATACAAAGCGTAATTGATGGCCGAAATTTTTTATATCAATGGATCTATAGCCATCATATAGTTGTTTATTTTAATGAATTGCTTCAGGAGGCATTTTTAGACTTAAACAAAGTTTTTTCAAAAAAACAAAATCAAGATCAGTTCATATCTGTAGTTTTTGGGAAAGAGGCTTTTGTTGACACTCAGGAAGTATCGTACATGAAAAATAAAGCCAGTATATATCTTCCAAATGATTCAGACATCAATTATCTTTTTAAAAAATTTAAAGATAAGGTACCTGGAACTGAAGAGCTTTTATCGCGCCTGCCCAAATTAGTTCCATTATGGAAAAATCGTATTGAATTTGATGATGTGTTTCAAGCACATAATTCAAGTCAGAGAACTAAAATAAGATTGCAGGCTAAAGATATTTTAAAAAAAGTTCTTAGGGGTCGCGCTAAATCCATCAAAATTATTAATGTCAAACCTAAATATACAACCATTGAGTCCAATGAGATTTATATAGTATTATCACAAGATAAATTGATTCCCTATAATGATAGAACCAGTTCGCCAAGTTTTACTAAAAAAGATAATGCCCCTTTTTTCTATGTATATGTGCCGCGTGCAAATAATAATGATACTATAAGAAAATGTGTTGATGCTTTTAGGCAGGCAAAAGTAGGATGAAATCACACGCTTGAAATCATCTTGTATCCGTTTGCCAAACGGCAACTTTCGTCAGCAAAGACGTATGGCAAAAGAAGCATTTTTAATATTTTCAGAAATTAAAAATTGCACATTATGTTTTTAATTATCTTCAAACATACTGAATTTATATTGTTAATGCAGTAATCAAAACGTTTATGCACATCTTGTCACCGCTGATCTCATTTGTCCAAAATTCGCTGATTTCAAATGTCCCTGAATTTTCTTCTGGATTTCCTTCAATTGGCGCGTAAGTGCCTTTTTTTGCATTTTCTTCGAAAAAACTTCAGATTTAAATCATCTTCTTGAAATTTGATATTCTTCCTCCTATATTCTTTTCATAGTTCAATTTCGGGAGTTAAAAAGAAGGCTGTATTAATTCTTCAAGCTCTCGTGGTTGGTATGGCGCGCAACTGAAATTTTGTCCCGCGATCCATGCGTATCTGAGACTGCGACAACCGCTGCCGGTCGACAAACAGCGCACCCTCGGCGGAATCAAACCAGTCTTCATCAGAACGCACCGACGCCTGGCAAAATTTCATAATAGGAGCAATAGCCTCTGAGCTGAAACACAATCGAAAACCTATCCAACTCCTTGCTCAAATTGCGATGACAGGAGAGGGAGGATTATTGCCTCCTGTAAAATATGGACAACTGAGTTCGGCGAAATCGGGACATTTCAATTCGGCGTTGACACATCTGAAACTTGAAGGATTACATTATCAATTTCATTTTGAGATTTTGGATCCATTTATTTATATTCCGCAATTAAAACACGCCCCCTCTTTCAATACAACGTTTCCATCCTCAGAACATTCAAAAGATATTTGAGGGTTACATACCGGAGAACTAGTTACGTGCCTTATGCCTGGATTTGTCGACAATAAATTCAATGGATCAGATAGCGTTTTTCTCAAGCCATTATTCAAACATATGGGTTTAGATTTAACTTTTAATTCTTGAAAAACCTCACTATTAGGATGTGTGCTGTCTCCCGCAAAAAGAACGCAGAATGAATCCTTATTAGAAATGGATAAATATGAAGTCTGTGCCTTTCCAGAAGAAAAGTTATACGAATTTTTCGCTCCATGGTGAGGTACTTTTATAATTTTTGCATGTGGGCAACCTGAT
>CAZYVR010000360.1:0-6134 GCA_964651145.1 uncultured Victivallales bacterium | reverse complement strand
CCAGCGTAATGCGCCTCTTCATTCCATGGAGTATAGTAATTTCTGCTCCTTTCAGATGCCCCGAGATATCCTTTGACGCAGATGCCAAGATACTGCTCAAGATTAATTACTGTGCCATTAAATCCATTTTGGCTCAAAATATGCCTGAGTTCCATGTAGTCGCCATATGCCTCCGGTGTGTCGGGTCCAGCGCGATAGGCGTCCATTCCGTAAATATCCATAAATTTTGCGGCTCCATTGCTCATGAATGACTTTACATACGGAAAATCTTCGCCATTCATGGAAGGGCCGCAAACTTTTATTGACGGGTTGGTTTTTTTTGCGGCTTCATAGGCGCTTTTATAATACTTGAATCCTTTGTCAGGCGGCATCAAGTCTGTGCCGTTTGGAGGAAGCTTAAGTCCTTTATAATCCTTGCGCCACCTCTCTCTCATGTTGTAAATATTTATCTCTCCCAAAAAAGTAAAGACAGAATTAACGTCAGAATATGTCTCAACTATTTTTGAAACATAGTCCTGCCATAAATCATTTCCTGCCGGAAAACTGTTAAAAAGAGCATGTTTTCTAACTAGAAGAGGCATGCCTATTCTCATAAAAGTTGCGCATCCGTTTTCCTTGAAATAATTGATTCCTTTCTTTAATAGTTTTATAAATTCAGGGCTATTCAATGAATCGCCATACTTGGTTGGATAACCGGAAAGCGCGTTGCCTACTCCTAGTTTCTTCCATGCCGAAAGCTCTGTGTCGTAATAGGCTTGAGGCTTGTTGTAAGGGAAAAAATTTATTCCCATTGAATAGGATTTTTGAAAATTATCAGGGAGTTTTCGAACCACGGCATAACGCCCCAAACCTAAGCCCAGAGTCTTCCCGCTGGCCTCAAAAGCTTTTAAGTCAATTATATAAAGGCCATATTTTGCAGTTGGCAAATTAAGGTTGTTTTCAAAAATTTTATCTTTAGGCAAATCATAGGTTTTGTTCAGCAGCTCATTCCCTTTATAGTCGCTAACTTTGAGATTTACTTTATAATCTTCTTTCAGCGCATTTGAAGGAATCGACCTGAGAGTAATATTTGTTTCCTCATTTTTGCCGTAAATATTTGACTTTGACAAAACGCCAATTGTGACAGGCGGAGCTTCGTAAGGACTATCGGCTCCCTCTTTAAATTGGATTTTGTCAATAAACATCCCGCAATCTTTTGGCGCGTCAAAGCGAAGATAAACTTCATCAAAATAACAAGGCTGATTCCATGTGAAAGTATGCGAGAAGCGCTTCCAATTCTTTCCTGCTTTAAATTTCCCCCCGTTATTTTTCCATTTGTAGTCTAAAACCAAAGCTGAAACCAAAGCTTCCTTTTCCGCCTTGATAAACGCCGACACAGTGTAGGTTTTGCCGCGCTTAAGAGGAATGCTTAAAGACTCAATTATATTCCCCGCAGGCATGTAGAGCGAACTGTCTCCAGTCGGGCCTGAATTTTTCTTTATTTCAGGCAAAGGTCTTTTCAATTGCTTCAATGCGCCTTCCAAATTTCTAGGATCAAAATATCTGGGATGCCAGCCTGTCCAGCCCAGTTCAAAGTCAGAATTTATTACAAGATTTGAACCGCCTGTTCCAATATATCTGTCCTGGAGGGCAGTTTCTTTTTTGCCATTAGGCAGGAGGCGCAATGACGGCTTGCCCAGAAACACTTTACCCTTTCCATTGCAGTCAATTCTATAAAAATATTTTTTGTCCAATGCATGTTCGGGTATCTCGCATTCAAAGCTATATTTTTGCCAATCGGGGTTAATTGGGAAAATTTTTCTAAACGATTTTTCTTTCCAGTCCGAAGGAATAAGGAAAATTGTCATAAGTCCAGATCCCCTGGCCCATACAGACGCCGTCAGCTTGCCTTTAGGCGGAAGCAGAAAATTTATTGTTCTTATAGACGCTGGCTTTTCGGCCTTTTTCGGGTTATTGATTTCCATGACAGAAGAGCCGCTTCTAAAAGAAATATCCTTTATCAGCTTATAAGAAGCCAGTTTGTTGTATTGACTGCTCCAGCCTTCAGGAAAGTCTTTGTTGTCCACATTTTTAAATCCTGCCACAGGAAGAATTTCTTTGTCATTCGCGCTTGCCGTTAAAAATGTGATAAAACCCAAAAACAGCAGTGAAAACAATGCTAAATACATTCCTTTTTTTGAAAATTTGCGCATAGAGACCCCTTCGTTGTTAATAATTAATTATTCCATTTTTGTGTATATTCTAGTGACGATTATAAGTCATGACCAGCGGAGAGTACGCGTAGGCTGTCCAATAATTTGTTTGAGAGTAGTCCGGCTTGAAAAGCATATTCGCGGCGCGGCCGTCTGCATAAAGCACATTGCTTGATTGATTCTGATGATTTATTCCAAAATATCCGGCGCGTATATGATATCGCGAATAACCTGCATGCACGCCATCTCCGCAAACGGACATTGAGACTTCTGACGGCCTCTTCAGCCTATGAATGGGCAAGCCGTCTGCGTATGTTGCGTCAGAAACGTCCCATTCCATAATTTCCGAGGAATACATATATCCCGGACGGCAGACATCTGTCTTCTCCAAAGCAGGACACACAGTAATGGGATGTTGCATAAAATCCCAGTCCTTTGGAGCTTCGTTATAACCGATGTATGGGCCAATATATCTGAATGAAAGCCAGTCCCAATTTGTGTTATATGCATCTCCTATATAGCCGTTGTAATCGTTGGCATATCCAATCATGCCAACGCCTATCTGTTTTATATTTCCAAGGCACTTAATGCGTATAGCCGAATCTCTGGCCTGTTTCAGAGCCGGCAACAGCATTGAGGCCAGTATTGCGATGATGGCTATCACAATGAGCAGTTCGATGAGTGTAAAATGCAACTGTCTTCTATAGCTCACCTTTGCCTCCTGGTTGTTTAATATGTTATAAACTATAATATGGCAAAGGGGCAAAGTAAATGGAAAATACTGCAAGCATATGTCAAATACTGCAAAATATGTTTATTTGAAGCTTGACGGTGATTTGGTGAAATGTTTTTTGAAGGTTTTTGAAAAATGGAACTGGTCTTCAAAGCCAAGGGCTTCGCTCGTTTCTTTCACGCTCATGCGTGATTCTTTCATGAACCTGAGAGCTCTTTTCATTTTATAATTCATAAATGCTTTTGAGGGAGACACGCCCAGTATTTCTTTTGATTTGTGTGCTAGTGAGCTTTCGCTCATTCCTACTTCTTTTGCCATGTTGGCTACATGTGTTTTTTTGCCTATATTCTTTTCGAAACAGTCCAGCAGAGCATTTTTGAACTCTTCGTTCCTGGCATTTTTTACAAATATAGGGGTCAATATGCTTTCAGGAAAAACCGCTATGACTTTCCAGAAAAAAGCTTGAAAAAGTCCATTCAAAACATAATAGACAAAGGCGCCTTCGCCTAAGTCAATGGAAGAAAGAAATTTGTAAACAGACAAGGTCAGCTTGTCATCAGGAAAATCGCTTGCGCGAAGCTCGGCTTTGGCTTCTCTCTTAAAAAGGATTTTTTCATTTTTCAGGAGGCCCGAAGCTTTCAGGTCAAATGTGATTGCGCAATACTCAAGGCCCGGCGCAAATATATCCTGATGAATGTCGCCCGTCTGAATAAAAAGAAATCTACCGGGCGCAATTTCTATTTTAGATCCGTTCAGGCGGCATTTATAAGCGCCCTTAATGGGAATGATTATTTCAAATGCAGGATGCCGATGCTCCTTGTAAATGTAATCCGACTTGGCTTTGACGAGATGAACTGCGTGGAACACAGGCTCAAAAGACAACGACGTTTTAACATCAAGATACCTTATAGAGCCAAGCCTTGCAAAATGTTCATTTTCTTCTATTGTGTGCATGCAAATCTTTTCCTGGCGTGGCCGCGATTGTTTCGGATGCGGAATCCTGCTCCGCCTGTTTCAGCTCCTGGAACTTTTCGACTATGTCTTTGATGTCTTTGGGCGTTTGTTTTATGCGCCGCTTTCTTTGCAGCCAGAGAATCAAAGCTGTCGCTCCCGCCACGACAATCCAAATTAGTTTCCATTTTTCCATTGCCATTGTTCCCTCGCAAATGTTCAATTCTAAAGTATCGGCTTAAACTTCATTTTAAAAGCAATAATGGCTTTTTTGCTGGAAAAGATATTGACATATGTTTCGCAATGCTGTACAATGTGTTGCAATGATAAACAAAAAGGCATTATTTTATGATACAATCAGTTGAAAGAGCCATGCATTTGCTGAACGCAGTAGCCTCCGCAGGCGACTGGGTTGGCGTGCGCGAATTGGCTAGAGTTACGGATTTAAAGGTTCCGACCGCGCAACAGCTTCTGAAAACTCTTCAGGCATGCGGGTATCTGGAGTTTGACGAAACAACAAGGCGTTATCGCATTGGTCTGGCCGCTTTGCTGCTGGGGGACGGCGTTGACACCTTGCGGCATATGGCTGAATTTGTTCAGCCATATGTTGCCAGAATGTTTGCCGAACTGAAAGAAACGGCTGCGGTTCTGGCAATGGAGCAAGGCAAAGTGATTGTAGTGGACTGGAAACAGTCTAATCACGCTCTTTCGGTGGCTCAGCCGCAACGGCGCGTTATTGAGCATTCTCATTGCATGGCGTCCGGCAAAGTTCTTCTGGCGTATCAAGACGAAGAGTTCCAAAGGCAATACGCCCAAAGCGAGCCCCTTGCAGAGCTTGGCCCCAATACGCCCGCCACAGTGGAAGAGCTTCTTGAAGAATTTCGCAAGATTCGCGCAGCGGGTCTGGCGGAATCCATCGATGCAAGAAGCAGCGGAGTGGCGGCTTTTTCCGCTCCTGTTTTTGGAGCTTCCGGAAAAATAGCAATGGCGTTGGCGTGCAGCGCCCCGATGACAAGAATGAATGACGCGCAAGCCGCAAAGGCAAAGGAAATGCTTCTAACAATAAGCCATGAAATGACAAACGGGCTTTGCGCAGGATAATAACCAGCTTCGCTAAAATATAAAAAAAAGGCAAAAAAATGAATTTGAACAACGTCACATTGGAGATGAGCCTCAAACCATTTAAGGACAATTCGGAAGAGACGATGCAAGCCGTATGCCGCAAAATGTTTAAGCAATGGTCAACTATTTGCGAACATGCCGACATCGTTTCCGTTTTGCTGTGGATATCCGACGGCTCAGAGATTCTTGACTACAAAGGAAGCATGACTGAAAGCTTTGAATGGGCCAAATATGTGGGCGTAGCCAATCCGCGCCGGAAAGACTTAGACGCTAATGATCCTAACAACATTTCCATACATCGCCATCCTTATCTTTACATGGATAACCCGCCTGATTTCACTTATGCCTGGCTCAAAAAAGTTATTGCGATCCTCAAAAAAACAGGCTCTGAAATTACTGGAAAGCCTATTCGCATTGGAGCCACTTTTGACCCGGGCCCAGAGTTTGCGAAGTCTTCTTTCAAGTATGAAAGACACAATGAAATATGCATGGGCGACACTATTGGAGTCAAAAGTTTTGTCTGTTGTTATGCCAATCTGAACAAGGATGAAATCTCTTACGCCGGTTTTCCTGAAGGCATTCCTCAAGACCTTCCTTTCGGAGCTTTTCTTGGCAGGCAAAGCAAATGTTTTGCCAAAGATTTGGACTTCGATTACCTCTGGCTTTCCAATGGCTTTGGTTTTGGGATGGAAACATGGGGCATTTGCGGCGCGGTATTTGACGGAAAAACTTTCACAACCGAGCATTGTTGGGACATAAAAGAAAAAAGTCTTCTCTTTTGGGATTCTTTTAGGAAGGAATGCCCAGACCTGCCGCTTGAGACTCGCGGAACAAACCTTTCCACAGGAATGGATCTTTCGTCTGACGCGGTTCCGCTCCGCGAAATATACAACGAAGACTATGGGATAGAGCCGCCCCCAAATTCGCCGTGGGCAGCCATAAATGGAGACTTTGGGCTGGAGCTGATCGGCTGGATGTCGCATATAGCGGAGCTTCCCTGCGACACGTTTCCCTTCCGTTTTTACACCCATGATCCGTGGTTCATAAACAGCCCGTGGATTGACCGCTATTGCCGCCAGCCGCATGACATCTACCTGCCGCTTTCCGTCGCAAGGCTGGATGAAAACGCCAAGATT
>CAZYVR010000359.1:0-6210 GCA_964651145.1 uncultured Victivallales bacterium | reverse complement strand
ATGCAAGGTTGCCTTGAAAAGGTTTGGATTTTATTTAAGTTTGGATAACAAAATATGTTGCAGAACTACAAGAGGAAATCACAAGGCTCGCACGCAAAGAAGCGCTTAAAGTGGAAAAGCCGCTCAAAGCCGCCGCTACTGCTTTGAGACAAGAAAACGCAGCTTTGAAAAAACGAATCAATGCTCTTGAAAAAATAGTAACTAAATGTCAAAGCTCTTCTGCTTCGGAAAAACAAATCAAAGAATTGCCATCTGACGCCGATTTCAAAAATGTAAAAATTCAGCCTCATTCAATAACTGCTATGAGAAAAAAACATGGTTTGAGCATGTTGAAAATGGCTGCGCTTCTCGACTTTGATCACAAATCCATTGGAAGATGGGAGCAAGGAAAAGGCGCTCCTCAGGCCAGCTCAAAGAAAAAGCTCCTCGCTTTTAAAAATATGACAAAAAGCGAAGTCAAAAAAATGATAAAAGAGCTGGATGCTAAAACAACTGCCGCTCCAGCCAAGAAAGCAGTCGCCAAGAAAGCAGTCGCCAAGAAAGCAGTCGCCAAGAAAGCAGTCGCCAAGAAAGCATCGGTAAAAACAGCTGTTGCAAAAAAGACCGTTGCCAAGAAAGCTCCGGCAAAGAAAAAAGCCGTAGCTAAAAAAGCTGTAACTAAAAAGGCTGTAGCTAAAAAGGCTGTAGCTAAAAAGGCTGTAGCTAAAAAAGCTGTAGCTAAAAAAGCTGTAGCTAAAAAAGCTCCTGTTAAGAAAGCCATTGCAAAGAAAACTGTCGCTAAAAAGGCTCCAGCAAAGAAGAACGTTGCCAAAAGAAAAACAGCTAAGAAATAATTAAAGGCTGGATTAAGTTTATGCGCCCCGGATTAATTTCCGGGGCATTTTTTGTTTAGGGCGTAGTGTCCCAAAAATTGACAGACAATTTTTCGTTGTTTTTGAGCCTGACTTTACAAGTAATAGAGACCAGTTTGCCATTTGCAAATGCTCAGGCATGCAACGGAAACAAACAAACCGCAGTCCAGTTATCTTTTTGCGCGACATGCTCCGGGGATTAAAAGGGGCTTCGTCCCCTGCGGACAAGGCGCGGCCAATTTTCCGGTTGAGGAATATCTTTAGAGTTCATGCATTGCCTTTTGATAATTGAGGCACGTAAGTATAGATCTTTATTATATTGAAGACAAAAGGTAAAACTTAACGATTGGGATGATCCAGTAAATCGTTGAGCACGCACATCTCTTCAATAAGACGTGTATCAAGGTTGCTTTCTACCATAAATAATCACAATTGACAAATCTTTAATCGTTTTAGCTATTTATTAATTGTTGTGACTATTGTAATGTATAGTTATCCTGAAAAAATCAACATGGAGAAAAAAAATGAAAAAGATAGGAATAGGCATAATAGGTTGTAGCGGAAGAATAAAAGGAGTTATAAAAGGCTTGCTGGACTGCGATAAGAATGTTGAAGTTCTCGCTCTTTGCGATCCGGACACCAAAAGAACAGAAGATTTTAAAAATGACTTTGCTCCGAACGCGAAAGTTTACGAAAGTGACAAGGAGCTTGCAAAAGCCCCCGACATTGACTGGGTTGCTGTCGGCAGTTGGAACTCTTTGCATACCCAACAGGCTGTTGCCGGGCTTGAGGCAGGCAAGCATGTTTTCTGCGAAAAACCTCTGGCCACCAATTTCGCGGATTGCATTGCCATTCAAGAAGCCTACCGCAAAAGTGGCAAAAAGCTTATGATAGGGTTCACGCTTAGATATTCCCCGCATTATCGTAAAATAAAAAAAATGCTAGAAGACGGCCTGATTGGAGACGTGTTGAGTTTTGAGTTCAATGAGACTTTGGACTTCAATCACGGCGGACACATTATGTGTTGTTGGCGCCGGAAGCGCGAATTTACCGGATGCCATATTCTGGAAAAATGCTGCCATGATATAGATGTGGCAAACTGGATGATCGGCGCAAGGGTAAAAAAGGCGGCATCCTTCGGCGACCTAGATTTCTTCAAGCCGGAAAATGAGCGTCATAGAGAGAGACTGAAAGCAAATGAAGCCGGACACAAGGCCTATTGCTCCTGGCCTACTGCACAGGGCAACAATCCTTTTACCAGCGAAAAAGACATTATAGACAATCAAGTGGGAATCATAGAATACGAAAACGGTGTCCGCGCCACTTTCCATACCAATCTAAACGCGGCAATAAAAGAACGCCGCATATACATACTTGGAACGGAAGGCGCAATCAGAGGTGATGTGATAACTGGAAAACTGGAAATGCAACGAATTGGTTTCGATGAAAAGCTGCAGGATTTTTCAGGCGCCCCAAGCAACGGACACGGCGGCGGGGACGAAACTCTAGTCAAATACTGGAGCAAAATGATTCACGAAGACGTGCCTTCGCTCACAGATATCGAAACGGGAATCGAGTCAGCTGTAACATGCTTTGCTCTCGATGAAGCTATGCTTGAGAACCGCATAATCGATCTGGATCAATATTGGAAAAAGCTTGATAGCTCAGAATAAAAATCAGACCACGCTAAAAAACAGGTCCGTGAGCGCATTGCGCTTCGGGCCTGAAAAAGTTTGCAATGCTTAATCTCCAAGCTCCACTGAAGCGAAACTCCGCCACATCCACATTCACACAGGGGTATTATTTGACCAGCTTTACCGAACCGTTCCTGCCGACTGAAACAAGCAGAGATAAATGTTTGGGTTTCATTAAAATGAAACAATGGAGACATATATGAAATGGAATATTAAATAGATTGTAGAGAGGAGCACCGAAGAAGTGACCGCGACTATATTTATTTCTCCTTTTTGAAAGAGCAAGAACGCTCAGTTTAAGCTCACAAAAACTCACTAGATAGTCCATAAGCATGCAAAACTGGCTAGGAATTTGTTTTTTTCAGGCGGAAATTAACAGGCTTTTCTACAGTAATTTAAAATAAAATAAACTCCAGAATCAATCACATGTTGACTTTTCTATTTTTTGCAATATATTATATTAGATAAATAGATAAATAATGTTTTAAATAAATAAGATAAGTAAAGATGTTAAGAGAAATATCAATAGACCATGGCTCCGCTACTCCGTTATATAAGCAAATATACGATTCTTTCTTAAAGTTGATAGAAACCGGGAAGCTAAAGTCAGGAGACAAATTGCCGTCAACGCCAACAATTGCCGCAGCATTAAAAGTTGGGCCTCTGACTGTTGACAATGCTTTAAATATTCTCGCTAGGGAAGGTCTTATTTTTCGTAGACCCAAAATAGGCTCTTTTGTCAAAGAGCGCGATGAAGCAAATGAGGCAGTTGAAACCAAAAAACTAAAAGCTGTCTCAAATCAACTCATCAGCGTGATTCTATGCGATATAGAGAAAACAGACATGTATTGGCATGAAATCATTAAAGAGCTTGAGCTGGAATGCTCAAAAAAAGGTTTTGGTCTTTTGTTCTCAACATTTAATGGAGACATAAAAAGCGCAGCTGTAACAAATCTTATGGGGCAAACAGCTGGAACTTTTCTTTGCGGAAAAAACTCTCCTGAGCTGACAGTTTTTTTGCAAGAAAACAACAAGCCTGTATGCCTGATTGGAGATTTGGACAAAAAAGGGGGAATTTCCGAAGGCATAGATATAGTGGCTCACGATGACATTCAAAGAAGTTACCTGACTGCAAAACATTTATTGGCGCTGGGGCATAAGCGAATCGCTTATGTAGGAGGCCCTTTTTCTCGCCTGCATCATTTGAATAGGCTTGAAGGGCATAAAAAAGCTTTGGCTGAATTCAACGTCAATTTTGATGACAAGTTGGTTTTTCCTATAAAAACGCACAGCGTTATGGAGGGGGAAAAAATAGCACTTAAGCTCTTTGCCAAAAGAGATCAGTTTACTGCAATTTCAACAAGCGATGATCGCATTGCCGTTGGAATCGCAAAAAAAGCCAATGAATGTGGAATAAAAATACCGGAAGAATTCAGTATTTCCGGCTGTGGCGACCTTGAAATTGCGCGAGTAGTCACACCGGCAATCACAACGATCCAGAGTCAAACATCTAAAACTGTCAAAGTTGCAGTCACAAAATTATTAAAACAAATTAAAGGCAAAGCCAATGCTCCGTGTCGAACTGTGCTTGCAAGCAGCAAGCTTATTGCCAGAGCTTCGACTGGCAAGCTGTCATAACATAATTTGGAGGAGGAGGATAATGACAATATATTATAAACCTTTTTATTTAAAACTGACTTTCATCAGTCTTTCAAAACATCCAAATAAAACTTTATTTACCTTGCTTGAGTTAATGGTTGTTATAGCAACAATAGCTATCTTGGCCACTCTATTGTTGCCGGCCTTGCAAAAAGCAAAAGAAAAAGGTAAAGAAGTTTTATGCAAAAGCAACTTAAAGCAAGGAGGAACAGCTTTTGCTATGTATGCCAATGATTATGAAGGCTATTACCCGATAACAGACAATACCGCTGACTGGTATAACTTCTATTGGATGAACAGACTTGATCCATATTTGAGTAAGCATATAAATACATACAGCAATGAAAAAGTTTTTGCTCAATATTGCAAAATCTATCCTCTTCTTAATTGCCCAAGCAATTCTGAAACAGACTTTGAAGTAGACCAAAATGGTGTCCATATAGAAGGAAGCCTTGTAGATTATGAACCGAACTTAGGAGTTGCGGCATACCGTCAGTCTGACGGAGCATGGCGGTTAGGGAATTCCCCAATAAAAATTGCTAAGATAGTCAAGCCAAGCAACACCGTCCTTCTTCATGATGCTTACGTCTATACTCCTTATTATGCTCAATGGCCCGAATGGAGGTCAGACAAACTTGCCACTTGGCATAATAAAGGAACAAATTTTTTATTTTGCGACATACATGTTTGTTGGGTGAAAGCCCAGCCCAGCAACGATTATTACTGGGATACATTTTTATGGCGTCCTTAGGCGATGACTAATTAAGAAAAAAATCAAATCTTCAGAATAAACTATTATCAACAGGAGTAAAAAATAAATGCGATCCACTAATCTATTATGTGCCATTTTAGCAATCCTTAGCCTTAACGCTAAACTTTTTTCTGAAAACGATAATGCGCCGAATAAAGCGGGCAGTATCTGTAGCCAATGGACAAAAGTTAGTGATCCCCAATGCAAAATCAATATAGAGAGCAACGATTATGGATTTTTGAGTTGCGATTACTCTTTGCATGTCTCGCCAGATTTAAACTGGAATGACAGATTCACGAAAGTCAGCTTGCGCAAAAAAGTGAAAATATCTGACAGAAACACAACATTAAGCGTGGACATAAACAACCAAACATTAAACGACCACATGATCTACATGGAAGCAACTGACGCAAACGGAGACATTTATGAAAGCAGTCCACATTTTCTTAATTGGGCAAACTCCTGGAAGAAGCTAACATTTTCACTATCTGATATGCGTTGCAAATCAACCACATCCAACAGCAGCATAGCTTTGCCTATTAATAATATTGCTCTAATTATCCGTCAGTCAATGAAGATAAACATAGGGGGCAAAGCGCTTATTCCTCAAGGGCATTTTTGCATTAAAAACTTTAAAATAGCCGAGAGCCAAGTTCAATCTCAAAAATTTAATTTTCAGGGAAAGATTTTTAAAGGAAAGCATATTCCAGCAGAAAAAAACAGAATAAAGTTCCAACTAAAACTAAGTAACCCCGTCACTTCAAGCGCTTATCCGGTCAGGATTGGAGTTCCTTTTCCTGAAGGGCAGTTGTTTAATGATAAGAACATACGACTTTTGCAGGCTAAAACTGAGATTCCTTGCCAGCCCAAAATATTGGCTCGCTGGCCAGACAATTCCCTAAAGGTCGCGCTGCTCCAATTTGTTGCAAATTTAAAAGAGAATAGAGAGTTTTTCGTGGAATATGGAAGGAAGGTCAATAGGGAAATATCTTCAGACACAGCTTTTGTTTTAAAAGAATGTGAAACCGGCATAATCGCAGACACTGGAATAATAAAAGCTAATTTCCTAAAAAAAGGTTCGAATTCATTAATCGATAATATTTTTATTAAAAATTCAGAGAAATGGGAAGATGTTTTTACAGACATGGGATTAAAGACTTATCTTGCATTCTCTTCGGAAAACCCGGCCAATACCCGGAAAGACAAAGTGGCAATTGAGCAAAATGGTCCAGTTATGGGGATAGTAAAAGTTTCC
>CAZYVR010000358.1:0-6224 GCA_964651145.1 uncultured Victivallales bacterium | reverse complement strand
TGCCTATAACCAAGTCGCCTTTTTTTACAGTGTAATACCTGTCGAGAGAATCAGAGTCGCTTGTTCTGGCAACGGCAGCGTTGGCTTTTCTTTCTGAAACAGAAGAATAATATGCAGCGCCGACTATTATGGCGCCAATTACAAGAGCAATAATTAATTTAAATTTCCAGCCTGCCATATTATATCCGTTATTTTGATTTCTTTTCGTCGTCGGATATGATTTTGTCCAACGCCTGCGTGCCTACTGCGTCATCTATAAATTCCTTTTTGATTTTCTCTACGCTGGTTTCATCCCTTTCAGGGAATATCTGTTTGGAATTCTTGATGAGATCACCAACTTTGCGCAGTGTTTCAGCCTGCTTGCCTGGGTCGTAAATAACTCCGGTTGCGATTTCCTCCGGAGTTAGCACGTTGATTTTAAGGAAAAATATTAGCTGGGTCAATTCTTTTGTCTGGTTTTTTCCCGTAAAAAGCTCTCCAATAAACGGAATGTCGCTGAGTATTGGGGTGCGTTCCTGTGTTTGTTTTTCCGTGTTCAAGTAGAGACCGCCAAGCATAATAATCTGCCCGTCATTCAATGTCAGCTCCGTAGATATGTTTCTGACGGCAATAACCGGCACCGGATATGATCCTGTCCCCTGTGTTACTTGCTCGTAACGCTGAACATTGCTCACATTCGGGCTGACTTGAATAGTTACTGATTGTTCGTTTATTAATTTGGGAGTGACGTTTAAGACAACGCCGACTCTTTTAAAAGTTGTGGCAGTTGTCTGCGATCCGGAAACGACAGAAATAGTTTGAATAGGAATGTCCTGGCCGGTTACAATGCTCGCCGTCGTGCCAAGAGATACAATAAGGTTCGGCGCGGAAAGTATTTTTGCGTCATTGGCAGTCATAAGCCAATTAACCGTAGTCTGAAAATTTTTGTAGACCGAATCGCCAACCTCACCGGCAATATATGGATACCAGTCAAATTGACCGCCGTTAAAGTTGGTGGGGGCGCCAGGCGAGTTGGTTGTCACTCCCGCGCTGGAATCCTTGTTTTGCTTGCTGTCATGGCGATTAAAGTCGAATGATATCTTCCGTTCTTGTCCGTCACCAAGCAGCAGCTCCACAATCTTGGCCTCAACAAGTATTTGCGGAGCGCTTACATCCAAAGCAAGAACCGCCTTTTTCAACTCTTCCATTTTTTCGCTTTTGTCATTAATGATCACCAGATTCTGCTCTGGCGACTCTTCGACTGTGCCGAGAGGGGAAATAATGCTTTCCAAAGCGTTTATAAGGGATTTGCCCTTGACTGAGCGGCAACGGTAAATCAACGTGGACTTGTCGGAGCCACCCTTGATTATTTTTAAATATGGCTTACTCGACAATCTCTTGACAACCTTGTTCTGCAAATCTGAAGGCTTTAATAATGATTCCAACTGTTGCGCAACGCTGCGGACTGCAGGCGTGGCTTTTTTGAGCAAAGCTTTGTCAAGCATGGAAGGCTTCGGAGAAGCAGCGGCGGTCTTTTCCGGCGACAGTTTATCTTTTTCAGAAGAGTCTTGCGTAGTTTTAATTAGAGAAGCATCTTCCTTGACAGCCACCTGAGCAAATAGGAAAAAGGCGGGAAAAAGAATAAAAACAGCGATAAATAATTTTCTCATGTTCATAATTCAATCATGTGTTTATTACAAATAATATAGCAAATAGAAATATAGCGTAAAAAACAAAAAAATCTACCTGAAAAAGCTTGCGAAGATAATAAACTTCTAAGAATCGGCAGACCTCCATTTGCCATCGCTCAGGATATAGCAGGGAGAGAACGCAGATTTGTAGTTCATTTTTTGAGAATTTTTCACATAAAAGCCCAAATGCAGCCATTTTTTGCCAAGCAATTTGCAAAGCTCTGCCTGTTTGAGTATTGAGAATGTGCCGAGACTGCGCTTCGAGAAGGCAGGATCAAAAGCAAAATAAACACTGCTTAAAGCTTGCGGCATAACATCAATCCATGCCACCCCGACGAGCTTGGGCCCAAGGAAAAATCTAAGGACTCTGGATTCGACTGGCGAGTCCGCAAAATGTTCTCTAAAGGAAGACTCCACGGTCGGCTCGGCGGATAAATGCCTTGCTTCGCAGTACTTGCGGTACAAATCAAAATCGCGCTTCCCGGCAGAAAAAGTTCTTGCGGATAGCGTCAAATCATGATTTATCCTCAAAACCCTTTTCTGGCTTCTGGACAAAACAAAATTGTTTACATCGATTTTAAGGGGGCGGCACTCTCGACAGTCATGGCAAAGATTCTGGTAAAAAATAAAACCTGAACGCCTCCAGCCGCAAGTCAACAGCTTTTCATAAACCGAAGCATTCATATCGCCCACATGAAGCGTCGCGCACTCCCAATCCCTGCCGTCAAGGTATGGACAATCAGTCTTATATCTCTCAAAAACGATTCCGTTCATTTTTTCCATTCATAAATTTTGCGGTTAAGCTTAATGTTATTTTAAAGGCGTCACACTCTCCCCGTCCATTTCCAGATGGCTCTGACGCCCGGCCACAACTTCGAAAACCTTGTCCTCGCCAGACCTGCGCACTGTGACATTGAGTTTCTCGCCGGGATTGAACTTCAAAATAGCGTCCCGTAAATCCCGCGAATTTTTAATGCTTTTGTCGTTGATTGACACTATTATATCACCGTGGGTGATGCCTGACCGCTCTGCCGGATCTCCAGGATATATTCCTATTACAACGACTCCTCCTTCAAGCCCTGCTTCAATAGCGGAATCCTTAGATAATGTGCGCGTAGCCACTCCCAGCCAGGCGCGCGAAACCTTGCCCGTCTTAATAAGCTGCGAAACAACCAACTTGGCCAGATCGCTTGAAATAGAAAAACTCAAGCCGATATTCCCCCGTGCCTCTGGAGACGATGTCATTATAAAATCGTTCACTCCGATAACCTCCCCCTTCAAGTTCAGCAAAGGGCCGCCGCTGTTTCCAGGATTAATGGCTGCGTCCGTTTGAATGTAATTCTCATATACGTTCAGACCCACATCCCTGCCCTTGTGGCTTACTATGCCGGCGGTGACAGTATAATCAAGCGCATAAGGAGCGCCCACAGCGATTGCCCAATGACCGACCTTTAGATCTTTGGAATCTGCAAATTTCAAGTAAGGAACATCTTTTCCTGCTTCTATTTTAAGCACAGCCAAGTCAACTTTGGGGTCGATTCCAACTATTGATGCGTCGTATTCTTTGCCATCCCTGAGCGTCACCACAAAATCCTTCTGCCCTCTGACTATATGGTAATTGGTCACAATATGCCCGTCTTTGGTTACAAAAAAACCGGACCCCTGTTGGCAAGGCACAAAGCTTTGCGGCCTGTCGCGCACTCCAAACCATCTTCGCAACAATTTATCATAGGGATTTGAGCTTGCAGAGCTCTTTCTGCGGCTAATGAAGGAGGTCTTTACAACAACAACTGCTGGCAGCGCTTTTTCCGCCACTTCAACAAATGCGTCCTGCAGGCGCCAGGCGGGCTCTGCGTTGCGCTCTTTGTCCGTAAAAAAGCGAGGCTTGACATAAAAGAGCAAAAGCGCCAGGATGCTTCCCGCAACCAAAATGTATAATATGCTTCTAAGGATTCTCGACTTCATAAAGCCCCCCTACGGCAATTAATGCCTAACAATATAAAGTGTTTGACAAGCATTTTATAACATATGTTCAAAGACATTGCAACTAAAATACCGGAAAAACACCTTGATTTAACACTAAACACAACATAAATTCAAACCGAAAACAGCAAGTAATTTAAGAAAGCTTAAAATATGCCGGAATGTTTCAAATTAGAGTTTTGCGTGCCGGAATCCCACCTAAAAAAAGTGAAAGACGCTATTTTTAAAGCGGGCGCGGGTGTAATTGGGAATTATTCCTGCTGTTGCTGGCAGACAAAAGGGACAGGACAATTCCGTCCGCTGGAAGGAAGTCATCCGTTTCTGGGCGAAAAAGGCCAGATTGAAACAGTGCTGGAATACAAAGTTGAACTTGTATGCGCGATTGAACTCATTGACGAAGTTGTGGCGGCTCTGAAGCAAAGCCATCCCTATGAGACCCCGGCTTATCAATACTGGAAAACACATATTTAAGAAAGAAAAGGACTTAAGGAAACATGCCTGCATTTTTTATAGAAAACCTCTTTACTAACCCACAACTGTTTTTTATGTGGACTCTGATTATAGTATTCTCTGTGTCCTGCCACGAATACTCGCATGCGCAAATGGCTTTATGGCAAGGAGACAGCACCGCCGCCGATGCGGGACACCTGACCTTGAATCCATTGAGGCAAATGGGACTGACTTCGCTTATCATGCTTGCGTTCATAGGCATCGCTTGGGGAGCCGTTCCTGTAAATCCATCAAGGATGAAACACCGTTACAGCGATGCGCTGGTTTCATTCGCCGGGCCCGCCATGAATATTGTGCTTTTTCTTGTTTTCACCATAGCTTTGACGCTGACATTTATGGCGTCGAGATATGCGAACATAGAGACCAACGCTCAAGCAGCCGTATCGGCTGTGCAATTTTTCTATATCGGCGCGCAACTCAACTTTGTCCTTTTTGTTTTCAACATGCTGCCTGTTCCAATGTTTGATGGCTGGGGCGTTGTAGGCGGGGTTTTTCCAAAACTGGGCAGCCATGTTAACCAAAGCGAATTCAGCAAAGGCATAATGCTTTTTGTGCTTCTCGGAGCATTGTTTTTTATAGAATACCTGTTTATGCTGGGAAGCATGGCAACGTTATTTCTTGCCAGAGGACTGGAGTTTGTTTTAAGGGCTGTCGGCCTATGAGCGAAGACAACAAAGTATGGAGTGTTTCTGAAGTAAACTTCGCTGTGCGCGAAATCCTTGAAAACAGCCTCATGCCTTTTTGGCTCCAGGGTGAAGTCGGCACGCTAAACATTCATCGTTCAGGACACGTCTACATGACGCTAAAAGACAACAAATCACAAATTCGCGGCGTATTCTTCAGCGGGGCAAGCCAAGCGCGCGCGATGCGCTTGCAAGTTGGAATGGCCGTGGAGGTTTTCGGAAAACTGACCGTTTACGAAACGCGCGGCGAGTATCAGATGTCGCTGAAGATGATGCGCCCCCTGGGCATAGGCGAACTCCAGAGAAGATTTGAGGAGCTGAAGTCAAAGCTTGCGGCGGAAGGCCTCTTTGACGAAGCTCGAAAAAAGGCAATACCCGCCCTGCCCCGAAAAATTGGAGTTGTAACCTCGCCATCCGGAGCGGCTATCCGGGATTTTTTGCAAATAATCAACCGCCGGTTTCCTAATATAAACATAAAAATATATCCCGCGACAGTTCAAGGAAAAGGCGCGGAAAAACAAGTGGCAAAAGGCGTAAGATTTTTCAACCGCGCGCGAAATGTGGATGTGATCGTTGTGACTCGCGGCGGCGGCAGTCTGGAAGACTTGTGGCCCTTCAATGAAGAACTTCTGGCGCGCGAAATAGCCGCGAGCGAATTGCCGGTAATCAGCGCGATTGGACACGAAATAGACTTCACTATATGCGACTTTGTCTCAGACTTGCGCGCTCCAACGCCGTCTGCGGCGGCGGAGCTTGTCATAGGCCGACAGGAAGAATTAGCGGAACGCCTCGTAAACCTTAAAAAACGCATAAAAAACTCACTTGAGCTTAAATACGAAAAACTGCACCGGCGCTACGCTGCGGCCGCCGGAAGCTACGCTTTCAAAGAGCCCGCTTATCTGCTGAGAGAAAAACAGCAGCAAGTCGACGAGCTTATTCGCGAAATGGAAACGGCAATAAGCAGAAGTCTGGAGCAATCTCAACACAGCTTGGAGCTTGCCTCAAAAGATTTCAATCGCGCTTCAGAGCGCCAATGCGAATTGCTAAAAATAAAAATAGATGATTCCGAAAAACGAATAGCCGCAGCAGCGCAAGCCAGAATTGAAAAAACAAAATCCAGAATAGAACAAGCAAACGGAAGGCTACAGGCTCTGAATCCTTTAGCAGTTCTTAAAAGAGGATACTCAGTCATAACGGACTCCGCCACCGAAACCGCCATAAAAAGCCCCTTGCCCTCCGGGGCAAAAGTCAATGCGCGCCTGGCTGAAGGCTCCATGAACATGACAGTGGATTAGTTTCTCTTAAAAAATTTACTCAGCCAGTTCAAGCCCGAAACGGCAAGTATCAGAGAACCGAATATTGTTCCAAACACCGGCGT
>CAZYVR010000357.1:0-6288 GCA_964651145.1 uncultured Victivallales bacterium | reverse complement strand
AAGGAAATCGGTTCTTAACACCAAAGAACTCGGTACTCTCAAGAACCATTAACAAAGCAACTTAAATCAGACAAGAAATGCCCATATCGGGGTGATTGTATAGAACTGTTTATCAACCCTAAAAATGGGAGCGAAACTTTATATCATATTATTGTGGATTGCGCCGGGAATATTTTTACCGCAATAAGGAATACCGACAACAGTGACAGTCCAGTTAAGTTGCAGGTGAAAGCCGCCGCATCAATTGTCCCAGAAGGATGGGCAACAGAAATAGCCATTCCATTCAGCGCTTTGGGTATAAACAAAAAACCGAACGATGATACGCAATGGAAGTTCAATACAACAAGGACTCGTCGCGCGGCTGGACGTTCAGGCGAGCCCTCCTCATGGGCCAAGCTTGATTTATTCTCACAGCAAAACAAATTTGCTCATCTGATATTTTACGCGAATCCCGAAATAGAAGCCGACTTGGCTTTCTGGGAAAACAACAATCGCTCCGGGCTGATGGATAGATCTGAAGTTTCAGGGATAAAATTTGCATCTAAAATAGCCGGAAAAGAACCTTTCCCAACACTATGGGATTATAGTCCCTTTGTAAAACAAAATAAACCTGCGAAAAGTTGGAGCATGCGTGGTTTAACGCCAGGAACTAAAGAAAAATATCCTGAAATGCACAGGGCTGCAACAAAATTAAATTCATTGCTAATAGACAAAAGCTTTCTCGATGAACAATTAAATGAACTCTGCAGGGCCGACTTGCCAAGTAAAGAATTCGCTTCTTTTCTCTTGCAATCAAAAAAGCTTAACAGCGAACTGAATGGCTTGTATCAGGCATACGGGCGAGCATATAAAAGTGATAAAAATAAAATGCCCGCTGCGTTATTCTCGAACATGGACAAAGTCAAAAGCATGATTAAAGAGTTAAAAAGCGCTTGCTTAAAAAAACTTGAAATTCAGCAAAAAAACGCCAGAAAAAAAATAGGAGATTGGCAGGCGCAATCCCTTAAGCCTACGCTGAATGAAAAATATATGAACTGCTTCGGCTACAGCCGCCGTTATCAGTTTGCCGCGCACGAATTTTTTAGCAATACTGATTCCCTGCTGCCGCTAGGACCATTTTCGAGTCACACATTACATTCGAACTATGTTAGCTCTTCTCCGACTCAAAAAGACGCAAATGCTTCATGGGATTATTCCTTCTTGCAGATCGGCCTTAACAAGCAGAAAAACTCCAGTATAAAACGAATATACAGCAGAACCACCCTTGGTCAGGGTGACCTTTGCACAGTAATGCTTCCAGAAATCAAAAGCAAACCGGGCGTCTACATGAGCAGCGTTGACAAGCTGCCGCCATACACAAAATTTAAAGCCCAGATAAAAAGGGCCTCCAATATCCATAACAACACACTTAATAATTTTATAGACAAATACATAAAAGGGATTTGTGCGGAAATTAGAAAAAGCGGTATTCCGGTCGATTATTACATGATTGGGTGGGAGGGCAAGAATAAATTCAAGGTAACAACAAAAGAAAATAAAAAAGAATACCGATCAATGGGATTCACATCCGAGGGAAAGGATTATTTTCATGAATACCTGAAAGAGCGCTATGCCTCACTAAAGGAATTGAATAAATTCTGGCAAACAAACTATAAGTCTTTTGGCGAAATAAATCCTCAAAACGATAAATTCATTAATCCCCTAGCTAATGTGACAGGATTATCTTTTGAGCATGAACGCTGGACTCGCGTAACTTATCTTCGCTGGCTGAAAGGAATCAAGAATTCATTTCATAAAAATGCTCCAGGGATTCCTGTAATGGAAGATATGAGTTACTTCCTGATAGATGGCAATACTTATTTGGCTTTCAAAGAAAATATTGCCGATATAATGTCTTTTCATACTAATCCATTGCGGGAATTGGCAATGTGGAATTTTATGTACAGCATTAATCGCAGTTTCGGCAAGTTGCTTGGTTATTATGAAAACTACTGGGGAATGTTCCGGCGAAAATATTTGAATAATGAACGCTTTGCCAAACGTGAAGTAGACAAATTTTTCTTTGAACTATTCATGCATGATATAAGTATTTCTGCTTGGTGGCTGCGCTATCATGGATCAAGCGGGACATATCTAGCAGGATACAATTGTAATCCATTCTATCTGGACTATGGCCAGACTATTTTTCGCTGGTCAACTACTTCGTTGCCGGTAATGTTTAAAAAAGGCTTATCCATTGAAAAAATGCTTCTTGACACTAAAATAGCTAAATCAAAAAACGCAATGATTCAGCCATGCACCAGTGTTTTTGCATTGAGTTCTCTAGGTTACACTGTCTATAATTCTCCTCCGATAACCATGCTTTTTGACCTGCATAACAATCTATTAAGGCCCAAAGATATTCCGTATGAATTCCTGCCAGAAGAAATGGTGTTGGACAAAAAAGCTTCGCTCAATGAATATGAATGCCTCATCCTGCCATACGCTCCATATATGACTTTGGATTTTTCAAGGCAACTGAAAAGCTGGGTAAAGCAGGGAGGCACTTTAATCGCATTTGGACCTTTTGCTATCTACAACGAAGCAGGCAAAGCTTTGAGGCCTGAAGATTCTTTGTTGAAAACACTTTTTCCAAAAGTTACTATTGGCAGCAAGCTATGGGATTTCAGTTTGTCGGGAAAAGATGAGCCACCAATGGTTTCACGGAAGGCTTTCGGAAAAGGGAAACTGCTTATTTTTAACAGTTGTATTAGCGTTTGCCTGCAAAATGCTAATCTCAAATCACAATTGGATGAAGTTTTTTCAAGAGAAATTAATAAACCTGTATTTTGCGCCGATGAAAATTTAAGGAGCATTATTCGCACCGGAAAAAATGGATCACAGTGGCTGGCAATAAATAATACCAGCGCAAGCAAGCCAATCCATACAAAAGTTTCAGTCTATGGAGAATTTAAACGTGTATATGATGTAATGATTCCTGGCTGGATGCCATTAAAAACATCTGTTGATAATGGCAAAACTAAAATTGATATTGCTCTTCGGCCAGGAGATTGGACTGTGTTAAAATTGAAGTAGCCTTAAATTAATTTCATAAATAATTTTAAACCAAAAAATGGAGAAACAGAATGGTTCGATTATTAAAAATATTTTGCGCCTTTTTTCTGGGGTGTGCAAGTGTGTTTGGAGCTGAAACAGCAAGCGGAGAGCTGCTCAAAAATGGAGATTTCGCCGCTGGTTTAAAATTCTGGAGGCCTCACGCATGGGGCGAAAATTCTCAAGTCATTGTTGAACAGAATGACAAAAGCAAAAGCATTGTCAAAATAAAAACAGGCGATATTTTGGGCAAAGCCAATATTTCTCAATATCTTAATTCTTTGGATATCCCTGAAGGCTCCTCTTTTAAATTGTCATGCAGTTACAGGACTGAAAAAATGATATCCGGCAAAGGCGGATATTGTTTTCTGGAGGCAAAATACAAAGGCGCAAATTCCGGCAAATTTAGCGGGCATCAGAAAATCGTTCTGAAACCTACAGAAGACTGGACGCATGTTGAATCAATAAGAAAGTTCGACCTTCCGGTCAAAAATATTTTGCTGCTTGCAATGACATTGAACAGCAAAGGACAGCTTTATTTGAAAGACATATCATTGGAACTGCTCAGTTTGGAAAACAAAATCAAAACAAATGAAAAATATGTCTGGCGCGAAGCGGAAGATGTGGCCGGGGACTTATTTGTGACAACATGGAAGCCTAAAGAAAAAGAGAAGGATGCTCAGTTTTTTTCTGGAAGAGGAGCTGTTTTTGCCACAGGGAAAAACTTTGTGTGGAACTTTCAAATAAAAGACAATGTCAATCCAGAAACACTTTTTGCTGAAAAACATGAATATCATGTATGGGCACGATTTTACGGATATTTGGAAGAGCCAGAAATAACAACTATTGTTGATGGCAAAAAGACTAAAACATTCAAAACAAAAAGGACAGAACAAGCAGACAAAGAAGGGCAATATATAGGCAGCGGCTCTTACTACTGGCAGAATATTGGCTCATTTTCAAGTGAGGGCGGAAGACATTCCATTGAAATAAAACCATCTGGACGCTGTTGCATTGATGCGATTATAGTTACGACAGACCCTATTTATAAACCTCTTCTCTTTGAAGCCAAAAGTGTCTCGAATAAAGATCTTATTACAGATGTCTCTCCGGGGCATATTGTCAAGGCATGTTATCGCCAGAATGGGGTTAGTGATAAGATTGTGAGCCCACTGTCATTTTATCTTTTCCCAGAAAAAAACAAGCCTTTGACAATTCAGAAAGAAGACGAGGCAATTAAGCTTTACCTGGAGTTGCCTGAAAATATAAAAATAAAAAACATCGTTTCACATTGGGCTGGAACTTCATGGAAAAGCTCAAAAAGCCCTGGATTCCTGTCTTGGAAAAAGTCTGGGGGAAAAAAGATTGGGGATAAGAAATACAATATTTACGAGACAAAATTGTATCATCTCAGCGGTCGGATGCTTGCTTTTATAAAAGCAGATTCAGTAAATTTTATACCGAATCGAAAACTTTCAGGAAAGTGCTGGCTGGAATATAAAGGCAAAAAACAGGCGGTTAGTGAATTTGCCATAATAACAGTTGAACTGAAGCCTGCCAAAGCGTTCTCAAAAATTCTCATTGGCCCATGCGGAGGAAACACAAGATCGTTTTATCTGGAATATCCACATATTATTGAAACTCTGAAATTTTCCGGCATAAACTTTATTGATCCGTGGCATGTATATAGGGATAGATATCCCAAAAAATGGAATATTCTTATAAAGCAATGCAGGAAAAACAACGTTGTTATTGTGCCTGAACACTCTCCATTTCAAGGGAGCTTCGGTTCTAAAAACAAAAAGGAATTTGCGATAAATATAAAAGGCACAACCTACGTTAAGTCTCCCACTCCACATAGAATTTCTTTATGTATTCCAGATGACAGTCCGGCAATGAAAAGAAATTTGGATCAAATAGCAAATCTAGCAAAATGTGGTGCGGCAGGAATTGCGCTTGATGACGAAGAGTATAATCAAAAAAAAGACACGCTTGATTACAGCAAACGAGTCAAGGAAGAATTCAAAAAGTACCTAAATAAAAACAGCAAACTTGAGTATAAAGATCCTCTTGAAATAGTCAAAAACAAAAAGAAGGAAAAAGAGCTTTATAGCACATGGGTGGATTTTAAATGTAAAATGGTGCTTCGTCGGTATAAGCTTTTCAGGAAGACGTTTGATGCAGCGTATAAACAAGTGAATAAATCAAATTCCAATCCGCTTTTTATCGCTCAAATATTAAAGAACGCCACACCACAGGAAAGCAAAACAAACACCTATTGGGACTATAAAAAGCTCGCGGAAATATGCAGCCACATTTCACCCATGATTTACACCTATCAGGGAATCAAGGATTCAGACCGTGTTGGCGATATAATAAAAATGTATCACGATTATATAGGCAAGCCGGTCATTGCTCCAACCCTGCTTGCTGGCCATCCAGGGTTTGGGGAAATTTCCTTGTCTGAAAAGAAAATGATATATTATCAGATTCTCGAATCATTAATGCAAAAAGCTTCTGGAATATTCTTCTGGTATGCCGACGCGACACTTGATCCATTGCAGTTGCAGCATATCAGCTCGGCCATAAGGATAGCCCGTCCATACGAAAATTTCTTTTTGAAAGGGACACTTTTTGACAGCGTAAAGACAAACCCTGACTGGATAAGAAAAGCAACTTTAAAATTGAATGACAAGGTTCTTCTTTATCTCTGTAATTACAGGAATCACACAAAGGGCAAAATAAAAGTAACACTGCCTGTTTTATTCAAAAAAGTCCTTGATTTGCAGACAGGCAAAGACCTGAACATAGCTGATAAATCTTTTGAAATGTCTTTTTCTGACAATTCCAGAGGAAAGCTTTTTTTAATAACATTATAAAAATAAGATTGTAGAAAGAGAGCAAGTATTATGAATTCAAATTCTAGAAAAATGCTTCTTTTCGAAAAAAAAGAAACTGTTGAAATAATAGAGGAAGAGCAACTGCCTCCTGCAGATGACCAAGTTCTTATTGAATCCTTGGTTTCACTTGTCAGCCCTGGCACAGAAATAGCTTATTTTGATGGCTCTCATTCGCTTTTTCAGAGCGGCAAAAAAAAATTCCCATCATATCCTCCGGGGCATTCAAATGTGGGAATAATAAAAAAGGTTCTTCTGCGCTTTGTTCCGCAGTGAGGCTGACACAAGAAATAACCGG
>CAZYVR010000356.1:0-6297 GCA_964651145.1 uncultured Victivallales bacterium | reverse complement strand
GCGCGTCCTTGCGCCCTGATGTTCTGACTCAAGAACTCGGTACTCTCAAGTAATGGTTCTTCCGCCAATATTCCGAAATAAATATTTTTTGAATCGTAACATGTTTTTACTCTTGTGTCAGGCTTTGCTTCTTCAGCTTTTCCCAGCTTGCAAAACCCCATGGCGGTCTGAGCTTTTTTCCAGCAAGAATCATCCAGGTTGCCATCCATAAGCGGCGCATTTGCCTGGAACCCAAACAGAGCAATTTCATTTTTCGAACTGAGCAGCTCCAATGATATGTCTTTCAAGTAAAGGCGTCCTTTGCTGTTCAATGTCATTGCAAGCAGCAAAATATTTTTGACCGGGAAGTGAAACTTTTTAACAGATTCAATATACTTCCAGTTTTTAGTTGGTTTCAGAACAATTTTCTGATATCCGCTAAATTTGTCAGAATTTGCTTTCTTGTATTTTGCTTGCAAGAAGCAATATCCGCCTCCACCTTTGCCGGATATCATTTCTTCAGTCCTGTAACGGCATGATAATTTAAAAGAGGAGCCTTCAGGAATATCCAAAGAATTAAGCCATTGAGTAATATTGGCTTTTCCTGAAATATCGTCCGTTTTTATTTTGACAATGCTTTTGCCTTTGTCATTTTTTTCAATGATAACTTGAGATTTTCCGGCCCATGTGTTAGGTTTCCAAAATTTTAAACCTGCGGCAAAATCTCCATTTTGGAGCAGACTTCCGCTTGCTGTTTCAGTGCCCAACACACTCGCGCACCCTAGGAAAAAGGCACAAAACACCCTTGTAAATCTAATCATAACAGCTCCTGTTTTTTTAATTTAAAGATTATTTATTGAATTAATACCAGACACCTTCTTGATCGTAGAAGTTAAGTCCATATTCACTTTTGGCATTGCTTTTATTTATGCCGTCAACGTGCATGTCGGCATACAGCATGTTGCCGCGATTGCTATGTCTCAGCTGTATCAATTTGGAATCTTCGGCTCCTTGCAGGTTGAAGTAATAGCTTTGCTTGGCAGGGATATAGGTAATGCCTGACCATTTAGAATCTGCTATAAAAAACATTCTAGAGGGATTTCTCCAAACTGTAGGCTTGACTGTGCCAGCATCTGAGTTTGTGGCAGCATTGGCAAAGCGTATAGGGCTGGCTCCGATGCGGAAATAGTCATAACCCCCTCCGCCTTGTCGACGCATACCGTAGGTGTAATATTGACTCGAATATACGTAGGGATAAGCAGAAGGACATACAAAGATGCTTGGTTTATTGCTGTAAACAAATCCAGCTCCCACTTGTATTGGCGCATATCCTTCCATCATGAGACGGTAAGACCAGCCTCCACTTCGATAATTATGATTGAGCGTCCAGCCGTTGTTGTCTGTTGCATATTGAGCAAAAATTAAACCAACTTGTTTTAAATTCCCCCTGCACACAATATTTTTGCTTGTCATCTTGGCGCGCCTTAATGCGGGAAGCAGCATCGAAGCTAAAATTGCTATTATAGCAATCACTATAAGCAATTCAATGAGCGTAAACTGCTGCCTGCCACAACTTGATGAACACTTTGCCTTATTCTTGAATCTTGCTGTTTCCATATGCTTTCCCTTTTCCTTGCTCTATTAAGTAATCTTGTCAGTTAATTTATAACGTGTCGCAAGATTATCAAAGACATACGCCGCCCATTCCGCCTGTTGAATCCAGGAGACAAGATTCAAGTCAACGCCTGGAACAGCGCAGCGTCTTACTGGCGCGGCTTTGCTGTTATTATTATTCCATAAAGTTTCGCGGATTGTTCTGATATGTGCCCGGCAGAATTGTTTCCAAAATTGGGTGTTGTCTATGCTGCCCCATACCTGTGATATAATGTCAAGCATGGTGATTCTGCACCAAGTGAAGTTGCCAAAAGCCAAGCCCTTCAAATATTCGGGGTCGTCGCAAGACTCCAATGCAAGACGGTCGCCTTCGAAGCGCGATGAAAACAAATACCACAAGGCAGTGCGTCGCATATATTTTTTCAAAGACACAAAGTCAAACGGAGAGCTCGGAATGTTTATCATTGTAATCACAGCTTGCAGTCCAATGCCGTTGTCAGGGAAATTATCAAGCTCATATGCGCCTCCGCGTTTATATGAAAGCTCAAATGGCCGATACGGATACACTCCAATAGCCTCCTGGCAGTTCAAAACGTGGCTAAATGCTAATTCTGCTTCATTAAGGTGAGTTTCGCTCAACCCTGGCCGTCCGCTGTCAATCAGCATCTGATTAACCGCAAAAAACATGGAGGAAGCCAGAGAATTTACATTCAGGCAAAAAAGCTCCATTCCTTCATGATGCGAAAACCACCCCGGCGCAACAGCATTCCTGATATGCCAGTTGACGGCAGCGGATAACTGGTCAAGCTGAGCCTCTGTGAATGGCATTCCCATTTTTAAAAGATGATAAGACTGGACGCCAATTATGGCAGTGTCAACACCAGACGCTTGAGCCCATTGGTCTGTTATTCTTCTGAATGATTTGCCGCCTTGATCATCAATTATGCCCATCGCCGCCCAGCAGCCATCCTTGCCTGAATCGCCTGTGTTAAGATACTGCCCTTTGAAGCAATAATCCCTTGCGGTCACAGCTCTTTCAAGCCATTGCAAATCGTCAGTTAGCAAGTAACGGCGCATAAAACAACAGGCCGCAAAAATAGCGTCCCGGAAACAATATTTGTCCTCTTCGCTGTAAACGGCTCCAAAGTGAGGGTCGTTTTTGTCCATCACCTGACGCGAGGCCGACCAATCGACAATCTCATCGCGCATTTTTAAAAGCTCTGAAAGGTCAAAAGATTCGCAGAGGATTTTTTCCGCTGAATCCTTTCCATCCGGAAGGAGATTGCAGGCGTCAAGTTTTATATTCCTTTTATACAAAGAAAACTCTTTTTCTTCTTCTCCGCCGCAGGCATAATCAATAAGCTTTGCGCTTTTCAGAGGTAATTCCTTGAAGTCCCAGTCGTATGCCTTAAAATCAAAAGACAGCAATTTATAGTCAATGCTTATAGGAATTATAATTTGGCCTTCGCTTAGGATGTGTTCTTTTTCTAGGCCGTCAGAAAGGCGCACCCATATTTTTTCAACTCCTTTTTTGAATTGCAACTCAAGCTTGAACAAGCCGTTGCATGGGAGCGCATTTGCTTCAAAATTTATAATATCTGGCGAAGCTTCCAGATCAACGTTATTGCTGTAATATGCCAGCGGAAGGCGAGCGCAAAAAACTTCAGGATTAAATTTTAATATAGACATTTTATACTCCTATGCCATTTCCATTGAACACGTTTGACCGCCCAATAACGCGCTTAGTCCGTCATCGCCGTCAGGATTTTCAATATGCTTTGAGTAAGAGAATATTTGGGCGACGGTCTCGCCTCTGCAAACAGAGTCAGTGTGCATGAAAAAAGTGCTCAGGTGCCCAGGAGATGGAGCAGTGCACCACAACAGTCCATCAATAGGCGATTTAACGACTTGAACCTCGCGGTATTTATACAAATCGTAAAGACGCGCAATAACATCGCCTTTCTTCACGTGCGCTCCCCAGGGTTTTTCGCGAACGATTATCGCGTCGTCCTCGGCTTCTATCGTTTGAAGGGCGTTTTCTTTTGTCAGAATAAACTGATCGCGGATCTTATTTATTTTTCCAGCTGTCATTTTCAAAGATATTAAAATATTTTTCAAACCTTTCAATCCGTCAGCAATTGCAATTGGATTCACATGACGAAGAGGAGGATATTCAATTAGCATAGCCGGAATGCCAAGCTTCGTGGCCACTGAAAAACAGGAGCCAGCAGGGAGCGGCTTTGAGCGAATATGAGCAATGCGGCCAAAATCAAGGCAGAGTTTTCCTGCTTTTTCGTCATTAGGATCGTGCTGCAAATAAGGAGTAAAATTAGTGCCATGAAGAGATATGAAAACATCAGCCTTAGTCATGAACTTATCATATAATTTGGCCGTAGTGGCCTCATTAATAGATCCATCTTGCTTGCCTGGCCAAGCGCGGTTCATATCGTTCAAAGAATTAAACCACACCCATTTGTCGTAAGGATATGAATGCTGTTTGCTCCTGATTGCTCTGGGATTGACCACGGGAACCGCAACAATGCTCCCTGACAGCTCTTCTGGATTTACTTCTTCAATCAATCGCCTTATCATCTCCGGTCCACTTAACTCTGTTCCGTGCTCTCCGCTTATTATAAAAAGCAGAGGCCCATCCTTTTTGCCTTTGACAAGAAAAAGCGGAAGCTCTACCCGATCATGCTGCGCTTCGATAAATATGCTTGTAAATCTTTTTTCGCCTGGCCTTAATTGAAATTCTTGTTCCATTATCTTTTGCCCTATCCATTTTTTTTAACTAAAACACATGTCAGTTAACAATCTGACATATGCTAGACTGTTCTATATAATAATATCTGATTTTGATTTTAGCAATACCCTTAAGTGGAAATTTAGAAAAAATAATACAAATTAGGCTCACTTGTGGAGGCATTTTAAAATGGAACTCATATAAAAAGAGATAAAATTGGACAAAATTAAAAAAAGGTGTATTATCTACAATAAGCGTTAAAATAATTAGGACTGCACTATGTCAGTTATTATTAAAAAATCAGATCCAATATACAAAAAAGTTTACAATGAGCTTGTGGAGCAGATTAAGAAAGAATCCATAGCGAAGCTTTCGGCTGTATCTTTAAGCAAAGAATATAATATCAATCGAAACACTGCGGATAAAGTTATATCTTTACTGGAAACCAATGGCTGGGTCAGGCGAATACCAAGAAAAGGCACATTTCCTGTTAAGAGTAACATTCAGAAAATCAATTCAATAAACATAGTTTACAGTTTTGATTCTTTTAGCAGTCAATTTCTCAACAGTTATCCATACGTAAATGCCAAATTGATTGAGGAAATCTCAAAAAATGACTTGTCAGGGCAATGTAACATAAATATTCTGTTAATTGATCCAACCAGCTCTTACACTCAAATGTGTGAAAAGCTGACTGCGCTAGGATCTCGCGCCGGATTCATTGTGTTGAACCCGGAAAATTTTCCCCAACTGATATCATTGCTTCAAAAAGAACAGATGCCGTATATGACATTTTCCCATGAGGCGGCGGACATTAACAGGGTTTCTCATGACACCTACAAAGGCGCATATCGCGCTTTTGAGCATCTTATAAAAATATCTCAAAGGAAAAATATTGCGTTCCTAAACGTGGGCAATGACGCCTCATCTCCCAACCCCAGAATCTATCCGCGGTTTAAAGCTTATAAAGATGCTCTAAAAGACAACGATATTCCCTTTGATGAAAGATATGTGTTCAATATATCATCTAAAAATGAGGATATTATCAAAGTCATAGACGCGCTAAAGATGAACAGTGAAATAGATGCAATTTTTGCTTCAAGCTTTGAAGTTGGAAGAGCTATTATAAATGCCATGAAGCTTATGAAAATAAAAATTCCTGAAGATGTGGCGATAATTGTTTTTTACGATCTGCCAGAATTTGCTCAGTCCTCCCTCGGAATAACCGCCGTTCGCGCGCCCCTAAAAAAGATGGGGCACGCAATTTTAGAAAACCTTATAGAAATGATTAATTTTGGCTATCGGGACGATGTCAGACTAACATTCAACGATGAACTGATCCTTCGCGACAGTTGTTGAAAATTTATCTGCTTCCACTTTGATGCATATTACGCTTCTTATATTTGGGACGATATATCAATACAGTCATAATATCTTTTAAATTTTCTTTTATAAATTGCTTCACTAAGAGCCCATGAAGCTTGAATCCATAGCTTGCGCTTTTTTTCAAACAAATGTGGATTAGCATCTCGAATCAGCTTTAAATTTTCTTTTGAGCATTCAAGCAAATCCCATGCGACGCCATATATTATTGATCTGTGAAATTCTTTAAAAGCATTGAGGCTTTCCTGAAAGCTTTGCAGTTCATTTTTTATGGCGAAATTAACAGTGGAGGAAAAAGCCTTTTTCAAGGCAAAATCTTTCGATTCAGGTATTATTCCAAACTTTTTTCTAAGCCATTTCATATCTCGAAAATAAACCTTGTATGATTTGCTGAATTCTTTCCTTATTTCTGAAATCTGATTATCCATGATTTTTATTTCTCGCTTTTCAGGATGATATTTATTTTTTTATTCTCATCTTTTTTAATTTTTACTTTTTTCAACAAAGCATTCTTGTGTCCAGGAGCGCTAAAGCGAAGGTCATATGTGCCTGGCATAAGAATGCGCCGATAAGCTCCA
>CAZYVR010000355.1:0-6305 GCA_964651145.1 uncultured Victivallales bacterium | reverse complement strand
TTTAAGGAAATTTCACACCTTATTCAACTGTGCAGATTTTTGGGCGCATTATAACTGTCCGGTAAAAATTTGATTAAAAGTTGAACCCGAAAAGGTCGGGCTGTCGAGTTTTATTGTTCCAATTGGGCGGCTTTGCTATTTTCTGCCGCGCGATAGCCAGCAATTCTAGCAGATTCAGCCTGCTTATTTTGGTTATTGTCGATTTTATCTTGCTGACAAATTTGATGTATGACAGGAGTAAATAGTAAATCATCGCAGTCCAGACTTGCGCCATCACCGCTTTTTTGCTTGTCCCAAAGAAGGTCTTTATTTTTAGATTTTGGACGGAGTCGCCAAAAGTCCTGAAAAATAAATAAACCGACGGAGTCGGAATAAAAACCGGATTATGTCCGGACGTCATCCAGCGGCGGAATCGCTGGTCGGCAAAGCCGGTGGCGAAGTCACTTTTAAACCCACTTCGTGGGCGCGACAGCGCGCATGGCCTGATGTCAGAGTTGCTGGCTGTTTTAAAGCGAAGCTCTATCAGCCAACGCTGTTTGTAAATCTCCGCTATTGTCGCGGCTGAGAGTTTGAAATTGTTGGTGATAAATGTGTAAATTTTATTTTTCTCGTTGTGGTAAAATTCGATTGAGCGTAGTTTTTTGGGATACTTTTTGAAGCTCTGCTCATTGCGGAATTCAATGACATTATCCTTTAGTATTCTTTGCTTGAAGTTACCCTCTTTATGATGTCGGCGTTCTTTTTGAGCCTCGCAAGGAAGTCAGCTCCTCTGTCATCCACCTGCTTAAACCAGGGGAGAGCCATGTATGCTTTGTTGGCGCAATATATGCTGTCCGGCTCAATGTCAAAATAATTTTTAACGGCAGTCACATCGTGCATTTTGCCATCGCTCATAACCACAAAAGCTGGCAGGTTGCCGCGATGGTTAAGCTGGCAATGCAGCTTTGTCAAATCTATGTCTCGGAATGAAATTGAAAAGCTGCTGGAAAATCGCATTGTAATGCGGTATGGCTGAAAAATCCTTTAATATTAACTGTTTGGCGATATCTAATATAAAAGAGTTTTTCATGCCTGCCTATTCCTCTTTATTTTTTACCGGAGAGTAGTGATTGAATACAATTTAAAGAATTCATCTGATTTCACTCTTTGGCTCTTCTACGGTAATTCCCAATATGCCTGGAATTATTTTGTTGTTGCGAGCTACTATGTCTATTGATTTGACTGTTTTTCCCGGTTCTGGATTTTTATATCGAAAACAGTATGCCCCAATATGCGCTGCAACCACATTTTTTCCTTCCCAAGCTATTTTTGCTTCAGTCGCCTTGTTTTCTGCAGGGCTCCACCAACCGCCAACCTCCTTGCCATCACGAATCAATATCTCCTTTGAGGAGTCATCTGCATAATTTATAATGTAAGAAAAACTGCCGTTTCCCCAAGCCACTGTATGCAGAAAATAAAAGTATTTAACTTTCCTGTCAACCTTAATTCCATTTACCCTAAGTGGGAAATGATTATAGCCGCGCCCGCGCAAAACAATCATTGATTTAGACTTATTTTTTATTGGGTCGATAATTGCAAAAGGAATATTGCTGAATTTTCTGTTTCCTATGGGAAAGTAGCGCAAATCATTGTTTCCTTCATCAAATGCTCCACCTTTTTTATCCCCGGCAATTCTATCGCGAAATCCCATATTGCAGAACTTCGAAATATCCAAAGAAAAGCATTTTGCGGCAATGCAGTCTGAATAAATGTTGCGTTTTATAAATTGCGCTTTGCTTTGTTTTATTTTTTCCTTAAGTTGTTGTTGTTCGATTTTATCTTTTAAAAGCCTTTTTCTAAAAGCAGCTTCAATGCCTTGCTGATCAATGGCATCCATTGCCTGTGAAGGCTCCTTTGAAGTTAATAAAAGGAGAACTCTTTCTTCAAAAGGAAGCAATATTTTTATTCCCTTTTCAATTTCAGAAGAGGTCCAGAATATTTCTCCTGAAGGGCTTTTATAAAATGTTTTTGAAACAGGATCGCTCAGATAAAATTTGCCTTTTGGCAGTTTTGTTTTTAAGATGCCAAGTTCGCTTATTTGTTGTCGCCAATTAGCGAAAAAATACAGCTTGGCGTCGCCTCTTTCGATAATTTGAGCTTCAACAGCCGGGAGCGAGGAGCCATCAATGGACTCAATAGTAAACGGTGGATGTATATTAGAATTTTTTAATATAGCGACAATCAAAGATGTCAATGAAATTCCATTCAAATTGCGTGGCGTATAATATACTGTCCCATTTCCATATTGATTGGCAAGCAAAACAGGCTGTTTTGTTTTTTTGCCATTTATTAGCGTCTTTGCCGCTCCATTTAATACTTTGTTTGCAACTTCTGTTTCGAGAGAACAGTCATCCATATTGACGTTTTCCTTATATGGATGCTTAACAGCCTCTCTTTTTGCTATTCCAATAAAATCATTATTGTTTAACGGAACTCCATATTCATTATATGCCAAATCCATCCCGTTCAGAAAAAGAGAGCCGCCATTGTTTACATATTCTTTTAGGTGGTCCATAGTCTTGGAATATACATAATCACATTCTGGACTAATAATTGCTTTGTATTTTGAGGCCATTCCTTTATTTATTTGTTCTTCAAAAATAATATCAAAAGGATAATGGGTTGATAATAATGCATTGTAGTAGTTTTCGAATTGTCCAGCAATGCTGCCTGTGACGCGCTTTGTGGGAGTTGAGAGCAATAAGGCTATTTTTCCTTTAATTCTTGGATTTGGCAAAACTATTTCTGCCAAATCATTGATTTCACGTTCAAAGTCTTTAATTCCCTTCAATGCCTCTTTGGGGAAACAGACAGGATTAAGCAAGCCGCACATTGCGTGTTTTGCTTTATTTACGAGGGCCTTAGCTCCTTTTAAGTCTTTTGTGGGCCACAAGAACAATTGCTTGGTCCATGAATAGAGCTGGACCAGGCTTGAGCCATGTATAGCCTGAACCCAAAGAGCCAGCGTCAAGTCGCTTCGCTTTGAAGGGATTCGCCTTCCCTGGACGTCAACCCTAATCGTTGAAAACTCTGTGTCTATTACCGGTTTCCCTTCGGCCACCGCGCGGCAACAATCAAGATACATTTGTGGCTTTTTCTTCAGGTGACTGGACATTGGGTCGTTATTGTCCATCTTGGCTCCTTGAGAAAAGTGCAAGCCGCCTTCCGTATTTACAACATCCAGAAGCCGGGCATTTTTATATTCGTCAAATCCATTTTTAGTTGTCAAAAATGTTACCCATATATTGCGCTGAGAAGAAAAGTAAACTTTTTTTCGAGGATCAATTTCACGGATAGTTTTTATTCCATTTTTCAAAATCTCTATCCAACGGTTTTCTATAAATTTGAGCCATTCAACGGAAAGACCTTTCTGACGCTCAAAATTCGAGTTCCTCACAAGCTCTTCGAACGATTTAAAATTGCTGTTCCAGCTTTTGTTGAGATCTTCTATGGAAGCATATTTGTCCTTCATTCTTCTTATAAATTCTATTTTATTTGGAAGGCAGCGACAGTCATATGTCGGTTCATTGAATATTTCGTATATCCATGGATTGCCTCCAGTCTTCAACACATTTTTTGCCCCCTCCTGCCAATATGTCTGATAGATTTTTTTGCCCAAAGGATGTTCATGACAAAACGGAACAAACACTATCCAGCCATCCTTCTGCTGAAAAACATCTGAGGAAAAACCTTTTACCTGCCTGTTTCTGGAGCCATTAAACGCTCTGAGGCCCACACAGGAAAAATCCAAAACAAGAGGCATATCCTTAAGGCCTTTAATGAAAGTCGGGAAATAGTCATTGCCGTATTTTTTGACTTTACTGAGCTTTATTTTGTCGGACAATATCTTTTCCGCAAAAGAATATGCCGGCATTTGGGGATGGCATGTTGAAAATCCCATTTGTTTTGCTATTTCATAATTGAAGGCTTGCTTGTATACAGGGTCGTGTCTATACCCTTTTATTGGCAAAGGTGTGTTGATTTCCTTGTAGCGGTCATTCAGCCATGGGCCTATGAAAAACTTTGGTTTATTATCCAGATAAAAGGTTCCATTCTTTATCTCTGGCCTCGCAGGAAAATTCTGCTTTTCATAGGCAAAAACATTAACTCCATCAATAATACATTCGTCTTTATTGTTTTTTGAGTGAACTTGCTGCTCTTTGGTTGCAAAGCAACCGGTTTGGGCAAGCAAGACACCTGCAACAAAAAACGCTTTTGCGGTCTTTTTCATTAATTACCTCCAGTTTTTATTTTCTTTTGGACGCCATATCGAATACATATTCGGTCCGGGGGCAGGCCCGGATTGGCTCCAGCCTGTAGAAATGCCATTTATTTCGCCGCCCCATATTCGAAGGCGTTCCACATGATTGTCTGAAAACAAAAAATTGGAGGCGCCATTATGCAGGGATATCGTATTTTGATTATTGAGTCTTTTAGTGTTGCCCCAAGTCCGCTCCGTTGTGTCTGCGTCATTCCAGTATTCCATAATCAAACACTTTGTTGACGGCAGCCTGATTTGCGGTCTTTTTACTTGATAATTTGCATCAAAGCCGCTGGCAAAACCTATTCTGAGATCATTGAAGTAAACTCCTGGGTATGAATATGAGCGGTATATCTTGCCACCGCCGGACGTTTTATCTTTTGCCGAAGGGCATTTTCCTAATCTGTTGTATATATCGCCATTGAGATAGTCGTCACACAGCGCTATGCTCCAGTTGCAGTTTGGGTACAATTGATTGTAATCCGAGGTGTAATAGACAAAGGTAAGTCCTATTTGTTTTTGCTTGTTGGCACAGGAAATTTCCTGTGACTTGTCTCTCGCCATTTTCAGTCCCGGCAAAAGCAAAGCGGCTAAAATAGATATAATAGAAACAACAATCAGGAGCTCAATGAGTGTGAATTGAATTTCTTTGCGAAATTTCATAGGGCAATCCTTTTCTTGTTAATGGAATCTTTTAATTCAAGCTTCCCTTCAAGAATAATTTGAAACGCTTTCTGTTTGTTGGGAGCTTCTATTTCTTCCAGAAGCAGCAATGCGCTTTGTTGGCCTACTTCTTCCAGCGGTAAATACACTGTGCTTAAACTGGGAACAAGCATAAGTTCGATGCCGTTACAGCCAAGCACTCCAATGTCATCAGGAATTGTCAACCCCGCTTCTTCTATTGCTTTGTATGCTCCGGGACAAAGATGATCGTGAGCCACAAATACGGCGTCAGGCGTTTGTTGGGACAATATTCTTTTCATGGCCGAGTATCCCGCATCTGGAAAAGCTGGAGTATTTTCTATAAGCTTGAAGTCAGGCTCAATGTTGTTCACCAGCAAAGCTTCCATATAGCCATGGAATTTATCAACATCCACCTGGCGGTCTTTGCCAGTAGTCGCGCCAATAAAGGCAATTTGCCTTCTTTGTGTTGAGATGATCGCGCTTACTGCGTCAAACGCAGCTTTCTCTGTGTTCGCATAGACTGATAAGACGTTCGGATATTTTGTTTTGGTTCCGACCATTACAAAAGGCGCGCCATCTTTCTTGAGCTCCGCAATTTGCTTTTCATTTGCTGTTCCTATTATCAGCCTGCCTTCTGCCTCGCTGAAATCGCGATAAATCTCTTTCTGGCCCCCTTTCTTACGGTCTTCTTCCAATACCTTAACCACAGTTCTGTATGAAGTCTTTTGCAAGGCTTTGTTGATTCCCCGCCAAATAGCGGAGAAATACGGATTGGAATAAAAGTCTATCACACCAAGATAAATTATTTCCAAATAGCGGTCTTTTGATTGAGAATTGCTATCTTTAAGAAATGTTCCTTTGCCGTTTTCCCTGTAAGCAATCCCTTTTCCCACTAAGGAATTAAGTGCCTTGTTGGCTGTTTTTACATTTACATTGAATTCGCAGGCAAGCTTATTGGCTGACGGCAATTTTTCTGTGTACACATTTTCCCTTATTCGCCTTAGAAGTTCTTTTATTACTGTTCCTTGTTTATATGCTGTCATATTTGAAATTGCCTTTTCATCTTAAGCATTGTTGACCATGGCGCACCAGATGGTTCGCTTATATTATAATTTGTTACCAAATAAAAGTCAAGATGTAATTATAATTTTCCAGCAAAAAAAATCAGAAAAAAATTTGCTTACCTGTTATAGATATCCAGGAACCTATCATAATTCATTGAGCTCAAAAAAATCACTGTTTTGTGCGTAGCGAGTAATCCGCATTGTTTGAGCACAAATTTATTGTAAGCATTGCCTCATAAATATTCATAAAATACTTT
>CAZYVR010000354.1:0-6308 GCA_964651145.1 uncultured Victivallales bacterium | reverse complement strand
ATTACACAGTAAAAAAAGGCGACTTGGTTATAGGCATTAACCTGACAGGCAATGCCAATGCCCAGAAAAAACACAAAATGGGGCTCGAAGCGGCTTTTTCAACAAAATTGCTGTGGATTATTGACGAGAGCTCCAAGGTGAAAAAAGGCGATTCGCTCGCCAAGTTTGAAACAGAAGAACTTCTAAACAAAATAGAGGATCTCAAGACCGATCTTGACAACGTCGAAAAAGAAATAATGATAGCGATAGAAGAGCAGAAAATTCTAAAAAGCACAAACAAGGCATCTATAAGATCCGCTTTGGACAATGTCACAGAAGCAGAGGAGGCATTCAGACGATATCATAAATTTGAGCGCGGCAAAGAACGCGACAAATTGGATTTTGCAATTCAGAAAGCAAAAAAAGCGAGCGAAGACGCTCAAGATAAATATAGAGAAAAATCCAATGAACTCCAAAACAAAAGCTTTGATGAGAAAAAAGATGAAGACAAAGCAAAAAGCGACCTTGAAACCTTTCTGAATGAAAAGGAAAAGACTAACACCGATTACGAAAATGCCAACTTGGACAGAAAAGTGTTTAAAAGATATACTTTGCCTAATAAATTGACAGATCTGGACAATAAACTGGAACAGGCAAAGCTTAATCTGCAGAAAACCAAAATAGAAATAGCCTCAAGGCTTGTCCAGAAAGACAAGTCTATAAATAATCTTAAGGACAGACAAAAAAGATACATCAAAGACCTTAAGAAATTCGAATCATTTGTGCCTATGATGGAGCTAAAATCTCCTGTGGGCGGCGTGGTTATTTACGGAGACCCGGACAGGCGACGGGGCACAATAGACATAAAAATAGGCATGGATCTAAGGCGTCGTCAGATTCTTGTTACTATTCCGGATATGAGCAATCTGGTCATTAATTTTCAGCTTCCGGAACAGTTCAGGTCTAAAGTTATGGCAGGAGACAAAGCTATTATAACTCCAGACTCAATCGAAGGACTGAAGCTTACTGGAAAAGTAAAAGAAATAGGCCATCTTCCCGTCAATCAGATTCATTGGGACAGGAATTCCCCCAAAATCTACAGATCGGTGATCGAGCTTGACAAACAAAATCCGCGTTTAGTCTCAGGAACAAGCGTGCAGATTGAAATCGTGACCAAGATCTTGAAGAATGTCCTTTCGGTTCCAGTTGAATCCGTATTTGAAGAAAGAGGACGGTATTTCGTGTTTTTGAGCAACACATCCAAGCCAACGCGCAAAGATGTAAGCATAGGTCTTTCCAACGACAATTCAGTGCAGATAATTGAAGGGTTGAAAGATGGCGACGTAGTTTGTCTTTATAGACCATTCAAAAGCAGCCAGGATAATTAATTGTGTCTGCCCCCAAAGATATAGTCAGATTAGAAAATGTAATAAAAACATATCGCCTGGGCTCTATAGACGTTCCTGTTCTCAAAGGAGTTGACGCCGTCATCAAACAAGGCGAATTTGTTGGCATTATGGGCGCGTCTGGCTCAGGGAAGTCCACATTGCTGAATATACTTGGCCTTCTGGATGTTCCATCAGATGGCAAATACTTTCTGGATGGCGTCGAGGTAGGGAACCTTTCTGACGACAAACTTGCCGAGCAAAGGAATGCGTCCATTGGATTTATCTTTCAGAGTTTTAATCTTTTCCCGCATCTTTCAGTGGAGCAGAACATTGAAGTGCCCATGGTTTATGGTCAGATGCCCAAAAAAGAAAGAAGGGAAAGAGCGAGAGAGCTTGCATCCAAAGTCGGCTTGGGGAATCGCTTAAAACATCGCCCCACAGAGCTCTCAGGCGGAGAATGCCAGAGAATCGCAATAGCAAGGGCCTTGGGGAATTCTCCTTCTTTTCTGCTGGCGGACGAGCCTACCGGAAATTTGGACGAGCAAACCAGCTCTGAAATAATTAAAAACTTCCATGAACTTCATAATGACCAGAACGTCACCATAGTAATGGTCACTCACGATATAGGCCTTGAAGCTCATTTTGACAGGGTTATATATCTCAGAGACGGAAAAGTGGCTGATCGCACAGCTTTGGCGCGAGGGGAGGATTGATATGTTAGTTCAAGATCTTTTCAGACTTTCGTTCCACAATCTTCTCCTTCACAAAATACGCTCATTTCTTACTTCGCTTGGAATTATTTTTGGAGTGGGCAGCGTTATTGCAATGCTTGCCATATCCGAGGGCGCAAAGCGCCAGTCTCTCGCACAGATAGAGGCTCTCGGAATTGACAAGGTGTTAGTGTATTCCAAAAAACCGTCCATTGCCGGAAAAGATGAAAGCAATGCCTCTAACTCCAGTGTTATGACATCATATGGCTTGAGTGTCAGGGATTGCAATCATATTCGCCGCATGGATAATGTGGACAGAATCACCACCGTTCGGGATGCCAGAAAAAAAGTGCTGAGGGGGACCAGGCGTCTTGATATAAAACTTGTTTCGGCATCAACCACTTTTCTGGAGGATTCCGGGTCGCATATTATAAGCGGCAGATGGCTAACTAGCATTGACAACAAAAATACGCTTAATATCTGCGTTATTGGAAGAAACGTAAAAAGAAAACTTTTCCGTCTTGGTCAAAAGGCTCTTGGATCAAAAGTTCGCATAGAAGGCTCACTTTTTACTTTGGTGGGCGTTTTGGAAAACAACCTGGGAACCCAGTTTCCTGACCTAAACAGCCCCAATGACATGGTTTATATTCCATTGAACACTTCTAAGGCCATGTTTGGCTACAATGCCTTTCAAAGGGAAGGACGTGGCAAACTTGAGATAACACATATAGAGTACGATCTTTTTATTGTGAAAATAATTGACATAGCATTTATTGACGACACTTCCAAGAGAATATCCGCTTATTTGACAAAGGTTCACAGCGCAGTAAAGGACTGGGGCATTCTTGTTCCTTTGGATCTTCTAAAGCAGAAGGAGCAGACTCAAAATATCTTCACGGTCATTATGGGCTCAATAGCCGGAATCTCCCTTGTTGTGGGCGGCGTCGGCATTATGAATATTATGCTTGCCAATGTCTATGAGAGAAAAAAGGAGATAGGCACGCGCCGGGCATTGGGAGCCAAAAAGAAAGACATCCTTTTCCAATTTCTTATTGAAACTGTATTTCTTACTTCCATCGGCGGGTTCATCGGAATAGCTCTTGGCATAGGCATATCGGAGACAGTCACATATTACGCGGAATGGCCGACGGTATTCTCTATGTGGAGCATTTTGATGTCGCTTTTTATATCAGCTTTTGTGGGGATTGTTTTTGGAACATATCCCGCATGGAAAGCAGCGCAACAAAATTCGATAGACGTGTTAAGAGCGGAATAATGAGCTGAATTATTTCTTTTCCGAGGCAGAGCTAAGCAGTTTTACTTGCACTTGAGAGGGGTAGATATTTTTGATTCTGACATCCGGCAAGCTAGTCCAGCAACCAATGTCGATGTTGTAAGCTCCTGGTTTATCAAAGGACGAAATGTCAGCGTATGCCTTTAATTGATTAGCTTTCATCATCTGAATTTTGCTTTTAGGCCCGATTACACTCACATCTACATGCGGAGTGGAAACCAACTCGACCACCATTTCTTTGCCGTTATTGGCAGTCAACAACTTTATAGGCACGGATCGGAATATTCTTTTTTCTTCTTCCTTCACTATTTCCACCTGCGCGGTCACTTTGGAAGGAATTATCTTTATAAATCCTTCTTTGTTGGCCACGGGAATCTTATAGTCAAAACTTTCAGTGGTCGATTTATCAAGAGGGATAGGCTCGGTGTCAAGAGACTTTATCATGTTGACAAGGCGGCTCGGCCCGGAAAGCGCAACGTGTGACGGCTCCAATGTTACGTTTCCGGTCGTGTATCCTTCAGGCAGTTCCGCGCCTTTTTCAAAGCGGGGTTTTATTTTAATCTCGCGGGTCACGTTTCTGTCCAGAGAGATGAGAAATTCGCTGGGAGTTATTTTCAGGACTTTTACGCCAATCGGAGCGCGCACGTCTTGAGGCAATATCTTTACAGGGTACGGTTCTCCCGGAATATATTCCGTTTCTTTTAATTTTATGTGTATTGAAAATTTTGCCGCTGTCAATTGCTTCAGATTCCTGCTGCTGGCCCTTACGTCAAGTGATACTTTTGGGTGAGTTTCCTCCATGTTTACCAGGACGGCTGGAACGGATATCTTTACGGGGATTTCCTGAATCCGGCGTTCATCGCCAATTTTGTAAGAGACTGTAAAATATACAAGCAAGGCAAAAAACAAGGCTAGCAGTTTTCGCGGAAAATCATTGCTTATGAATTTTGGGAATTTGGATTTTATTTTGTCAACATGATTATTCATTGTTTAACTCAGTCCTGTTGAAGGTTCTTGTCAGCTCATCATTCTCGGCCATAGTTCCAAAAAGAGTCTTGAGAAACGTTTCGTTTTCATCGGCGATAAGCAGACCGTTAAGGAAACGGGATAGCTTTTCCGGTTTTATATTTCGTTTCATGCGGCCGCGACAGGCAATGCTTATGATGCCGGTCTCTTCGGAGATAACCAGAGCCACGGCGTCTGTTTCCTCCGTTATGCCGATTGCCGCCCGGTGACGCGTTCCCAGTGTAAGAATCAGCGATTCGTCCTGGGGCAGGGGCAGTATCGCATGGGCCGCGATTATTTTATTGCCCTTAATAATGATGGCGCCGTCATGCAAAGGCGAATTTGGATAAAATATGGATTCGATAAGAAAAGAATTTAATTTTCCATCAAGGGGAACCGAATCATTTACGATTGAAGCCATTCCTATTTGTCTTTCAAATACAATAAGGCCGCCGATTCGCTGCTTTGACATGTTTATTGCGGCAGTTATAACCTCCGCAATGACTTCCATTTTTCTGTTTTTGTGGTGAGCTGCGAAAGGAGCGCTGCCCAGATGCGCGAACGCACGGCGCAATTCAGGCTGGAAGATAACAATAAGGGCTGTTGCCAGTATTGTCCAGAGATTGTTAAGAAGCCAGCTTATCACTTCAAATTTCAGCGAGTCAGAGACGGAAGTGAGAACTATCAAGATGATGATGATGCCTGCAAGAATGCTGGCTCCTCTGGTGCCGCGAAGAAAATACAGAGTGTTATATATAAGAATAGTTATAATGACTATTTCCAACACTGGTCTTATATAGGTCAGCGACGCTTCAAAAAAGCCATATAATTGTTCCATGACATTGCCTGTATGTGGTTTATGTTTCCTGGCGAAGACGCGCTTCTCTGCATGCCTCAAAAAGCGTCAGCGCCTGCTTTATTTCCTTAACGTCATGCGCGCGGATGAAATCCACATTGTTGGCTGAAAGCCATGCCGCCACGCCCGCAGTTCCCCATATTCTTTTTTCAGGGTCATTCTCGCCTAGAATCTTCCCGATGAACGTTTTTCTTGAAGGCCCCACTAAAATTGGAAGACCTGCCTCTTTAAACATGGCTATGTTTCCGAGAATTTCAAGATTCTGCTCAAGGTTCTTTGAAAAACCTATGCCGGGATCAAGCATTATATATTTTTTTCTCACGCCGGCCTTTACTGCTTTTTGAACTGCTTCGCCTAGAAAGCCATTAACATCCTTCAATAGATTGTCATAATGCAAGTTGTCCATTTTCTGCATTGTTTCAGGAGTTTCGCGCATATGCATCAATATCAGCCCGGCTCCTGTCTCTGCCGCGACGCAAGCCATCTCATCTGAATATTGCAATCCGCTGACATCATTGATTATGTCAGCTCCGGCATTTATAGCCGCGCGCGCCACTTCCGGCTTGCGGGTGTCCACGCTGATTGCGCAGTCAGGGCATAATCTTCTCAGTTTCTCAACAGCGGGCACTACTCTGGCTGTCTCTTCATCAACAGGAACAAACTCTGCTCCGGGGCGGGTTGACTCTCCGCCAATATCGATTATATCAGCTCCGTCCTTCAGCATTTTAACGGCTTGAGCGACAGCCTGGGCAACGTCGGCATATTTGCCGCCGTCGCTGAATGAATCAGGAGTGACATTCAGCGTGCCCATTACGCGAATGCCATTCCCGCATTCTAATTTCCTGTCTTTAAAATGAAAGAACATATTTTTTTATTCTTCTTCGGGCAAGCTTCCCTTGTCTTCCGTTTCAGAATTTTCCTCGGCAATAGTCAAGGGCGTTTCCTCTATGGCATTGCCGCCGACTTCAACTGGCTCGATTCCGGCTGCCTCTGTGTTTTCATTTTCTTTATCCGCATTGGATTCAGGAATGTCGTTGCCGTCTTCATCCTTGAGTTTTACTATTTTGCTCACGCCG
>CAZYVR010000353.1:0-6313 GCA_964651145.1 uncultured Victivallales bacterium | reverse complement strand
GGTCAGGAACGCCAGCGGCAGCCCCTGGAATTACGGCGGAAATCCGTCACAAAGCAAAGCTCCTGGATCTTTGGCTGACTACTATAAAGTAAAACCCTACTACTTTGTGGGCAACTCGCTTGCGAGCTGCCCTATGGATGAAAGGAAGGACGCAAATCAATATCGTTATTTAAAGCCCTTAAGTTACGCTTTGAATGCAAATATATGCGGCTTTCCAGGGACGGCTTATACCGATGGCGGCCCCCATCGAATTATCAGATACAGCGGGAATAGAGTGGCTTCAATGGAGTTTGCTGGGCCTGATGGTGATCCTGGCACTTTAACTGACAGAGAATTCTTTTATGATTATGAATGGCAAAATTGCGCCCAGTATTACCATAATCAAGGAGCCAATTATCTTTTGCTTGACGGGCATGTTCAGTGGAGCAAACGAGGCAATATTGAAAAGAAATATTTTAATAAGTGAAACATGAAAACAGGAGAATTACATGAAGTTATTTAGAAGAAATGCAGCAAATAAAAGATCAAAAAATGCTGTATGTTCAGGATTGTCGGCGCTGGGAGTTTTTGTTATGTTCTTTGCGTTGCCTGCTCAAGCGGGAATGGAAATATCGAAACCTAAATTGGTTTATAAAAATTCCAATCGCTCCATTTATCTAGTGAATGGATTGTACTATTTTTCGCCTTCGGAAAAGAGGCCGCAAGGGGATTCATTTAAAAATTACAGAAAAGATTTGTTCATACGCGTTCCCGGCGTTTGGAATGAGGCTTTTAACGCAGGAGATCAGGTTGTAAATGCAAAAGGGCAGGTTGTGGCTTCTTTGCCGGAGTTGAGTCGGCAAAAATGGAATTACGGTTTGTATTCTTTGCCTGTTGAAATACCTGACGCCTGGCGGGGGAAATATATTTTCCTTGATGTTCCAGACGTTCAATTTGAAGGGGAGCTTTATGTTAATGGAATGCCAGTTCGCAAGCTCTCTGGCTGGGCTTGCAAAAGAATCAATCTGAATGACTTTTTAAAGCCTGGAGGGCATGTGTTGATTCAAATATTGGTTAAAGGTTTTGAAAAGGATAAAATTCCTTATTCTGATAAATTGAAAACTCGAAGAAGATATGCCGGCATTATTTCAGATGTTTCATTTTCCGTTCTTGACAATCCTGTTTTTGGCAGATTTACAAAGCTCAAAACTGAATTGAAAAACAAAGAGGCTGAATTCACCTTGGAAATATCAAATTCAAGCGGTAAAAGTATTCAGGGCGGGATTGAGTTGCTTTTAAGCAGGAATAAAAAGAAAAAGGCGGCCGGGATTATCAATTCATATATCCCAAAAGGAAAATCATCGCATAAAATATCAATCCCTTTGGGAAACATTAAATTATGGTATCCTGATGATCCGCAACTTTATGATGTTTTGGCAAATATCAAAAAAGATGGGAAAGTAATTGACAGCATTCCGGAGCGAAAGACTGGGTTTAGGGAAGTTTGCTTCCATGGAACGGAATTTAGAATTAATGGCGTCAGAACTACTTTGTTTTCCGAAAGCGCAGCCAGGATCGCCATGACAATGAATCAATGCGGAAACCTCAAGTTAATAAAGAACTATCTTGATATCTATAAAAAAATGGGGTTTAATACTATAAATCTTGATGACTTGAGAGAGTTGAACGAAACGCTCGCATGTTCCGATGAGATTGGAATGATGGCTCTTTTGGGTTTGTCAAGGCTCAGGTATCTTGCGTTGCCTTATATGGACAGAAATTTCAGACATTTTGAACAAGAAGTTCCAGATAAGGCCATCAATGAATACATAATGAAAGGCAAAGGTTTTATAGAGCGCTTTGCTTTGAACCCCAGTCTTGTCATGTGTTATTCCGGCATGAACTTTGCTTGTCATTCAAACGACGCTTACAATCATCACAAGCTGGGAACACGGCATCCCTACAATGAAATAATGAAAGAGAAAAGTCATTTTTCCAACAAGATATCCGAAGCGCTTTATAAGCTCGATTCTTCCAAGGAATATTTTCATTGGCATAATGGCCCAACAGGAAAAGCCTATACCCATAATAGATATGTCAGTTTCGGATTGCCACTTCAAGAGAATTGTGATTTTTTGAAATTATGGGACCAAAATCAAACAGACAAAAAGATGCCTTTTATGGTGGTGGAGTCGTTTTTTGGCGGTTTTTACGGAATTTTCAACAAATGGGGAATATCGCCGAAAAACAAAAAATGGAAAGGTTTCAGCCCGCCGTTTATGGTGGCCGAATACAGCTCTATGTATCTAGGGCCTGCCGCATATTTTTTAAAGGAACTGCAGAAGCCTAAGGTGCGAAGGTCTCAAAAGATTTCAGAGTTTTTTGCCATGCGCGAAATTCCTTCATTTTTGTATTACAACATCACAGGTTATTTTACTCACACTGATTCATATGATGGTTTTGAGACTGAAAAAGAGCCAAGCAGAAAAGACGAAGGCGCAAAGTTATCTGATAACGTTCCTGGCTTTGTTTCAAATACGCAAATATGGAAGGGACCTTCAAGTAAATTAACAGAAACAGGCCGAGTCTTCGGTGATGTTTTCAGCCCGCTTAATATGTTTATTATGGGCCCTGAAGGCAATCCTACATCTGTGGAGCATTTATTTTATGCCAGTGAAGAAATAAGCAAAAGTGTTTTTATTATAAATGAAACGTCCAAGAGCCATCATTTGAAAGTCAAAATGGAGCTAGAAGATGGCAATAAAAAGTATCCCATTGCTGATTTCAATGTCATGCTGAAGCCAGGAGAAAGGCTGTTTAAGCCCGTGCTTATAAAGCTGCCTAAGGAATCCTCTCAAAAGACGTTTAATTTGAGCGCTTTTATGAGCGAGGACGGGAAGATAGTTAAGTCTAGAACTTTTGAAATGAAAGTCTTTCCTCCTTTTGACAAGAGCATCAATGCGGGGAATGAAATAGCATATTACGATGCCAGCGGCATTTTGGAAAATATTTTTCATGCATATAAAATTGAGGGATATAAAAAAATAAAAGAAATCAAAGACTTGAAAGATATAAAGTTAATAATTGTGGGCAGAAAATCTTTGGACAGGATTTTTGAAAAGTGCGCTGTCAAGCTTAACGTCCCCGAATGGGTCAGGAATGGTGGGCGCGTTATAATACTTGAACAGGAAGGGGAGGAGCTTTTAGGCTTAAATCTTGATTGCAGGCGTTTGCGCTATTCTTTTGCAACAGCTCCAGGCAATCCTTTTTTGGACAATCTTGACAACACTTGCCTTAACAACTGGCGTGACAAAGGGGATATGATTCCTGAATTTCCAAAAGCCGGCCCTGGCTATAGCTTCAGCAAGCTCTTAAACACAACAAATACAGGGATAGTCAGTTCTTTTCTGATAGAGAAGCCGCATAAAGGAAGTTTTTCAAATATAATTGATGCAGGGTATGATCTGCAATATTCGCCTCTCATAGTTTTTCGCGATGGCAAGGGCAAAATAATTCTTTCGCAACTGGATCTGAGCAATAGAATAGGAAAGGATCCAGCCGCAACTATTTTGCTTTATAATATTATAAAAAACGCGCTTAAGCCCGAAAAAAGCGAGAATAAAAATTGGGCATGGTGCGGCGGAGGCGCAACGCAAAACTTTGTGCATGATTTTTATTTGAAGGCCGATAAAATAAATGCTTCGTCTCAGTTGCGCGATTATTCAGATTTGATACTGGGAGCCGGTTCCGAAAAGGTTTTGACTAAAAAAGAAATAACAGATTTTCTTGACAAGGGCGGGAATATTATTTGTCTTTGGACAAGCGGCATGGAGAAAATTCTTCCAACGAAAATGACTGTTGAAAAAATAAATGGCAATCAGATTTATAAAAGCGAAAAAGAGGCTGAAAAAAGAAAATTGCCGATCAGTGTTTCAGACACTTATTGGCATGATAAATTTGCATTCAATGGATGGGTGTTTAAGGATTTTGACGTTAATCCTCTTCTCGGAAGGATAAATTGGGGAAATGGATGCATTGCTTATTGCCGTGTCGATCCCAATAAATTCAAGGGACATTTTTTTCGCATGAAAGCAGTTCGCCTTTGGAATGTTCTCTTAAATGCGTTTGACGCCCCGAGAACAACGTCGTTTTCTGAAAGGCTCTTGAATTTTAGCAGATCGTCGCGCCTTTCCTTGGGCAACTTTGCTTATTTTCGCACCGATCCTGAAAATGCTGGCGTGAAGAATGGCTGGATGAATTTTGAACTGAAATCTAAAAAAGGCTGGAAAAAGATTGTCGTCCCTGGATTCTTTGAGAAGGTGCCTTTCCTGGAGGCTTTTGGCGATCCCAATCCGCCCGCCGCTGCTCCGGATTACAATGGATATGCATGGTATCGGTTTGAGATTGAAATTCCGAAAGAAATGAAAGGCTCTGCGGCGGTATTGAGCCTTGGTGTTGTTGATGACTATGACTGGACGTATTTCAATGGGAAACTGGTGGGGCACATAGGCAAAGAGTTTGGGGCATACGCTTATGCGGCTGAAAGAAAATATCGCATACCCGCAAGCCTTATAAAGTATGGAGAAAAAAATGTCATTGCGGTTAGAGTTAACGATTTGCAGTGCGCAGGTGGATTTGCGCGCGGACCGCTGGAGCTGAAATTTGTTTCCGACAAGCCCAGTTTGGCGAGTCCTTATATGCCGGACGCAAGCATTGAGGAAGTATTTGGAGTCAGCCCTTATTACAATGAACAATGGTGATTTGCATGAGGCGATTTTTTGGAGGCATTGTCCTTGCTTTTGTTTTGACTGGATGTCATTCGGCTTGTTTGCTTGAAGAAAATGCCGAAGAGCCAACTCCTGTGGACCTTGCCTTGGAAAATGACAAACTGCTTTTTTGCGTGGATTTCAGCGAAGGGCTTTTTGTCGCCGCAAAAGGCGGGAATGTGGAAGGGCATTACAGCAGGCGTGGTGGCAATTTTAGCTTTGCACAAAATGATGCAGGGGAAAAACATTTAAAGGTTTCAGGAGACGGCAAGGACTCTTTGTGGTTTTCAGCGGTTGGGAATATTGTCAAGTCTCATGGACGCATTGACATTGCGCAGAGTTATTCTTTTAATTCTTCTGAGGTGGCGGATGAGCTGAAAAAAAAGAATGAGAGATCCAAGAGTTTTTATTTGTTTTCATCCGTTGGCGGAAGCGAAAAAGTTTTGTTGTTTTATGAAGTCTATAATAACTCAAGAGTCGTTTTGGATTGTGCCCTGTTTGACAAAGGGAAATGGCGATATTTTTACAGTCCAATAGACCAAAATAAACACAAGCCTAATATGCCTTTCAATGTTGGCTGTTCCTGGGGCAATGGCAAATTCCGGCTTATGATTGACGGCAAGCCGGCGCTGGAAAAAGATCTGGACGCTATGCCTTTGGCTGACCGCTTTTTTATCGGAAGCGTTGGAGGGAGCAAGCCGTTTTGCGGCAAAATTTACAGCGTGAAAATTTATGGATCTCCTTAATGCGGCGCATGCGTCGCATTGCCTCGCGAATGGAAAAGGCTAGAATTTTTTTTCTGTATGCTTGACACAAGGATAGAGAAGGTGTAAGATGAAAATTAAGGGGCGAAATTATACATATCACAATTCAATCAGGGGGGAAGTGTTATGACTAAGAAACTGAAATTTTTACTGGCGCTAGTTGCCGTCGCCGTCACTCCGTTAGTTTTGACAAGCTGTAGTGAAAAGTCAGAACCAGAGCTTCCGACAGAGCCTCCGGCCAAGTCAGAGCATCCAACAGAGCATCCAACAAAGTCAGAGCTTCCGACAAAGTCAGAGCATCCGACTGAGCATCCCAAATGATTTTTGCCCAATTGGCTGTGCTGCGAATGGGCAAATTATCCAAAAACTTATGGGTAGCTTTATTGGCCGGTCTCTTTGTTTGCGCTTTGCTTACTGCTTGCGGCAAAAGATTGCGCACTAGTAAAGCCGAGGCTCCTGATGTCCCCAATATTGTGACTGGGGACATTCAGGAAGGCATCGAAAAATACATAGAAGAGAAGGTGCGCGAGGGAGGAGGATATTTCAAATTCTCCTCAAACGGCAAGACTTTTCTTTTCAAATTGGTGCGCGTTCATACCGAATACTTGGCTAACCTTGGGCCACGCCGTCATTTTGCCTGCGTTGATTTAGTGGACAGTGCTGGCGATGTGTATGATGTGGATTTCTTTCTTTCCGGGGATCCAGGCGCTATGACCGTGACAGAAACAACGTTGCACAAGCTGAATGGCATACCGTTTTACGCGTGGCGGCAAAATAAAGACCGCTCCTGGAAGCGAGTTCCCG
>CAZYVR010000352.1:0-6317 GCA_964651145.1 uncultured Victivallales bacterium | reverse complement strand
GTGTTTCACACCTTAAAGAAAGAAAAAACTGTTCAGACAAAAGGGCTCACTTCAAGTAGTGTTATAATATCTTCAGAATTCAACAAGATGTTTAATATATGAACACGACTTAATATAATGGTAAAGCATATTTGAGTTCTCTTGCTCTTGTAATATTTTATGGGATTCCCAGCCAATCTTGCGCATTTTTCTTCCAGAAGCATTCCCGAGTTTCAAGTGGAATTTCAAGCCTGTCCATCAGTCTTTTGCTCAAGTCAATCCATACTGGCGGATCCGGATTGTCTGTAGCGAAACAAAGTTTCTTGAAGTAATCAAGAGCCAAGTTTTGCATGGGATCAGACATATCAGCTCCTGGAAGCGGAGCCAAATGCTTCATAAGGGTAGTGAAACGCCTTTCTGAACCGCTGTCTCCTGAAAAATCTCCCCATATGTTTGAAAAGCTCATTATCAGGTCAAGGCCCATGTTGAATTCAGGACCGCCCAGATGTGCCAACATAATTCTGAGTTTGATAAACGCTCTAGCTATGGTGTCCAGCCTTATCGCTCTCATTTTATCCTGAGAAATTCCCAGTTCGCGCTGATTATCGCACTGTGCCATTATCCCTGTATGGAAAAGAACCGGCATGTTAAGTTTTTCCGCTCTTTCATACAATGGGAAATATTTTTCAGAGTCATAGGGATATGATGGAGCAATAAATTTTAATCCGAAAAAGCCTTGTTCCTTGAATTTGTCGACATCTTCCGCAATGGAAGGTTTCCACCCAAGTTTTGGGAGTGCGAAGCCGAGGAGAAAATCGGGATACTTTTTCAACCATGGCAGGAGTGTTTTATTGCTGTGCCTGACATCATCTTCAGTCATCCCAGTTACATGCACGCAAACCTTTTCACATCCGCATTTCCGCCAGAAAGTCACTTTTGCGTCTATATCGTTATGCTTTCTGAAATGCGTATGAACGTTTATTATAGAATTTATTTTCATGGAAGTCCTTTCATTTTTATTGGCAGTTTGAATTTTTAGACAATTCATTTATTAAGTTTAAACAGCATGCTGTCCAACCGGCAAATCCACGGGCATTTTCTCCAGGGCCAAGATGTTTTTTTTCCAAACAAGACGATGGCCCTCCAAATGGATCATAGATTTCCCATAAATGTCCTGAATGCTCCAGTTCTCTTTTTATCCCTTCAAGAAGATTTTTAGATATTATTTCAGCCTCCTTGTCAAATTTATATTTTTTCAGTCCTAAGATTGTCATATAGACCATGTTGCACCAGACAGGCCCCCGCCAGTAATTAAAACAAAACGAAGGTTCATCAACGGCTACAGACGGGATGGGAATTTTGGTTAAAAATTCCTTTTCATTCATAATATGCCTTAATATTTGTTTTGCCTGTATTTGATTTGGAATTTCAGCAAGAAGCGGCCAGAAAGATGCTGGAGTTTTCACCTTTTTCCATTCCCCGTTCAACTTTCTGTCATAGTAGAATTTTGTTTCTACATCATACAGAAAATCATTTATAAGCTCTTTTAGCTTGTTATACTTGAGTTTCCATTTTGATGAGTCCTCTAAAAAATTTATCTTCCTAGCTATTTTGTGCATAGATAAGTAAAACAACGCCATTTGAGATGAAATGTCTATGTGCGCTGTGTTTTTGGGGATCTTATGCATGCATAAGTTCAAATCATCAAAGGTTGTAGGACCTCCCAATATTTCGTCAAAACGCGGAGAGTTATCCATTCCAGATTCTCCGGCTGTATCCCACCTGAAGAGTCCGTTCGGAAGTTTCCTGGCTTCCTCCAGCCAAGTGCAATATTTCTTCAGTTTAGGATAAAGCTTTATGTATAAATCCTCTGATTCAAAAAGTGTCTCCAGTACAAATGGAATAATTGGAGGCTGTGTGGCATATTCTACAACACCCTCTTTATGAGAGAGGCTTATAGGAATAAAGCCATTGTCCTGTTGCGCGATAAATAAGTTTTCCAAAAGCTTTTCTGCTGTTGTCGGCGCAAAAACGCTATATGGAAACAAATGAAAACAAGTGTCCCAAAGCCATTGTCCTTTATGAATTATTCTATTAGGAGCGCTAAAAAATGTATCCTTATAATTAAGTATATTGCACCTGAGGTCATTATGGATTTTCTTTGACAATGTTTGAAAAGCGTGTGGCAATTTATTCAAGAAGTCAGGATGTGAAAGCGTATATTGTTTTTGTTTAAACGCTTCGATATCCATTTTTAAGTATTTTTCACTGTTCGTTTCCAGCTCAGAGAGTTTTTTAGAAACTAAAAGATTAACGGAAAAAGCACACGTCTTTTCATTTGACACAGCTTCTTCATTGCGAGAAACATCTATCCTGAAATAGTTGTTCATATAATGAACAGCTTTTCCATTTTGAATGTCTTTGGAAGAACTCCCGTCAGAAAATATCAACAAGGGATTTACGGCAAAATCAACAGATTCTTTTCCTCTGTTTTCAAAAGCTATATTAAATCTGAAACATCTTGGATTAAGCGCCAATATTTCAAATTCCAATCCAATATTTTCGCGTCCCCAGAAGCGGGTCTTGAAAGACACTCTGTCAGCCAGAGCCTCTTCAAGTCTGAGATTGCCCCACTCCGGCTTTAGTTCATTGTTTATACGGCAATTGAAAAAAAGTTGGGCTTGCAAAGAGGTGTTGTATATTTCTGATGAATAAATATTTACTCCCAGCCGGCCGTATTTGTCAGAAAAATCTGTCAACGTCAGCATCCAGTCATCAGCTCCATCTGTTCCTCCAACATCATAACAGGAAAATATATTTATTCGAGGATCAGCTAGTTTTTCTTTAAGATCACAGTATCTCTCTTGGGTTAAAATGTAAGACATAATTATATATTCTCTCCTTCTCTCGAATGCCATTTATAATTTTTTTTACGAGCTTTAACATTAAAAAGAAATTAAAAGACATTGATACAGACAGAAAGGCTGAGTCTTTATTTGTATGCAATCAAGTTCCTTATGCCATTTGACCGGAACGCCATCGGGCAGGGAAATTATTTCATTTGCCTCCTTTGCAAGACGCAATTTTACATTAAATGAACTGAGTTCCGGCAAACTGTCGATCATTGCTGTTTGTCCTTCAGATTCACTGCGCTCTTCCGCAAAATTTATCATGTGGAGCAATGTCCCGCCGTCCTTTTCAGCCATGACAAACTCTATGTTCTCATGGGCGTTGCTTTCCAGCAAGGGAGTTTCAAGGCAACGCAACACAAGCTTGTCGATAAAATGTTTTATGGGAGGATTGTTGATCTTGATGTAACAGGAAAAAATATCCGGTGAAATATAGATTGCCTTGCCCTTGCCGTAATTGTTTTCGCTTATACCTGGAAAAGATTTTGTCCTGTCAGGACTTCCGAAGCCCAACCCCTGGTTTTCCAGATTAAAGACAGGCATGAAAAGGTCTGTCAAAGACTTTGCAGTATTAAGTTCAATTATTTTTGCCGGGCAATCACATGCAATGTCCAAAGACGGAACATTTTCATCAACGGCCCATTCAGGAGGCTTTATAAATACCCTCGAACATTCGCCCGCATCTTTTACTCCAAACAACTCCGCCATAACAGGATGAGCTTGAAGCGTCGAACCGGAAGCAATCAAACGTCCCCCTCCTTCAACAAAGCTTTTTATAAGCAATGCTGAAGAATCATCAATAAGGGACTGTTCCGGGACAATTAAAAGCTTGATTTTGTCTATGTATTTTTCCAGACTTTCATCGTCCAGAATAAGATGCTGCCTGTGCTTCATGGTAAGAATTCTGTGAGCTCCCTGTATTGGGATCAAGCGCTCCATAGGTTCATTTGAAGGTGAATTAGACGCATAATAAGAGGCTCTGGAGAGAAATATTCCGGCTTCTATTTTTAACTCGGAATCGCGTGAAATATCCCACAATTTTTTTATAAAACCGTTGGCCTTTTTGAAATAAGAATATACCTCGTCGTCAAGCTTCCAGTCTATGTCCGCCCTGTCGGCAAGAAAAGTTTTTCCGCCATGAGCGAGGATTACGGCATTCTGATAGAGAAGCGCGTTAAGCGGCTTTAAGCCCCATCCGCTCCACCAGTTGATCATGCGCGAAGTCATTATGTCCCACGTCTTGCCCCTGGCAGCAAGATATTTGGAGTTAAGACTCACGTTCAGCGCATAGGAGCATCTCTCCTTCACATCCATGCTTATGAAGCCGTAATATTCAGGAACAGTCCTGGGATTTCTCAAAGTGTATGAATAATTTACTGTGAAAAGAGCCTCCGGCTTCGCCTCGTGGACGGCCTTTTCCAGAAGGCTTTCAACTCGCTCTTGTTCGCCGCGTTTCCATTCCACATAGTCATTCCAATTATCTGAAGATGAATCATTTGGCGGAAGCTCTCTTCCGCTGTCTTTCAGGTATTGTTCCTGACAATATTTACATCCGCAATAGCCGGCCGATCTTGCAAAATCAAAAAAGAAAGACGCAATGGGATAGCGTTCGGCGACTTCCCGGATTTGAGGGAGAGCTATTTCTTCTAAATATGGACTTTGAAAGCACATCGCCCGGTTATTGGACATGTGGGTGAATTCTTTTTCCTCCAGATTGTTTTTCACTGCCCAATCCGGATGCGTCTTTGCCTGCTGGGAGTCTGGCCGGAGGCTGTAGTATGCCATCACAATTATTCCCTTCTTGCTGAGCGCTTCTGCAAGCTCTCCAAACAAATCCCTTTTTAGGCCTGAGTGGCGATGACCTGCCTTTGTGGGGTAATAACTGTTTCCGAAGTGTCCTTTGGTAAAAAATTGGACGGCCTCAAAACCGGCTCCCGCTATTTTTTCAGCGACTTCATTAGCGGAAAAGTTCTCGCATATATTCTCAAGGTGTCCCGGGGTATGGTAATCAATATGCAATTTGCAAAGCGCGTCCTCGTGCCAATTTTTCATTTTAAAAGCCCTTTTTTTTTATTTTGTTTCATGTTCAGATCCACGTTTTATATTGCTCAATCAATTTCTTTTCTTTCGAATAATACAGCAGAAGATTTTATATTTGTTCCATTGCTTTTAGAAATATAAACAAGGTATTCGATTTTGTATTCTTCATTTTTTTGATAAACCGTGTTGTCCCATATCCTTTTTTTCGCATTCTTTATGACTGCCATATTCGGATATTTCCATATGTTTATCCACGCCTGTCCTTCAGATATGAAATCAAGGAGATACGGACCCGCGTTACGAAGCGAGGCCATTTTAAAATAAAAGCGAATTTGTTTCCATTTGCCAAGCGTCTTAAGAGCCCCATCCGTCCCTTTTCGGTCCATTGCCACAAGCTCCATCTCTTTTTTTTCTGGCGTTCTCATCTTCAGGAGACAGGTGAAGTTCCTTGTCTCTTTTTCGCCCCATGGCAGAAAGGCGCAGGAAACAGAGATGGAACGGCAGTTAAAGATCAGATTTTCTTCAACGGTCCCGCCATTCCATAGATATTTATAGGTTACTGAAATCGTTTTGCCATAGTTTTTTTTCAGGCTTGCGCGTAAAAATTTGATCTCAGGGAAATGCTGAAAATATTTCCACCTTTGAATAAAAGAGGCCCTGAATTTTACAGTGTTTTTTACGTCCACTTCGAACTGTCCGTTTTTGAACAGGACTGCATTGTATGAATCAGTTTTGACCTCCCCCCATATGCCGTTGTCTCTGAAGCTTTGAGCGACGAGGCCTCGCGGCATTAAACATGCCAGCAATATTGTCAATGTCAAAACTTGCTTCAATCTCATTAATTGACCCTCTCTACTTCGATCCCGTTCACACCCACTCCGCCGATCATCTCTATGTCTATTATTCCGTCATAGACCGGCAGGTCTTTAATTTTCATCACATACGGCTTTGCCCATCCTCCCGCAAGCGCAAACGGATCGATTTTTTCCGGGTGGATTATATGTTCTGTCTTGACAGATATCTGGCGGCAGCCGGGGCGTTTATTCTTGACGTATGTTTCCGCAAAATGGATATAGAGATTGTATGTGCCTTTGGGGACGGGAATCTTGTACTCAACATGTCCGCCGTATGCCTCTGTTTGATAAACTCTGTCCAGGTCTGTTCCTTCTATTGGAAGAGTTCCTCTATCTGCGAAACCCGCGCCAGTATTGCCATATGCTCCGCAATCTGTATATTTCTGGTCCGGCAGCCATCGATTGCCTTTCCTGTCAATATATTCAGTTGGAGACGCGCAGATAATCCGCGCTATGCCTTTTTTTAGGTCGGACTCGAGTTTTTTCTGGCTTTCCATGAATTTCTGGTCATTTTTGACGCCTTGTATATTGGAGG
>CAZYVR010000351.1:0-6318 GCA_964651145.1 uncultured Victivallales bacterium | reverse complement strand
CTTGATCTAGCCTGCTACTGTTGGAAGTAGGTTCGGATTCTGTCCAGGAAGCGCGGGGCGACTGGATTCGAACCAGCGACATCTAGCTCCCAAAGCTAGATAGAATAGGCCATTTCATTGGCATATATGCGGTGCGTTGACAATAATTGACATTCTGCTACCATAAACGCACATAAACAGCTATATGCGAGAGGTTGCACAATGAAATCGAAACGCCGGAAAATAACGACCTACACCCACGCCGGAATCAGCATCCGCGAAATCCGCCCCGAGTACTTTCAAGTGGACTATATGCGGAACAAGCAGAGGGAAAGGCTTGGCTTCAAGACGCTACCCGAGGCAAAAACCCATTGTGAAATCATATCGCGGAAGATCAGCAATGAAGGAACTTCGGTTCTGGACCTGTCACCCACCCAACGAGGGGATGCTAAGGCCGCATTCAAAGTGTTAGACGGTCAGGCGTCGCTCCTAACGGCGGCGCGGTTCTGGGCAAGGCATAACGCCGTGGGGACCGCTGGCGCGACAGTGGCGGAACTGGGGCGGCGATGGTTGGCAAATCTCAAGGCACAGGGATGCAGGGAAACGACTATCGCGGAAAGGGAGCATAAGGTGCAACGGTTGGACACGGATATGGGAGACAAGCCCGTCGTAAACGTGACCCGTGATGACTTGGCGGGATGGCTCACTTCCAAGGGGTTGACGGGCGCGACATTCGACTCCTATCGTCGGGCATATCGCGCAATGTTCCAATACGCCACAGAGGAAAAAATGACGGAGTACAACGCGGCGGCAGGGATTAAGCCCGTGCGGATGGATGAAAAACTCCCTACCCCGCTTTCCGTTGATGCTACGGCGGCAATTCTTCGGATGGCTGAAAAATATGTGCCCATCATGGTCCCAACTTTGGCTGTTCAATTTTTTGCAGGGATGCGGCCGGGCGAGGCGATGGGACTGGACTGGGCCGCAATCGACTTTAAGCAGAAGATTATCCGTGTCATGCCCGAGACTTCCAAGGTCCGGCGGTCCCGTATCATCGAAATGAATCAGACGCTAATTGATTGGCTAACCCCCTATAGGAAACTCTCTGGGACTATAGGCATTGGAACGAAGTCTCAATTTTCGTTCTATATGCTCCGCAAGCCCATTGGAGAAAAACCCGAGAAAGGCCAGCCCGACAAACGGAAGCCGGGAATTGTGAAAGCGGCAGGGGTGAAGTGGATTCAGGACGGGCCGCGAAAAACCTTTGCTTCGATGCACTACGCGACTAATGACAACGCGGCAAAACTCGCCAGCATCCTCGGGCACACTGGGGGCCAGGATGTTCTATTCCGCCACTATCGCGGTTTGGTAACAAAGACCGATGCGCGGAAATACTGGAAGATTAGGCCAGCCAATAAGGCGGCTGGCGTAGTTAGGGCCAACTTCAAGAAGGCGGTGGGATGATGAATATCCCTATTTACAACCATCAAAAAGCATCCGATGGGCATTCCATCATTGAACACGAATTGCACAGGCACAACCGGAGCGAAGATCACTTGCGGAAATTGTGTAGAGACTTCAACCCAAAGACGCACGGCATAAGTGGGGACCATGTTTTGAGAGGGTGTCTGCCGGGTGCGCTGAAACTTGAACCCGATTCCCTACGCGCCTTAAACCAGATTCTCCCCGGCGTGGTTTTTGAGATGCCCATCGTAAGGAACTATCTCAAAAAGCTCTCCATTGATGCCGTCCGCAACACGAATCGCACAAAGGCAAACCGGGCCCGAAATTTGCTTGCTCAAATTGTGCTTCCGGTAGCTAACGAGCGAACCAGTACGCCGATTACGCCGCACACGGCAAATATAATTCAATTTGTAGCCGAAGATTTTTATCTGGTATCGGCACTTTACAAAAAAGAAACGGCTGATGGAATTCGACAAGCGGACATAGTAAAAGAATTAGCCAAGACATATCAGGATATTCCGCCGGAATGGATTGATGCAATTTGCCAATACAGGACGCGAATCGTGAAGCTTGTATATCAACGAGCAGGGGAAATCACAGGCTCCGGAGGGCGCGGCGAATACGAGCTATGGAAGCGGATGAACCCCGGCTATATCGACACGATCAAAGCACAGTCGCGGAAAGTTGCGGCGTCGATCACGCTTGAATATCAGTAGCCTTTTCCCGTTGCGTTAAACACTTTTTCAAACGTCACCGCTCACGGGGACGGATAGGCGCAATCTGTCCTAGTCTAGCTTCCATGGACCACAACTATGGAGGCGAGATGAAAAAGAAAATCGAACAAAAATCTGCGGGCGGCACGGATTACTTGCGCGGACAAAAAGAGGCGGCGACATACGCCAGAGTATCGCGCCGTTGCATCTCCGAATGGCAGGTGCGGCGAATTATCCCTTACATAAAGGTAGGCCGAAAGTGTGTCCTATTTCGAAAGCGTGACATTGACGCGGCTCTGGATCGGCACCTGATTCACGCAGTCGATTGAGGGCAAGGAGATGACTACTCCCTCAACAACCGAATTATCAATCGACCTTTCACGGCTCGAAAACGTCCAGCACAAGGGCGACAAAACCGAGGCCGCTTGTCCGGCTTGCCGGGCGATGGAGCGCGACAAGAAAGGGAATCATTTAATAATCTGGCCCGATGGCCGATTCGGTTGCGTTGCATATCCCGGCGATGAAACCCACCGCAAGGAAATCTTTTCACTTGTCGGTCAAAAAGAAGCTGGCCCAGCCGAGAGACCGAAACCAAAGAAACCCGCCAAGCCTTCGCAAGTGTGGCCGGATGCCAAAACAGCGGCGCGGGATATAACCCCACAAGGCTATGAGCTGGCTTGTGTGAACGTGTACGGTGATATAGGCGCAACGCTGGAATACCGAACCGATACAGACAAGACTTTCCGGCAGTTGAGGAAAACGGTGCGGGGTTGGGAACTTGGCGCACCGTCTTGCAAGTGGAGCCTATATGGGGAAATCCCCGAGGCGGGCCGGGTGTATATTGTGGAGGGCGAGAAGTGCGCGGATGAAATGAATCGGTTAGGGTTACCGTGTGTGACCAGCGCGGGGGGATCGGGTGCGGCAGATAAAACTGACTGGGCACCGCTTGCCGGGCGCGATGTCACGATTCTGCCCGATAACGATAAGCCTGGAATGAAGTATGCCGATACCGTGAGGGGAATCCTTGCAAATTTGGCAAGCCCTGCACGGTGTCGAATAGTGGAACTCCCAGACCTGCCCGAGGCCGGGGATGTGGTGGATTTTCTGGATGCCCGAGATTCAATCGACCCGGGTATTTTGCGGGCCGAAATTGAGAAGCTGGCCGATGTCGCGCCCGAGGTGGAAGCCCCGGCAAAACAAGACCGCCGGGCTGAGACAAGCGCAACGAATGGGCACAAAGGCGGCAGGCCACCCGTCACAAAGGAGGTTGCAGACGGGTTTATTGAATCGCAAGGCAACCCGTTTCCGATTAGACGGCACTGGGGGCAATGGTATTCATACAATGGCCGCCAATATGAAAGCCTTTCAGCCGATGACCTGCACGGCAGGGTGATGTCATATTTGAGAAACAACCGCCCGGAATTTGTAACCCGTAACATGGTGCAGAATGTAGCGGAAAATCTACAGGCCGCCGATGTGGCCGGAGTGGAATCGCGTTTCCCTATGCCCTGCTGGATGCCTAGCGGCGCGGATGCCGCAGGATGGATGTCTATGCGGAATTGCCTTGTGAACGTCTCCACGCTTGCACAGCGGCAGGCAGGCGGCACGTTTGCAGATGTTGAGGTGAGAAGGCCACACACTCACGAGCTGTTTTCAACGCTTGGGCTGGATTATGATTACAACCCTGAGGCGACCTGTCCGAAATGGATCGAATATCTGAACGGAGTACAGCCGGAAGAACAGATGCGCGATATCCTCCAGATGCTGGCGGGACTGTGCCTGATTCCGTTGACCGAATTTGAAGTATTTTTCATTTTATTCGGTGCGCCCGGTTGCGGGAAAACCGTATTCCTTTACGTGCTGGAGCTTCTGGTAGGTTCATCGAATGTATGCTGCTTGCCGTTGTCTAAATTCGGGGAGAAGCACAGTACCCACCTGCTAACCGAAAACCTATTGAATATAGTGGGCGACCTGCCAACAAATGACGGGCGGAGTAGTCTCTACGCTATCGAAGGCATATTGAAAGACGTTACGAGCGGTGGGCTATTATCGTGCGAAAAGAAAAATCAACAGCCCTATGAGACCCATGCAATCGCGCGGTGCATTTTCGCCACCAATAGCCTACCTACTTTTGCAGACCGTACGGCGGGAGTATGGGATCGGTTGCGCGTGATTCCGTTCGATGTCCGATTCCGTGGAACTGATAAACAAAATCCGCGACTGAAAGAAGAGATTGTCGAATCCGAGTTGCCGGGTGTGTTCAACTGGGCGGTTCAAGGCTTGGCGAAGTTGCAGGCTCTAAAACAGTTCCCGCGCGGGGTGCGCGGTGAAGCTATAGAGGCCAAACACCGTGCCGATTGCGACCATGAAGGGCAATTCCTCCTAGAACGATATGAAGCCCGCAGAGGGGCATTTACGGCGACCAGCGGAATATATGCGGCCTATCGCTCATTCTGCACCGAATCCGGCTACCGTTCCAAAAACCTTGCAAACTTCTCAAACGATATTCGGCGCGTGTTTCCCGATGTCCTAGACGAAAGACAGCGGACGGATGCGGGACGGGAGCGCGGATTCCTGAATCTGGAAACCATTTTTGACGGGGAGATCCGATGAAAGTCGCGTTTTGGCCCAGATGGCCCAGATGGATATACCGCTCTATAGCTAACCTAATATATCTATTAAAAAGTAGGTTACTCTATGGGCAATGGTTTGAGGTGGGCCAGCTGGGCCAGACAGGGGTATTCACTCGGGGAAGCGGCACAGAAGGCAAGGGGATGCGCCTTTGGCGCAGGTTTGAGTTTAGACAAAAAAAGAGAGGGCTTGCAATGAGCAAACGCCCTGCAATCGCCTCAGATTGCGCCGTACGGGCCTGCATGGATAGGGGTACCCAAGGCCCCCCCCAACGGGTCCTTGGAAAGCCTCTCACAGCAACACCCCTTTCGCCGATGTGCCACTGATACACTGACTCCTCTTTTATTAACATAACCAAAGGAATCCCATGCCATTCATAAAGAAAAACGAAGTAAAAGAATCCGCGCTTGCCATTTCCTGCATAGAGCTAGCCACCATGCTGGACACCTATCCTGTGCAGATTGTGCGCTGGCACAAAGATGGACTGTTAAAGCAATACGATGGCCGGTTCTATGAGCCGATGCAGGCAATTACTGCAATCGTGAACTGGGCCGGACGTGGCCGGATTCCCAAGCCTGTCTTGGAGTGGCGGCAAATGCTGGGTGAGAAATCGAACAGGGCCGCTTTTCTGGACGGAATGGCGTGCGCCTTCAATCTGGTGGCCAAAACTATGGAGCGACAGCGACACCACGAGCTAAAGTGTTCTTACTTTCTGAAAGAAGATCCCGCCTATCAGGTTTAGGGGAAACAACGCGAGCGGCATTTTCCAACATCATCCCCCGAATGCTACCAGCTCATGGATGGTGAACTACACAGGATGCACAGCCTGAAAAGTCCTCAGCTTCTCAAACTGGGGCAGTCTCCCTCTTGTTGCTGGATTCGTCACCCAGCGGTGGGAGGGATCTTTTTATACGCGGCACGGGTGGCGCACCCCCGGCTTCACGGCTGTTGGTTTTCTTATGCCTTAGAATATAATCTAGTTAATATTCGCATGTCAGTGCTAGAATACCCACGCGTTATGGGACAACCAGTCTGTGAATAAGGGCGCATGACGCATTGAAGGAGTTTCTATGAGCACAGTTTTAGCCGTTTTATTTGGCATTGGACTAGTAGGGGTAGGCGTACTGTACATCTTTGAGAAACTTCAATCCCAAAAGGATGCAAAGCTTAGGACACTTCAATCCCAAAAGGCTATCCAGCAACTCACTTCAGAGCGGGATCATCTTAGAAAAAGCGAAATAGAGCTTTCCGGGAAACTTAAAGAATTAATCAAGTATCAGGGGATTTCAGACATTGATGGTCGGCTTTTGGCTTTGCGAAGAGAGGTTGATGAGAGAAAGGCAGGCGCAGAACAAGAAGTGGCGACAATGCTTCTACGCGGCCAGGTCCAGGCTCAAGAGCAAGCATTGCGTCTAAAGACTATTAACACCGAGATTAGAAAGAAAAGTAAGGAGGCCGAAGAGGGACAATCCGCTTTATTGCGCTTACCCCCAATCTTAGACCACGGAGCGACTAATTTAAGGTAGAATCT
>CAZYVR010000350.1:0-6334 GCA_964651145.1 uncultured Victivallales bacterium | reverse complement strand
ATGCCAGCAAAAAGATGCGCTTCACTGATATTGCGCTGGGACTTCATACAGGAAAGCAATCCAGCTTTTTGTGCGAAGTTTATTGCATTTTGGGCTATGGGAATTATTCTTGAGTTTGTGTCTTCAGCATTTGGGGAATGTCTGCCAGATATTCGATGGTGTTGTTGTCTTTTTCCACAGAAAGAACTTGCGCTGCAGGCAGGTCAAACAGATTTGTTTTTCCCAGCGTTCTGCCGTTTCCGAGCATTCTGGCAATTGTGTCGCTGATATTGACTAGCGCGCTAAGGTGATAGCCCTGGTCTTCTTTGTCAAAGTCATTGTGTGTCGCAAAATCATGGTGATGTTCTATTGCGAAAATTACATTGTTGTCAATTTTCCAATCCTTTGCAAGAAATGCCCCGGCTTTTTCATGGAGTTCAGGAAAGATGTCGTCAAAGAGCTCTTCGGTCATTTCAAAGTCTATTTCTTCGGGCAGCTCATAAGTTTCAGTGAGCGCTTTGAGTATTCCGAGCTTGCCTATGTCGTGGAGCAAGCCTGCCAGAAAGGCTTCGTCCGGGTTGGCGTAGTAGGTTTGCCCCAGATGCGACGCAATCAGAGCAACTGAATAGCAGTGTTCCACTATTTTTTTTGCCAGATTGTTGAACAGCACATCTTTGGAGAAACTCATTTTGGACGAATACATATACAACATTGCTTTTATGCTGTCTTTGCCCAATCTCGGGAGCCCTAGCTTTAAGTCGGTTATAGCTTCCCCGCGGTAGAACAGCGCAGAGTTTAATGTTTTTATGAACTCGCCTGTCATTGCAGGGCTGTGGCGGATCAGTTCTGAAACTTCTGAATACTCAAAGTCAGGCTTGTTGAGTATTTCCATGGTTTTCATAACATTGCCTGGTATTTCGATGACAGGGAATTCGTCTGAGTCAATTTTGCGGTTCAGCTCTTGCGCCACGCGGTCATCCTGAAGAATTTCAAAGACAGGGGCTTCCGTTTCCGGCTTTCCTTCATAATCCCACCAGTAGCTTGGCGATTCTTTGTCGATTGGGGATTGTTTATCTTTTTTGTGCTGATTAAAAAAATCTTTTTTGGGAGAGTTGCTTCTTAGTTCTTTTGGATCAATGACTTGAGAATGAGTAGAGACAGGCTCGTTTTTGCATCCCTCGTCTACTTCATCCTGTTTTGATTCTTCGACTCTAAATTCCCCAATGAAATCTTTAAGCCAGTTTCTTATAAAGTCTTTTAACGCTGACATCTTTTTCATCCCCAATTTGAAAATCCTGCCAATATCAAGCGTTTATATTATATCAGTTGTCTGTGGATTTAAAAGCAAGGATGTCTGGAATATTTTCCAAAAACTTGATTGTATCATGGTCTCTGGATATTGAGAGGTCGATTGTGGCCGGGAGGCTGAAAATATTTGTTTTGTCAATTCTCTGTCCATAGCCCAATATTCTTGAAATTGTGTCGCTGAGGTTTGTAAGGGCGCTCAGATGATAAGCCAATTGATCGTCTTCGGCAAATCCGTGGTCAGTGAAGTCATGGTGGTGTTCGATGGCCGAAACGACTGTTTTGTTTATTTTCCAGTTTTCGGCGAGGAATTTCCCGGCTTTTTCATGAAGGCGCGGCAGAATATTGTCAAATATTTCAAGCGTGACTTCAAAATTAACTTTTCGGGGCAGCTTGTAGGTCTCGGATATTGCTTTCAAGATTCCGAGCTTGCCTATGTCATGGAGCAGGCCGGCAAGGAAGGCTCCGTCAGGATCTGGATAGAAGCGCTGGCTGAGGTAGCTGGCAGTAATGGCTGTGGCATAGCTGTGGTCTACAATCATTTTGGCCAAGTCGTGGAACAGCGGGTCGGTGGCAAAGCTTATCTTGGTTGAATACATATAGAGCAATGCCTTGATATTCTCTTTGCCTAAACGAGGCAAGGGCAGTTTTAGGTCATTTATAACGACTCCTCGACAATACAGGGAGGAATTCATAACTTTTATAAATTCACCTGCCATTGAGGGGCTGTGATTTATAAGGTCGGCCACTTCCATATAGTCAAAATTAGGGTTGTTTAGAATGGTCATGGTCCGCATGACGTTGTCAGGTATTTCGATAACCGGAAATTCGTCATTGTCAATTCGCCTGTTGAGCTCTTCGTAAACTTTTTCATCGTCGATTTCTTCGAATACTGGAATTGTGTCAATTGGCGGATGCCCTTCAAAGCACCACCAGTAATCCTCGTCGTTTATTTCATCTTTTGGAGCGCTCCGCTTTTTGGGCTTGTAATAATCTTCTCCAATTTCATCAAGATTTGTTGTGTCTGTGTCTTCTAGGAAATCTTCTGTGTTAAATACTTCAGTGTCCTCAAGGGAATGTTCGCTCTTAAGGATATTGTCGCTTTTTTTCTTGCCGGACTCTTTGGGAGTTTCGTCCGCGTCAAGAAAAAAATTAACAACTTTTTTTTGAAGTTTGTCAAATATGCCCATAGTCTCACATTTTTATTCAATCACAAAACGAAATGGAATAATAACTTAGCAGAAACGAAAAGATAGTCAACTGAAAGTGATAGTTAAATCACAACAATATTTGCTTCAAAAATATTGCTTTAGTTCACTCATTCTTTTTAATTGCGGCAGAGCAAGCATCAAAAGAATCCTTGCCTTTCTTGTTGTCAGATCGCCGCCTAAGATTGCTCCAGTTTCCTGCAGAGTGGCTCCGCCGCCAGGCCCGCCATACAGAGGGAGAACCCAGCCGTAATATACATCGGTGGTGATTACAACAGCCACATTTTTCCCCAATGCATATTTTATGGCTTCATATATCATCGGGTTTACGTTGCCTGCGCCGACAGCTTGAACTACAATTCCCTTTGCTCCTGAGTCCACGGCTTTGCGAAGGAGGGAGCCGTTTGCGCCCGCGTAGTCCATTATAATATCCACTCGCGGCAATTTGTCAGGCAAAGGCAGTGTTTTGCGCTTCAGTCGGTCGTTGATGCGGAACACCTTGCCGTTTGCGATATAGCCCAGATAGCCTTTTTCGCCGGATTCGAATGTTTGAACATTGGTTGTGTTGGTTTTTCTGACTGCGCGCGCTGAGTTTATATACTGGTTCATCGTGACTGTCACGCCCCAGTTGCGCGCATTTGGCGAGCAAACCTGAGCAACAGCGTTTATCAGATTCGTAGGCCCGTCCGAGCTTGAGTCGGAGGCGTCGCGCATAGCTCCAACAAACACCACTGCCTTTTTTGAGTTTATTGTCAGGTCCAGAAAAAAAGAGGCCTCCGCCATTGTGTCTGTTCCATGAGTGACGACCACTCCTTTTATTTTGGGGTTTTTGAGGATGCAACTTACAAGCGCGCTAAGTTTGCGCCATTGTTCGGGAGTTATTCTTGAGCTGTCCACATTGCAGAAATTGATGACTTTGATGTTTGCTGTTTTCAGAAGCTGCGGCACAGCCTCTATCAATTCTGTCCCTGACACAGAAGGGACAGCCGCGCCTGTTTTCGGGTCTGTGCGCTCCGCGATGGTTCCCCCGGTGGTAACAATTGCGACAGTTGGCAGGTTCGCGTTGGCTCCCACTGTTTTTGCCGTTTTTATTTTATCAAGAGCGCTTTTGGGCAATTTTTCGCCAGCTTTGACAGAGAAGACCATTAGGCTCATGGCGAATAGAATTGTATGCGACAAAGTGTGAAGTTTCATTTTCCCCCCTCTAATTGTTTTTGTGATAACTAATATCGCAGGCACGCAGATGGAAGTCAATCAATGGCTAGAAGTTTTGCCGCATTTTTATAAAAAATCATGGATTTTTCTGTCGAGCTAAGGGGTAGAGAATTAACCTTTTTTACTTCCGTTGCCTGGTCGCGCCACGGGCTGTCGGTGCCGAACAATATGCGATCGGCTCCATGTTTTTTTATTATGCTCATAATCTTTTCATCCGGCAAAAATCCAGGCGTAAATGCCATATCCATATAAATGGGCAGTCCCGCCAATTCACGCTCCGTTTCATCCCACATTTTCCATGAGCCCAAGTGGGCCAGGACAATGCGGAGCTTTGGGAAACGCTTGTGCAATTCGGCAAAATCGGAGGGGCGCGATCTGAAAGGAGGGGGGAAACGCAAATCTCCGCCTGCGTGCAACAGCACAAAAAGATCGTGTTTGACGCAGGCTTCCCACACTTTTTCAAGCCTTTTCTCAAGAACATTGAACTCTTGATATTCGGGATGCATTTTTATCCCTTTCAAGCCCATATCTTTTATGCTGCAAGCCAGCTCATCGGTGTTTTTGCATTCAGGATGAATGGAGCCCAGCGAATAAACTGGCGCATTGTTGTTCAGTTGCGCCCATCTATTGAGGCCGCGAACTGAATCGGGGGACGTCGCCAGAGGCAAATTCAGCGATATGCTTATTTCTGCTTTTTCCATTGATCTGCGCAATCCAGACAAGGAACCATCAGCATAAGCTGTCACCAAGGCGGAGTCTTGCAGGACAGACATTGCTTTTTTTACTATTTTGTCGGGAAAATAATGAGTATGAAAGTCTATTATTTTCATTATTTAGGAGCCAAAATAGTAAAATCAGTCCAGAGCCTGAAGCCAAGCGACATTAGGGAAGCAATTTTTATAAAATCCTTTGATCAGGATTGTTAATTTTTCCATGTTTAAATCCCAGTCGAGAGGCTCATCGCCTATCGCGTTGCGGATATTAGTCTGATCAAAGATAGATTCAGAGGAAAAATATGGAAGCAAGTCGCCAATAAAACGATGAACAAGCTTTTCATCCATAGTCAAATCAGGTATATTTTCTTGAACAACCAGTCCTTTAATCTTCAAGACTTCGGATATTACTTTAGATATCATTTTAGCTGTAACAGGGCTGTCTCCTGTTATATGGTAAGTTTTTCCTTGCGCCGGACGTGGGAAAATCTCTGTTACTGCATGTTGAATGAAGTCGATAGGCACAAAATAAATGCTTTTCGAGGGATAAGCCTGCATGCGCAAAGGCATTTTAAGCCATTCAGAGGGGTCCAGCATATTTTTTGCGCTGGAGTGCTTTTTTAGTTTTGCAATAAATTCGAGAATGCGGTAAAAAGCTAAAGGCTTGCGAATATTGCCGTCAGAAAGACGGCCCACTATTATAGATGGACGGTAAATAGTGAAAGGCAGCCCAGAAGCCCTTACAAGTTTTTCTGCCTCAAATTTGCTTTTTTCATATGGGTTGTAGAAATCTTTCGCCACAAGGCCGTCTTCAGGGGATACTCCTTTGTGCTTGCCAGCCACATAAGCCGTGCTGACGTAATGAAAAGACTTGACTGACAACCTCTTGGCTAATTCCAAAATGTTTTTGGTGCCGTTAAAGTTGATGTTGTATGTTTTTCCAGTGGGGTCTTTGCCTAAATTAACATCGGCGGCACAATGAAAAACAACATCGACCTTTTTAAGATCTTCGTTATTAAGCAGAACTTCAGTATCAGTCACATCGCCTTCAACTACTTTTATGCGTTCAAGAGCGTGCTCGGCATAGCTGGAGTCTCCATCATATATGTATTGTTCTTCTATTGTTTCAAGAACTCGCTTGTTTGCGTTTTTGTTTGACTGACGCCTTACAAGAGCAGTGATTTTTAATTTTTTATCTTTTTTCAAGAGTCTGGAAACGAAAGCGCTTCCAACTAATCCGGTAATGCCGGTAACTAAAACATTTGTCATTAGAACCTCAATAATACGGTGTCATAACACTTAATTTAAGATATAACCAGCGCAAAGAATAACACCGATTTATACCGCGAAACTTAATATAATTCTCCATTTCAACAGCGGAAAGCATATTATAAGGCGTCTTGATGATATTTCAAACTTGCAATTGATAATCATTCGTTAAATTGACTTTTTAGGTGATATTGACGGCTCCGCCAAAAGTCCTGAAAAATATAAAAGCCGACTGAGTCGGAATAAAAGCCACTTTTAAACCCAAACTTCGTGGGCGCGACAGCGCGCATGGCGCATTGAAAGTCTGCAGCTCGTTGGTATGCGAAGTGACAACAAGCTCTTATTTCGTCGCAGCAACAGTGTTCTTGACTTTTGGCGGTTCCAACTATTTATCCAAAGCAGGAAAAAAACGTATTTTAAGCGAGTTTTCCTTGAATATTCAGCTTTTGTCGTTTACCATTTTCGAGTTTTGGAAGCATTTTTAATGTAAATAGAGAGTCGCTTTTTTATGGAATGGTTTAACAATCTTATATGGGGATATTCAGCAGGTCAAACGATTTTTATTTTGAGCCTTGTTATTTTTCTTGGAGTTTTTCGGTTCTTCTGCGCTTTGTTCCGCAGTGAGGCTGACACAAGAAATAACCG
>CAZYVR010000349.1:0-6349 GCA_964651145.1 uncultured Victivallales bacterium | reverse complement strand
TTAACAGATAAGGAAATCGGTTCTTAACACCAAAGAACTCGGTACTCTCAAGTAACTTATGAATACTCTTTTTGTAGTCCTTGATAATTCCATTAAGAAATGAGTGTATCGTGGTAATTGTATACTGTTCTCCAACTCGGGATTTAATCTCATCTACTGCAAGATTTGTATGTGTTATACAGGCTATTTTTTTGTTATGATAATTGGCCGATATAAATTCGAGAACTTGTTTAAGCGTCTCAGTTTTACCACTTCCTGCACCGCCTTGCAAAACAAAACTCTTATTCTCTCTGATACAATTTTCTATCTTATCAAATGCGCTCATTCTTCCTGTATCCATGATAGACCGTCCTTAATATAAAGAGGTGTTTTCCATTGAATTTCATCATCCTTAGATAAGGCTAAATATAGCAAGGATGCCGCAAAACTGGATTTTTTATCTAAAATTTTCTCTGTGAGACTATAGATATTTTCATCGTTATCCAATTCATTTCTATTTTTCAGGCCAGCTATTTCATCCTTGTTAGACTTAATGCTCTCCTTGTTGATGTTAATAAAAGCATCTTCAAAACTTCTTGCATGATAACCATTTTCCACTTTTTGATACATGACTTTTATATTTTCTATTTTATCTTTCAATGAATGGTTGCGTAAATGAGTAAACCATTTGGGGAATTTTTCATTGTCAGCCACGCAAGGTGCATTGAAAAAATATTTTATTGTTTCATTACTTGTATGAGTAGATTCAGTAACTTGAACTGCAGGATACGTAGTTATTGTCTTAGTCTCTTTTTCCGTTGTCTCTTTTTTCGTTGTATCTATATCTGTGATGATAAGAGTCTTAATATCTAAAAACTTAAGGAACGGAGCAAATACCTTTGCATTGGCTCCAACCTCTAATATTGATATATTTTGTGATGCAATAGGGATATATTTAGCATTCTTTTTGCCTTCATTATCAAATTTTTGAATAAAATATGGGAGAAGCATCCGCTCTGTTATTCCTTCAATGAAAATAACCTTGGTTGCAAAAAACAATTCAGCAGATTGGATATTCAAATATTGTTCTAAGAATTTAAATTCCTCTTCTTTTGTATATTCCTTTTTTAATTCTGTATGAAAATTCTTGATTTCAATATTCTCGTCATTAATTAGTTTCAAATATCTTATATCCTCAAAGTCGGAGAGAGAAACTATATGAGATGAATGTGTTGTTATAAGTGCTTGTAATCTTTCTATACCACCTAAAACTTCTTTTATTTCCTTTGCAAAAATATATTGCATTTGAGGATGAGTGTGTGCTTCAGGTTCTTCTATGAACAATAAATTTATATCCTTTTTTTGTTTTTCAAAGTCTTTTTTCTTTACTTCTATCTGCAAAAGTAAATATAGGATATTCATATATCCTAAACCATTAAGTTGTTCAGGTAGATGGTTATCTTTCGATCCATAAATTACCTGTGATGAATTTTCAAAAAGCATTTTTGATTCTATATTTGACTTAACTTTAAGTGTTTCAAGGTCTAGAAACTTCTTTGAATTCTTTAAAAAGTTTTCAAAAAAAGAATCATAGTTTTCATCAAGGGAATTATCCATATTGATTAAAGTCTTATGAATTTTAACAAGATCCTTGTTGGGAGCCTCATGCTCATGCTCATGCTCTCTATTAAAATATGCTGTGGTTATAGCTGAAAGAGGCTTTTTTTTATCCATTTCTTCAGAGCTGGAGATGTTACGACGTGCATGTACGATGTGAAGGTTAATAAGGCGGTGAACATGCTTTAACTCTTTTTTATTTTCAATAAACTTGTGTCTGTTTACCTTGAAGAAATCATCTTTACCATCATGTTGACTATCATCATATGCATATATTCTATTTTTAAGATGACTATCTAACCACGTTATGATTTTTTTCTCTCTTTCTTTTCCCTTTAAGCCTGTTAGCTCTTTTAATAAAGTTTCTTTATTAATCCTACACTCAAATAAAATTTTAATTACGTTTATATTTGGATCTAAGTCCAAAATAAATTCCGATAGGTTTTCTAGATTATCTTTTTCATTATACTGAATTTCTAAAACCATTCTAATTGATAAATCATCAATTTCAGTCTTTTCGTTTAATTTATGAATTTTATCTCTTAAGACTAATGGGAAGTCGTTATAATGGAAGTGCTTGGAGGGGTCAAAGAATTTTTCAAAAAGCACCAATAAAGAAGTTTTGCCAGTATTATTTCTTCCGACTAACAGTGATAAATTTTCTCTCAAATCAAGAGTGCTATCTCGCAGTAACCTGAAATTTTCAACTTTTACTTTACTTATGTGCATACCTACCCCCGTTTTGACTATCAAATTCAATTATATATTTTTTACATACAAAGTTTTTCTCGTGTATTGTCAAAAGAAAAAAACTTTCATTTTGAACAAATGAGTTGGCAATTACCTATGAATACCGTAACGTATCCTATCTGTCAATGGCTATGTTGTGTACAAGTGTGAATAAAATTTAATTTTTATCTAAGCTTTCCACTGATTAAGCAATTTTACCCGTTTTTCTTTGATTTTTGAAAATAGCTTTTCTTTCAGGTCAGGATTATTGAGGGCGTAACATCTGACCGGATTTTTATGATGAGGACAAAATTAGTCTTATGAGTCTTTCCATTAAGAAGCCTTTTTGCTGACGAGACTTTCGATTCTATTCCAGACCTCAGATCGGTCCTTTCTGTTTGAAGAATTTAATCCTCCAACATATCCCCGGATATATTCAAAGTTTTCAGTAAAACGATAGGCATTGTCAAAGTTCATGAAACCCGACATCGCATGATATCGTCGCTTAACAGGAACATGGCTACGCTCAATGGGCGTGACTGTAATGTGCATGATTCCATGCTTGGCCTTTAGTGTCCCTTTTATTGGTTTAGGATAGGCTTGATTCTTGTCAGTATAAACTCGCGCTGGTTTCACCTTGAGAAATTTTAATGTTTTTCTGAAGAACTTTCTAGCTTCCTTTTTACTGCGCGTTGGGGACAGCATAACATCCAAGGTCTCGCCATTGCGATCCACCGCTCGGTAAAGGTATTTCCATTGGCCTTTCACCTTTATATACGTCTCATCAACCTACCATGAGATGGTACATCTTGGATTCCAACGCGACCTTGCTTTCTTCCCGACTTCAGGACCAATCTTTTTAATCCAGCGCGCAATGGTCTGATGTGAAACGTCAATGCCGCGCGACAACATTATTTCTGAAAGATTGCGCAGGCTTAAATTGAATCTGAAATACCATAATAAAGTGAGCCCTTTTGTCTGAACAGTTTTTTCTTTCTTTAAGGTGTGAAACACCTGCGGCAATGACCTTGCTCCAATTTTTTATCGATACACATATAAGTTTATCTACAAGCTAATATTTCTTGTATAAATAAAATCGTCACGAACCTTGGCTTGTTTTTAGCAGCAATAGCCCAGCAAAAACAACCTTCGCTTTCAGCAGATATCTAACCACCTCAAAGACTCAATCAGGTGTTTTGATATATGTTTTTCGCAAAATGTCCCTGAGTTCCTTTAGGGCAGTCCTCTCCGCATTTTACAAAATTACCCCGTCTTTTTGCTTGGATATTAAGATATTTTCCTGTTCCCCCTCATTAATCCACCGAATAACATAGAAGCTTCGAGTTGCATTTGACCTCAAAAATAGAATTGTCTGTCGATGTTTTGAAGAAGATTATTGCTGCTATTTCAAATTTGTTGTTGTTACAATAATTGAGATTCATGCGGCAAAAGCGTACACTGAACTCAAATCCCCAGATTCTCCCCTAGAAAAAGTTGTTGTTGTTTTGTTGTTGTTATTCGTTATAAGCAGGGGTAAAACAGGGTGAATAGCCGTAAGGTTGAATATTTGAACTGATTGCCTAAAATAGGCTATTTGAGTTCAAGTAAGGCTAAAGAAATGGTGTCCCGGGCAGGGCTCGAACCTGCGACCATCTGCTTAGAAGGCAGATGCTCTATCCTCTGAGCTACCGGAACACTTTGGGACGAATAAGTTAACAGCAAGAAGCGCAAAGTAAAGCCTGAAAAGAAAAATTAAATTAGCCTTTTCCTGTTTTAACACAAATATACCGCGAAAACAGAAATTCCTTCCGCTTTCGCTACAAGAAAATTCAGCTTACTTCCTGTTCTGCTTTTTGAAAAGGTTTTGCAAGCCGCGTCGTCCTTGTCTGTCAGCAAGGCTTTTGATCATCCTGTATCCGTCTCCATATATTTTGTCGGGATTGTTTTCCATTCGGAGGTTCATGTCTTTCTGCCCGTAAAGTTTGTTTATCTGCGACGCGACATATTCCGCCCACCCTTCTTTTGTTCGCATGTCCATAATGTCTGGATACCTTTCCTGCATCCAGTCGTGTCCGAGTTCATGCGCCAGCACTTCCATAAGCTTTTTTCGTGTTATGCCTCGCAATGCGTATATATAATAAGATTCGCTCTTTGTTTTTGTTTCTGTTTTTACGTGTTTCTCTTCGCCCCAGGCATTTACTTTTTTTGTGATAGTTTTCTCAGTGGTCACTTCATATCTGAACAAGCCCAGCTCCATGCCGGGGTCGTAGCGGTTTGACTTGCGCTTTAATTCGTCGGAGTCCACAAGTCGAAACTTAATTTTATGCTTGGTGGATATTCCCAGATCCCGTTTCATCCTGACTCTGACCTCATTCAATATCTGTTCCGCTTCGAGGCGGTCGCAAACCGCCGTTCTGTCGCACTCTGGGCATATCTGGCGGCCATCGCGCATTTTCCTGCATCTGGCGGGAAGGTTGCAGTTGAAGCATTTTGGCAAAGAAGCGCATCTGGCACAGAAAGTGTTCTTTTTGTTTCCATTGAAAACCATGCCTCGCTCAACGGGATCTCCGCAAAGAGCGCATTTGGGCAGAGTGACCGAGAGGCATTCACGGGAACAATAGACTTTGCCATCTTTTTTAAAATACCCTTTGGACACAGCTTTGCCACAGACTGCGCAATGGGGGAGGGTCTTTTCCCTGTATTTGGCAAAACATTTGCGGCTGCAAAATTTTTTGCCGCCAGATATGTAATATTTGGAGCCGCCCCTGATTCTTTTGGAGCATACAGAGCATTTGTCATAAGAAGCGGCATTGCATTTCAAGCTTGCCAACAAGCACAAGAAAAGCAGTGAAATAAATAAGAGAGGCATATATTTGCATAATTTTATCATAAAAGTTCCAATGTGACGGCGATTTTTCGTTTCGATACTATATATTTCAAACAAAATAATTTAAAGTCGTAACTCGTACATAAACATAAGCTAAAAATAGACGAATATTCCTGCGGCCTTTCTTGATATTTTAAATACTCATTATAAAGTAACGCTAGTGGCATCGCCGAAGAAGCGCAGGTTCAAATAATTGTTTGCTTTGCGTGAAGTTTATTTTTAAATAAAGAAGTATTGATGACTGAACAAATAAAAAGACTTGAAATTGAACTGGAAATAACAAATTCTTTAGGGCTTCATGCAAGGCCCGCATCCATGTTTGTTCAGTTGGCGTCCTCATTTGACTCAGAAATATTAGTGGAAAAGGATGGCGAGCAGGTGAGCGCCAAAAGCCTGATGGGTCTCCTTATGCTTGCCGCTGGTTGCGGAACTGTCATAAAAGTGCTGATTCAAGGCCCTGACAGTGATTCCGCCATGGAGGCCGTGACAAAGTTGATAAACAGCAAGTTTAATGAGGAATAAACCCTTGTGGATGGTGAAAAAAAAGAAATAGTATTCCACGGAGTGGCAGCTTCGCCGGGAATTGCAATTGGGCCCGCCCTGCTTATTGGCGGTCACTGCACCTCTTACAAAGAGCCGGAGATCAAGACAATCACGCCGGACAAGGTGGAAAGCGAGATAGCGCGCTTCAAGAAAGCCATAGACAAAACCCGCTACGAGATAGAGGAACTCCAAAAACGCGTCCAGTCAAAGCTGGATGGCCGCGAAGCAAGCATATTTGACGCGCACTTGTTGATTGTGGACGACAAAATGTTGACCGATGAAATAGAAGAGCTTGTAGTGAAGAAGCTTCAGCCGGCAGACTACGCGTTTTATACTGTGATCAAAAGATATGTCTCCGCGCTGTCCGCGATGGAAGACCATTACATTAGAGAAAGAGCGGCGGATATAGAAGATGTGGCGTCAAGAATCATTTCCAATCTTCAGGGGACAAAAAAGCCAGTGCTGGATCACCTTCCAGGGCAACGGATTGTTCTGGCGCGCGACCTGACTCCGTCGGACACCGCGCTTCTCGACAGGGAAAACGTTCTCGGGTTCGCAATCGAAAGCGGCAGCCGCACATCCCATACAGCCATA
>CAZYVR010000348.1:0-6379 GCA_964651145.1 uncultured Victivallales bacterium | reverse complement strand
ATATGCAAGACAAGGCCAACTGGATAATAGTCAACAACAATGCCGGCATTGACTGGGACTGCAAAGATGCTGTGAAATTCTTTAAGGATAACACAAAAGTGCCCACTGGCTCATTTAACAGGTGGATGGCTCCATATGTTCTTGTTACAATGGCTAAGGATCCTGAAGAATTTGGTGTATACGCAGCCGATACAGCCTTGGATATTCTGAACGGAGCTTCGCCGTCTCATATTCCCGTGGCAATAAATAAGAAAACAATCTTGACAGTGAATTTGACAATTGCGAATAAGCTGGGTATTATCTTTCCTTTATCAGTATTGAAAACGGCAAAAATAATTCGCTGAAGGGAAAGATGAAATTCCGGACAAGATTATATTTGTTTACAACAATTCTCATCGTTGTCACCACTTTTTCAGTCCTTTTTGCAGGGATGGCTATAATTAATGGAATTATTACCCATCTGAACAATCGCGTGCTTTTTCTTGAAGTCAACAAAGTTGTCGAGCAGATAGACGACGCATATAATGTATTGCGGGAGTCGGGGCTGGACAAGGTTGAGGCTTACAGGAATTCGGCAAAAAAAGAGCTGGCCCAAAAACTTGCCCGATATAAATTCGGGAAGTCAGGCAGGATCTGCATTCTTAATAAAAAAGGCCAGCCGGTAATAAATCCAGCAAAAGTGGAGTTTGCCGGAAAAAAATTAGAAAAAGTATTTTCTTCAAAAACAGGCTCCGTGGCTTTTGCCGGAAAAAACAGGCTCCAGCCAAAGGACGTTGGAGTTTTTGCCTCTGCGCAATTTAACTGGAAAGTCGTCTTGCTTGTCAATCACAATGAAATGTTTGCCAAAAGAGATTTGTATTTTCGCACAGTCTCCCTGATCGGCGGACTGTCGCTGCTCGCTGCTTTGAGCGTGGCGTATATATTCTCTAACAAGCTGTCCAGGCAAATATCTGAAATACTGGCTTGCCTGAAAAAGGTATCCAAGGGCGACCTGGATTCGATTGTCAACATAGCCTCCCCGTTTTCAGAAGAGCACAAAGAACTCCAGCACGGCATCAATTCAATGATAGAAGACCTCCGCGCCCGCGAACGTGAAAGGAAATTGGGAGAAGAGGAAATGATAAAGCATCAGAAGATGGAATCGCTCAGCTTGCTTGCCGGCGGCATTGCCCACGATTTCAACAACCTTCTGACCGCAATTCGGGGAAATGTTCAGCTGGCGCAAATGTATCATATGGAGGACGATTTAAAGGAGTGCCTTTTCGACAGCGAAACAGCCACTATAAGAGCCATGGATTTGACCAAGCAGCTTCTTACTTTTTCCAAAGGCGGCTCCCCTTTGAAAAAGGCTGCTTCCATAACTGAAATATTAAAGCATTCCGGCACTTTTGTCCTGCGCGGCACAAATTCTAAATGTGAATTTGAGTTCCCGAAAGATTTGAAGGCGGTCGACATTGATTCTTCTCAGATAAGCCAGGTTATAAATAATATTATAATCAACGCAAATCAGGCAATGCCCAAAGGCGGCATTGTAAAAATAAAAGCGGAAAACTTTTTGGCATCGGAAGACAGCAAGCTTCCTCTTCTGCCCGAAGAATATGTTGCCATAACCATAACTGACCACGGCCAAGGCATTGAGGAAAGCTTTATTTCCAAAATTTTTGACCCTTTTTTCACCACCAAAGAATCCGGAACGGGGCTTGGATTGTCCTCCTCTTATTCTATAATCAAAAAACACGCGGGCCATATTTCCGTTGATTCAGAACCCGGAATTGGAACCCGCTTCAAAATTTATCTGCCCGTTTCAAAGAACAAAATCAACGAGGGAAGAGACACCACAAATACTCACTTTGTCGGTGGCGGCAAGATTCTGGTGATGGACGACCAGCCCACAATAAGAAATCTTTTGGGCAAAATGCTTTCAAAAATGAACTGCAAATGCGAATTTGCCGAAAGCGGCGAGAACGCAGTGAAAATGTATACGGAAGCCCTTAATAATAATGAGCCTTTCGACCTCGTTCTTGCAGATCTTACTATTCCAGGCGGCATGGGCGGAAAGGACATGCTTCTTGCCATTCAGGAGATAACCCCTAACGCAAAAGCCATCGTGACAAGCGGCTACATCAATGATCCGGTAATGGCAAACTATGAAGAATACGGCTTTCAGGGGCGTCTGGAAAAACCTTTCAGGCTGAACGACCTCAAAAAACTGTTGAAAAATTTATTGGCAACAGAAGAGAGCTTCCCTTCCTGAGTTGATGTTTAATTCATAATCGCAACAATAACCAATTTTTAGAATGCGCTTGCGGATCAAACTCTTTTTTCTCTTGCAATTCATCGAATGGTCTTTATCTTAACGTTAATGTATTAGAATTGTTTTGAACTATCGCAACAGGAAAAAATCAGATGCGTTGCCCCCAGTGCACTTGCCAGGATGACAAAGTTGTCGATTCGCGCTCCATCAAAGACGGAGTGGGCGTCCGACGCAGACGCGAATGCCTGAATTGCGGACACCGCTTTAGCACTTACGAGGGCATTGTCCAAGCGGAGCTGAAGGTCAAAAAGAGAAGCGGAGACATCAAAGATTTTGACAGGGACAGCTTGAGGCGCGGCATTGACAAGGCTTGCTGGAAGCGGAATATAGACGAAGAAACCATCGATCACCTTGTGACTAAAGTCATATCTGAAATAGAAAACAAATTCGACAAAGTTGTCCCTTCCATTGAAATAGGCAACAGCGTAATGAAAGAGCTCAAAAAACTTGACGAAGTAGCATACGTGCGCTTTGCCTCAGTTTACAAAGAATTCAAAGACATAGACCAGTTTATTGATGAAATAAGAATTCTCGGCGGGGGGAACTCCAAAATATGATCAAGCTGTCTGAGTCGGCGATAATGATCATCGCCCCCAACGGTTCGAAGTATGATTTTGAATCAGATGAACTTCAAGCGCGCATAATTAAAAGTTGCCTCTCGGCGGGCATGAGAGATTTGTGGATAGCCGAAGATATAACCCTCTCAATAGAATACGCGCTGAAAACCTCTAAAAAAGAAAACAAAGAATACACACTCTCCGACATAAATTCGATTGTGCTCAGAATACTTGAAGAAACCGGGTATGCGAATGTGGCAGAAAAATTTCGCCTTGAAAATTCTTCATCTGAACTGGAAATAAGCCCGGACCCGAAATTGCTGAGCGAGCTGACCAAACGCCACCTGGGACTTTACGGCGCAAAACTTGACGACGTGGTGAAACAGCTGATAAAAGACGCCGCCCTGCTCAAAATAGAAAAGGCGTCTCCGGTGTTTTTCGTGGAGTTGGCCAAGATCCACAAGCAAAAACTATTGTCAATGAACGACATAAAGCCCGTCGCCGCTTCGGGCGCGGCTCGAAAAGACACGTGGCACATTGCGCGCTCCGATATTCTTGAAGGAATATCAGGCAAAAGCCATAAGCTGATAGACGCGCGCGTCATCAACATTACCGGCGTAAGCCGTCTTTTCCCAGCCATAAAGATTGATTTCAGCCTCATGCAATTCGCCGAGCTTTTGGAACTGAAAAAGCCATTGACTGAAATGGCGGTCATCCCTCATTTTTGCATCCCTGCCGATGCGATGAACGACATTGTGACGGCAGCCGAAAAGCTTTATCGCAATCTTCCAAGAATAAAGGGAAGTCCGGAGAAGCTGCCTGTTTATTTATCCATTGACGCTTCGTCATTTGCCAGCGAATACCTGGACTGCTGCTGGCCGGAAGGCAAGGACACTTGCGAAGACATGCTCTTTTACTTGAGACAAATGCTAAATTGCAATATCTTTAAAGTGCGCCTGAAATGACGGCCAATGAAGTCATCGAAAAATTAAAACTCGCTCCGCTTGCGGTTGAGGGCGGACACTTTTGCGAAACATACCGATCTGAAAAAAAACTTGAGAACGGCGATTGCCTGGGAACAAGCATCTGCTATCTCTTGAAAAGCTCCGAGATCTCGAGATGGCACAAAGTTTCAAAAGACGAAATATGGCACTACCACGCTGGCAGTCCAGCCATCCAGATGCTGTTATATCCAGACGGCTCATGGAAAGAAATTATTATTGGCGCAGATATAGCAGGCGGACATTTGCCGCAAAGCCTTATACCCGCCGGAGTCTGGCAAGCTGCTGTTTTGATGGACAATTCCATTAATAGCTGGGGGCTTTTTGGAGCCACAGTTTTTCCAGGCTTTGAGTACAAAGACTACACTGAAGGCAAAGGCTCTGATCTTGCGAAAAAATTCCCGTCCGCTGAAAAACGAATGAAAGAGTTGGGACTTTTTCTTTAAACAGCGGCAAAAATCATATTCTGGAGAAGAGTCCGCTGGTCCATTCTTTGTCGGTGAAGTTTGACTCCTCCTTAAGGCCGCCTTCGCAAAAATAGTCCCTTATTTTTTCGTACTCCTTGGAAAGTATGCCGGCAAGCATGAGCTTTGCGTCAGGCTTCAGCAAGGCAAGAAGTCTGTCGCGATTTTTGACCAGCACATTTGAAAGAATGTTGGCCGCTATAAAGTCATATTTGGCTGCCGAAGAGAATTCATCAAGCGGAACTGTCTGCAAGTCAATGTCGCCCTCGGCAATTCCATTGTTTTTAAAGTTTTCTTCCGCCACTTTGGTTGCGTCGGGGTCAATGTCAAAAGCGACAACCGGGGAATATCCCAACTTTAAAGCGGCGATGGAAAGTATGCCGGAACCGCATCCGGCGTCAAGAAAAGATTTTTCCTTTCCGCTTTTCGCCAGCTTATCCAGCATTTTAAGGCAAAAGTTGGTGGTCGGGTGATGCCCTGTGCCGAAGCTCATTCCCGGATCGAGTTCGATTGCAATTCTTCCTTGCCGCGGCTCCAGCTCCAGCCAGCTTGGCTTGATCGCAAGCCTGTCGGAAATGTGAATTATTTTAAAATGCCTTTTCCAGACCTCGCACCAGTCTTCTTTAGGAATATCGAACAGCTCAAGATCAGACAGGTCAACGCCGAACAGCTTCCATTCCTCTATCTTTTCCTTCAATGCTTTCAATGTCTTTTCCGCATCCTGCTTGTCTTTGCAGTACACAGTGTGCAAAAATGTGTTTTCCTCCACGTCACGCCAAGAGCTTGATTGCAGGCCAAGGGAAGCCAGCAGTTCGCTTGCCGCTTCAGGCAGTTCAGATTTGTCCGTCAGCTTGCAGCAGTAAATGTTATTGTCCATAATAATGTCAACTTATAATTTTTCAGTGTTTTCAATATGCCTTTAAAGGACCCACAAGGATGTGTCAGAAAGATAAATTAAGGCTTATGCTGAATTATAAAAGGATTTTTTTGTTTATTTGATTAGAAATATTCGCCTTTTGGGTTATTATAGGTATTCCTTTTCGTTAAGGCGTGGTGCCCAAGTGGTCTAAGGGGGTGGTCTGCAAAACCATTATCACCGGTTCGAATCCGGTCCACGCCTCCATTTTTTTTCCTCTTTAAGCTTAACTCTTTATAACTTATTTTCATCCCTTAGGCTCCTCTATAGTCAACAGCTAAGTGAAGCTTAACTGCGCGAAGGCGGAATTCATAAGAATAACGCCCGACTTTCTTATTGTTTTTCGATTTATTGCTCGACATTTTATAACACTCCTATTCAAGTTCCTATACACTTGATTCATTAGAAGTGTCACCACTTTTATCAGAAAGAATTTCTCAAGATCTGGTCGATAGCGCACTTTTTATAAGAAACGGTATCAGAAGCCAGGCGATACTTGCAATCAGATGCCCGGGACGGGTGCTTGGGGTTTGACCTCATGTTATGGGCCTTTTTTTTTGTTTTAAATTCAAAGTCATAAAAGAATCCTCTATAAACCGCTCTTAAATCAATTTTTTTCGGTCAAAAAATGGATATAAGTGTTTTTTTTCTCTATTTTTCTGTTTTTGAGCGAATATTGTTTGAGCCCTGCGTCCTGTGCTGAGATTTGCAGCCCATCAGGATAGCCAACCGCAATTGCCTCGCTCCAATATGATTCTCGCTTATGTGAAATGCAAGAAGGCTTTTCATTCAAGGTCGCTTGATGCCAGTCTCTAAACGCAGCCTCAGACTTAATCCCCAGGCATTGCAAGAGACGCTTATTATCGTCTCTTTTCGCCAAGCAACTCGTGAATTCCACAATGCCGCCATTCCTCAAAAGAATAACTTAAACATGGGGCCAGACCCCGAGTGGCAATATTACTTGTCTAAACTTTTCCTATCATTTTCCTTTATCGGTAACCTGATTGTTACTTCTGGTCGACTCAAGAGTCTGTAAATTTATTTCAACCCCTGTCTTTGCCATTTGTTTAAGTAGGGTCTGTCCGTAAAACTGAGTTTTTGGCTTGGGATTTTTTCAAAGCTCAGGG
>CAZYVR010000347.1:0-6478 GCA_964651145.1 uncultured Victivallales bacterium | reverse complement strand
TGGACAGCCGGACACAAATAGAGACACATCTTGAAGCTCTGCTTGACAGTAAATTTCTGGCCTGTCAGTCACACGATGGACGCATTCTCGTGGCAAATTTAGATATCCTAAAAATGGAATACGAGCTGGCTCATGTTTTTAAAAATGGTAAAAGAGCAAATCCGCATTTTAAACCTGATCAAAATATCAAAAATATTGCATCGGAACTGAATGCCAAGCAATTCCAGGCCGTTGAAAACGCTTTGCGCTGGAACATGTCATTAATCTCAGGCGGAGCCGGAACAGGAAAAACATTTCTGGTAAGCGCGATAGTAAAAATAGCTAACAAAGCCAGTAAAAAAGTTATACTGGCCGCACCAACAGGCAAGGCGGCGAAGCGTTTGGAGGAAGTGGTCGGAACTGAGGCTAAAACCATTCACCGTCTGTTGGGTTATGACGGAAAGAAATTTAACGTTGAGAAAATTGAAACGGATATCCTGCTTGTGGATGAGTTTAGTATGGTAGATATCCCTCTCGCCTGGCAACTGTTTAAAGCAATAGATTTATCCAAAACATCAGTCGTTCTCGTTGGCGATCATAATCAGTTGCCTCCGGTCGGACCCGGCAATATCCTCCGCGATCTCATCCAATCGCAAGTCATCCCATCCACTATTCTCGATGAAGTGATGCGTCAGGCCGGAGCATTGAAGGAAAACAGCATGGCAATCCTCAAAGGCGAAGTTAGAAAAACCAGCGCACCGAATAAAAATCGCTGTCGGGACTGGTACCTGGTGAATAAATATACCTCCGCCGAAGAAGCTAAAAACTTTTTATGCAAGCTTGTCGAAGATCAACTTCAGGATTTTGGATTTTACCTGATTAAGGACGTTCAGATACTCACTCCAACCCACAAGGGACCACTTGGGACACGGGAACTCAACATCGCGCTTCAGAGGGTGATTCAAAGAAAATGCAATGGCATTCATGTCCCGGCAGTGTTGCCAAATAAACGTCCGCCTTTTCTCCTTCATGACAAAGTAATCCAGACGAGAAACAACTACGATCTTGGAATTATGAATGGAACGATAGGATACATAATTAATGCTGATGAGCGGGGCAATTTTATAATCAATTTCGATGGAAAGAAAGTGGAGATTGAAAAGGGCAGTTCCGAAATGCGCGACATCCAATTGGCATATGTTTTGTCTATTCACAAATGTCAAGGATCAGAATTTCCCTGCGCCATATTGATAATTCATAAGTCACATTCCTTCATGCACCATAGAAATTTATTCTATACCGGAGTAACCCGCGCCCAAAAAACCGCAATAATCATTGGAGATGCATGGGGCATAAGAAACTGCGCCCAAAAACACCAGGTCAGCGAACGCAAAACATTTTTGTCCCATTTATTGCCTTAAAAAAGGATGCCCTATGAAAACAAATAAAACTATAATCTGTCCAAGATGCAATGACGAGATTAAATGGGAAAAGAAGAATCTGCCATCGCGTGGATGGGTCTGTAAATATTGCCGTGATGAACTCGACATGCGAAGCGAAGCGTCAAATTTCGGACAGAGCCCAATGAATGATTTGGAAGAACGCCGCCTTGATGAGGATTGGGATGGTGAGGTAGAAAACATTCCGCACCCGCAAATTTCTGGAGAGATTAGTGCCGCAAGTTGACATAAAAGATTATTACCGCAAGATAACTGAACAGAATATCGGTATGATTGCCCGGGAGCTTCTGTCCGGGCGCATTACGCAGGAAAATTCGCACACATTGATGTGTGATTGCCCAAACCATAAAAGCCAGTCGAAAAGCTCCCTTCATATAATGTTGGACAAGCAGGGTTGGTATTGCTTTGGATGTGGTGTAGGAGGAGATGTCCTCCAGCTTGTGGAATTCATCCAGAGTGGAACTGTCACCTCCGGCTGTTCAGGAGCGATGCCGGAATCACATCGGCAGGCGCGGGATTTCCTAGCCCAAAAAGCAAACCTGCCGCCAATATCGAAGTTTGGTTTAAGCCTAGAGGAATTAAAGAAAGCAGAAGAAAATCGCAGGTTTGAGGAACGTGTTAAACTCGCTTTGACATCGCTGGCGAAACTATATCATGCGCGGCTCAAGGAAAATCCCGACGCACTTAACTGGTTTAAGAAAAACTATTCCATAAATGATGAGACAATTGACAAACTGCTGATAGGCTATGCCGACAATTCACAGGGCTCGTGGGGTGATTTATTAAAATCGGAAAACAAGTTCACCTTGAGAGAGCTAGCCGCAACCGGAGCATTCTGTCCTACCCGCGAAGACAAACTTATGCCGTTTTTTGACAAGCGGATAATCTTTCCATATTGGAGCCGCGGAAGCGTGTCATTTATGATTGGGCGCAAAACACCGTGGACGCCTGACAACAAATACGAAAACGGCAAGTATAAAAAGCTCCTTATATATAATAAGGATAAGAGGCGGCACATTGCACCGTGCATCAACAATAATATTCTTTATAACGAAGATTGCATGCTTTCTCGTCCTGAAAAAATAATCATCACCGAGGGCGTGACCGATTGCATAGCCCTGATGCAGGAAAACTTCCCGGTCATTTCTCCCGTGACCACCCGCATAAATAATAAGGATTGGGAGCGCTTAATCCCAAAGCTAAAAAATCTTAAAACCATATATATTTGCCAGGACAACGAGATATCCGAGGCTGGTCTGAAGGGAGCGTTGCAGACGGCGCGCATCCTGTCAAAATATAAAATTGACACCCGCATAATCATTTTGCCCTTGGGAGATAAACAGTTTTTAGCTCGCACGCTCCTTGAAATGGATTTCAACTGCAAGGCCGGAATTGATCCAACGGAACTCAAGGAGCTATTGAAAAATCATCCGTCAGAGAAAATAGCGGAAGCTGAGAAATTGATAGCGGACGCCAAAATTGATGTCAACGAATATTTTCTTTCCAATCATACTCGCGAAAATTTTGAATCGCTTATCGAGATGGCAGTCACTCCATTGGAGTTTGCAATCGGCAATCTGCCAAGTCACTTGCCGGAAGACAAACGCAACCGTCGCCTTGAGCCCATATTTGAGGAAATGTCAGGGGCACTTCCAATGGAGCAAGGCCGCCTCCTGCGGATGATTCAAGACCGCTTTGGCAAACATCTGACAATGGCGGAAATGAAAGAGCAGCTTCGCGTTTTCAAGAAGAAACGCAAGACGGAATTCACCGCGAAAAAGATAAAAAAAATGGCCCAAAAAGAAAAGATACAAAGCGATGGCGGCAAGCCGATAGTGGAATTGCCGCGCCCTCCGGCAAAAATTGAAGGCATAATTATTCCTGGAAAAACAGACGCGGAATTTACCCATGAGCTTTTCGCGGAACTTTCCCGTCTTCGCGCTTTCTACAATTATGCCGGAAGCATTGTCCAGATATCTGAACTCAAGCGCAAGGATTACAAGACCGGCCGGGAGTATCAGCTGACCGGATTTGACAATATTAAGCCCGCTGGGTTTGTAGTCGATGTGGAAAAATATGTGGACCTCGGATCGTACATGACAAATGAAAATGACGAGAAAGTGTTCGTTAAAAATTCTCTCAAGAGATGCCCGGCTGAGAATGCCCTTTCATCCGTGACCGCAAGGAATATTCTGCCATACATTCGGGGGCTCACGGAAATAAAATTGCCCTACATCCACAACGGCGAATTGATGTTTACCCCGCCTGGGTTTGATGAAAACATGGGCTTCTGGACGGACAGTTCCGCGCCTGAAATAAAGTTTATGCCCCTTGAAACCGCCCGGGGAATCATTCTCGAGATGCTCTCCGAGTTCTGTTTTCTTGAGCCTGAACTGGACATATCCCGCGCGGTCGCATATCTATTGACGCCAATGCTCCGGGCAATCATTGGAGAAAACCGCGCGATGGTTTTCCTAGCCTCCGGGAACCGGCCTGGAGTCGGCAAGGATTTGCTTCTCGGCCTCGCGCCAATAATTTACACCGGAAACGAACACGCCTTCTGCGCGCCCTGCAACGACGATGACGAATATCGCAAACAAATATTTTCAATCTGCGCTTCAGGTGAACGCTTTTTCCTTATAAGCAATTTGCGGGGGCATTTGGCCAGCCCAGCGTTGGAACAGGCATCCTCGCTTCCTTTTGTCTCCGGTCGAACTTTGGGCAAAAGCGAACAGCGGATGTACCCCAATTTGGCCATCTACGGGATGTCATCCAATGGCCTCACAATTTCCGAGGACATGGAGCGCCGCATCATTGACATCCGTCTGGAATTTTATGAGGAAAAAATCAAGGAGCGTAAATTCAAACACTTCAACCTCAACGAATATGTCAAAAGCAAACGCTCCGAAATATTGTCGGCCTTTTATTCATTAATTACCCACTGGCACAAATCGGGAGCGATTTGCGGGAAAAGTGAAATTCCCAATTTTTCCGAATGGAGCCGCATAATATCAGGAATCCTCCCCGCCTGCGGCTTTTTGAACCCATTTTCAGAACGCAAGAAGATTACCGCATCTATGCAAAGCACGGGAAACCGGGACGACGAAAGCCTGAAAAGTCTCTGCGAAATATGGTTCAAGGCTTACGGGTTCGGCTCCGTGGACGCCGCCATGCTTAGAACTCTGGCCGAAAACCACGGGCTATTTCAATACATGGATTTTACCGAACGGAGATATCAGGTGGTTTTCTCAAAACTTCTCACAAACCGGGCCAATCGTCATTATGTCGGATTGAAAATCTGCGCGGACGTTTCCGGGAGATACAACCGCTATTTCTTGCAGGTAGTCGATCCTGAAAAATATAAAGAAGACGGTGAATTGGCGCGCGGCAATTAAATAATGGGAATGAAAAATGGACATGAAAATGAAAAAAACGGAAAGACAGCAAATGCGGAAAGGCAAAATAGTGTCCCATAACGCGCCAAAAGTGGACGATTTTTTATCATTTCCGAGAAAAAGCCCAAGAGATACCGAAAAAAACAGTATATATCGAGGTATATGTAGTTCTTTGCATCCTGTTAATAATGCGATACTTACAAAAGGCAAAAATGAGCTTTTTGTATATTCGGTATCTCTCCAACCCCAATGTAAGAAAAATAATTTTTTTTCACAAATTAAAAAAAAGAAAAAAAAAGTCCAAAAATATAAGTAGGGGGAAATAGATACCGAATATACACCTATATACCATCGGATTTTGGTGGGATGATGTTGAAGGAAGCCGCAGGAAAAAATCAAACCGTCAATTTTCGGGCATGGGCTAAAGGTGTGGGCGTGGTCGTTTTTATATTCATCGCGAGGGGAAAATTCGGGCAAGATCCGTTTAGCGTAGCCCAAGAAATAATAGGCACCGGGAAAAATTGAATAAAAGCAAAGTGAAAGGAGAGGGTGATGAAAATTAATACTTCCAATAAAAAGTGGCAACTGCCACAGGTATGGCAATTGGCAAAACATCAGGCGTTAAGCTTGGATGGGACTGCACCGAAGCGCAACCTTGCGCTTCGGATAGATTTGGCTGAATAGATAATCATAAACATTAAAAAATCTCATAAAAAATAAATTCAAAAAGGAAAGATAATATGAGTTCAAAATCATCAAGGAAATGTGATAATTGTGTTGCTGGAAAAATAAATTCTCTAGTTGCGGAGGACCTTAAGAAAGATAACTGCACTGTGATAATCATCAACTGTCCGCATTGCATCAAAGAGCCACGCCATGCTAAAAATAAAAAAGCAAGTGTCCCCCTGGAGAGGTCGAGCAATCGTGATGATGAAAATCTGAAAAGCTTATGTGAAGTGTGGTTTAAACATTATGGCGATGGGAATGTTTTAGCTTGGGAGTTGCGGAAGCTTGCCGAAAGAAATGGCCTGTTCAAATATATGGATTTTTCCAGTAGAAAGCATCAGGTCGTCTTTTCAAAACTTCTGACAAATCGAAATGGACAAGATTATGGCGGGCTAAAAGTATGTGTAGACAAATCGGCAAAATATAATTTCTATTACCTAGAGATTACCGCCCCAAATGAGCAATGATAAAAATTATCACACTGATGCCTGACATCAGGCATCGGACAAATCCGATTAATCTGGCAAGATGCTTGGAGCAGTGTCGCACCGAAGCCACACGTGTGGCTTCGGACAAAGAGAAGAAAATTATATCAACCATAATAACTCCGAAGCACCATGTAGTGCTTCGGGAAAGATTATTTAAAACAAGCAGTGATAAATATGAAGCTCAACAAAACAAAAGGGGAATTTTCAATTGCCCGACATCAGGCAATTGAAAAAACATCAGTAAGGCGGGTACAAAAAAGAAGGGCATTAGTCGGCGGAACATATTTTTCAATACTCCATCGCTATGGGCCAGAAGATAGGCCACCAGCATTACCCAGAGTTTCACTGCGGGTTTGTGAGCAAATATCAACTGCACCAGAAGGGAAGCCCATGGCATTTTGTCCAACTTGCAATTGCGATGTGCTCATGA